>JAUNLX010000015.1 GCA_030532035.1 Clostridia bacterium | reverse complement strand
CGAGGGCTTGTCCAATCTTCTTTTTCTCTTTCTCTGTTTGGTTTTGAGGGTGCTTCTAAATAGCAATGAAAATTAAGATTCGATATTATCGAATCTTTTTTTATTTTTATTTTATTTTTATTCATAAATGTGGTAAAATCTTAAGTAGTTCTAAGATAATTTTTGCAGAAATGGAGTTTATGATGAAAAAAATAATAAAGATTATATTATCGTTACTAATTGTTTCGGTTTTTCTATCTGTTTTATTATTTAGTTCAGTATATGCTGTCACTTCTGAACAAAAAAATAAAGAAATGCTTATATCTAAAGGTTTTCCTGAATCCTATGCAGAAGAACTTTCAAAAATAAAAACTAAATATCCTAATTGGGATTTTGTGCCAGCTTTTGTTAAAGGTTCTTTAGATGATGAAATTACAAGACAAGGTAGTTATACCTGGGCATATAATGTAAATATGGGGCCGCGATTATATACAAGAGGAGAATCCCCAAGTAATTTAGAGAAAAATTATGGAGTCGCTAGCAGAATTGCTCTTGCTTATTTTATGGACCCCAACAGCTTTATTGCAAGTGAAGTAAATATATTGATGTTTGAAGATCAAGCCTTTGATTCTAAAACTCAAACTGTTGCTGCCGTACAAAATGTATTGAATGGAACTTTTATGGAAAGCAAAGACGGTAAAATAAAATATGAAGCTTTCGACGGAAGTATTCAGATAATTCCTAAATCTTATGCACAGGTAATTTGGAATGCTGGTTATAAAAGTGGAATCAATCCTATTTATCTTGCTCAGAAAATAATTCTCGAAGTTGGCAGAGATGGAAGTTCAACTGTCGGTGGAGCTTATTCTCCCTACAAGTCTAAATATCCTGAATATCGTGGATATTACAATTTCTTTAATTGGGGTGCAACTTCTCATGACGGTATGAGTCATGTTGTAGCTGGCCTTGATTTTGCAAAAAAAAGTAATTGGTCAAATCCTGAAATTTCAATTATGGAGGGAGCCTTAAAGACTTCCAATGGATATATTACAAAGGGTCAGAATACGCCATATTTTCAAAAATTCAATATAAATCCAAATACTAAACAGTATTTTCCACATCAGTATATGGCGGCTATACATGCTCCTTTGGTGGAAACAGGTGGAACATATAAGGCATATAGTGAAAATGGATTGTTAAAAACGAATAGAACATTTCTCATTCCAGTTTTTAAAAATTATGGAAAAACTGACATTGAAAAACTTCAATTCAATTACTCTGATAAAAATGCAGTGGTTGTATCTCCACCAAATATTAGAACAAATGTCAGAACTGGTCCCAGCACTGCATATCAAAAACTCAGTGCATTGAATAATGGTAAACAAGTTAAATCTTATTACGGCAAAAGAATTCCCAAAGGAAGTTCTATTAATGAACAGTGGAGCAATCCACTTTGGTATAATATTCAGTTTGACGGCAAAACGGGTTTTATTTTTGAAGATGGATTAAATGTTTCAAAAACTGTAAAAATTCCATTAAATACTTCGGTGCAATTACAGTATACAAAATATCCTACAAATGCTTCAGAAAAACCGATGTTTATGATTTCTGATTCCCGATATGCAAATATAAATATTCAAACTGGGCTTGTTACAGGCAAAATGCTTGGAAAAACAAAGGCTGTAATTTATTCAAAAAATGGAGCTTTTGATGTAGTTAATATTGAAATTGTAAAAAACAATTCCTCACAGCCCAATCCAACAATTACCGAGCCCACTTCAAAAGTCTATAAAATAAGTTCCGACTTGGTTGAAAATGTCAAAGCCAATACGACAGTTGCTAAATTCAAAGCAAATATAAATGGAGATATTATCGTTATGAAAAACGGCAAAGCTTTGTCAGATAGTGCGCTTATCACCACTGGTTCAATTATCAACGCTAAGGGAAGCTCTAAAAAATACAGTGTTGTAATAAAGGGCGATATGAACGGTGATGGAAAAATTTCAACAGCAGATGCTGCTACAGTTATGTATTATTACAAGAACAAGCCCAATTTATCAAAGGCAAACATAAATGCAGGAGATGCAAATAATAACTCTGTCATAAATGTTACTGACGCAGCTCAAATAATGTATTGGATATCTAATAATAAATAGGAGAAAAATTTTGAAAAAGAACTTGTTGACTATTTTTTTATCTTTTTTGATTTTATTTTCGGCAGTGGGAACTGTCTTTGCTAAAGGAAATACTTTAATCACTGGCCCTACAGATGTTGTTTCAGGCTCAACTGTTACTTATGTAGTTACAATAAATGCCAGAGAACCGGCGGGAAGCTACTATGCAAAAATAAGCACAACTGGAATGAAGGTGCTTTCTGTAGCTGGCGGGCCATCAAACTGGAACAATATGAGTACCACTAATTCAGAAATAAATTCATATTTTGCTGGAGATAATCCAAAGAACTCTGCCCAATATAGAATAACTTGCTTGATAACTGCTAAATCTGGAGTTGCCACTTTGAATATATCGAATGTTGTTTGTGGCACTTTTCGTGATGGAACGATAGGGGAAACATCAGCTGCTGGTGGAAGAATAACTGCCACAGTCAAAGCTCCAGGACAAAAGACAACAGCACCTAATCCATCTTATCAAAATAATTATGATACCACAGTTGCAAATAAATCATCTGACAATAAATTAAAATCTCTTTCTGTTGAGGGATATGATTTGAGTCCTGCTTTCTCTCCAAATACGACTTCTTATTCAATCTCCAATTTGCCCGAAAATATAAATGACATTAAGATAAATGCAGTGCCGAATGATCCCAAAGCCAAAGTTGAAATCTTTGGCGAAAAACTTTCGATGGGTAAAAATGAAGCGATGATAAGAGTTACTGCTCAAAATGGAGCAATAAATACATATAAAATTGCTGTTGTTAGAGGAGAAGAAACTACAACGAAACCAGTTTCCTTTTTTGTAGGACTTAGGAGTTTGGAAGTTAAACCAGGCATTGTTTCTCCCAAATTTTCAAGAGACAAAAAGGAATATGTTGTTTATCTTCCATATGAAGAATCTAAAATAACAATTTTTGCTGAGCCAACAGCTCCGACGCTTAAAATAAGTGGACTTGTACAAAATCAAAATATAAATGTAGGCAAAAATGTTTTTGAAATTAAGGTTTCAGATGCTGAATCCTCTAAAACTGAAATTTATAAACTCTATGTTGTGAGAATGCCTCAATTTACCGGTTTATCGTCTTTAATTACAAACAAAACTGTATCAGATAAAAAATTTATAATTTATCTTTCCGTTGTTGGCATTTTAAGTCTTATAACTGGAATTTTATTGACGCTTCTCATAGTGAATTTGAAAAAAATGAAAAAACCGAAAAATATAGACAATGAATTGGACTTAGACAAATTTATCGAAGAAGAAAATCCAGAAGATATAAAAAATGAAAATCAATTAAGCGGCGACGATTTTTACGATAAATACAAATAAATACAAAAAAAGGAAGATATTTATATCTTCCTTTTTTATATTATATATGTTCCCGTCGACAACATAACGATTTCTTTGTCTTGATACCGAATATAATCATATATTTCACTGTCAAAGCTCAGATAATTTTTTATGACAAAATCATTTAACTGAACTGTTTTTATTTGTCCTGTATCTTTACAGCAGACATAGAGCTGGTCATCGTAAAATCTGACTTGACAGGGATTTGAAAACACAGGTGCATTTTTACCGCCAATTCTAAAATCAAATCTGTTTAAAGCTGTTTTATATCTCACGATTGCGTTTTCTTCGGGGCAGACAGTCCAAATGTCGTTATTGACAAGGGCAATAGACTGTACTGGTTTCTCATGATAAGCAAGATCTCCGAGCCAAACTAAAAGCCCATTTTTATTGAAAATTCCCATTTCTCCAGTTGGATAAATAACATTTATATATCCCTGAGAATTAGTTTCAACACTACAAGTTAGATAATCTTTCATTTGATTTTTAATTTCTTCAAATGGAGGACCAAATTTAAAGCGAAGATAATCGGATTTTTTAATTCTCACAATTCTCTGAGTTTTGAAATTAAATAAATTAAATCCGATTCTCTTTTTTAATTTATCAGTTAAAGTTACAAAACACAGACCTGACGGATGTAAAACAGTATCAAGTGGCACATTACTCAGTATCTGTTTCATGATTTATTCTATAACACATTGTCATCATACTGTCAGCTAAATGAACATTTTCAACTACTGTTTCTGGAAAATCTTCCTTGGGATTATAATCAGTAAAATTCCAAAAACCTTTAACGCCATTTTCAGCAAGAATTTTAAATACTTCTTTTGTATTTGTATTTGGAATACAAACTATTGCAACTGTTGGGCGATGTTCTTTACAAAAATCATCGAGATTTTTTGAGTTTCTTATCGGTAAATCTCCAATCATTTCTCCCACTAATGCAGTATTCTTGTCAAATATTCCTATTAGATCTAAATTTTTAGAATGACTGTCTAAATTTTTGATTATTGAGCGACCTAAATTTCCTGCTCCAATTAAAACAGTCTTCATTCCAGCATTTACAGACAAGATATTGCCTATTTCAACATATAAATTGTTTACATTATATCCATACCCCTGTTGTCCGAAACCACCGAAATAATTTAAATCTTGGCGTACCTGCGAAGCGGAAAGCCCTAATTTTTCAGAAAATTCATTTGAAGAAATTCTGACAATACCACTTTTTTTAAGACTGGCTAAAAGTCTAAAATATCTGGGAAGCCTACGAATAACGGATAGAGAAACTTCTCTTTTTGCCATTTAAATCCCTTCTTTCAATATATTTATCAAGTTTTCTGTAAATTGAGTACATTTTATATTTTCGTTTTTAGATAGTTGTTTGTCTAAGGCGCTATTTAATATTTTAGATTTATCATAAAAACCTATATGAGAGAGCAAGAGAGCAAGAGCCCTTAAAATTGAAGCTGGGCTTGCATAATCTTGGATTCCCTCTTCAAAAAGTCGGGGAGCACTGCCGTGAATAGCTTCAAACATAGCATATTCATCGCCTGCATTGATACTTCCTGCAGTAGATACACCACCTTGAAGTTGAGCTGCTTCATCAGTAATTATATCTCCATATAAATTGGGCAAAACAAAGACTTGAAATTTAGATTGCATTTGCGGATCAATCAAATGTGCAGAAATTATATCAACATAATATTCATCAACTTCAATATCTGGGTAATCTTTAGCTACTTTATGACAAATATCAGAAAAAAGTCCGTCTGTTTTTTTCATAATATTTGCTTTAGTTACAATCGTAACATGATTTTTGCCGTTGTTTTTAGCATATTCAAAAGCTGATTTTGCTATTCTCTTTGTTCCCTCAACTGTAATAACTTTAAAATCCATTGACAGAAGTCCAGGAATTTCAATTCCCTTACTACCTAAAACATATTCGCCCTCAGTATTTTCTCTGAAAAAAGCCCAATCAATATCTTTTTCGGGAATTTTAACTGGACGAATGTTTGCATATAGATCAAGTTCTCGTCTTAAAGCCACATTTGCACTTTCCATAGTTCCGCCTTTGGGAGTGGTTGTCGGACCTTTGAGCAAAACATCGCAGGATTTAATTTTTTCTAAAATATCATCGGGTAAAGTTTTACCCGTCTTCATTCTATTTTCAATTGTAAGACCATTGATTTCTTTTATCTCGATTTTATTTGAATCAATTTCATCTTTGAGCAAAAAATTTATAACAGATTTTGCAGACTCTAAAATGATAGGACCGATACCGTCTCCATCTACAAGGCCGATGACAGTTTTATCTTTATTTTGTATTTCTTTTTTATTTTCAGATAGCTTTTCTGCCCTTTTTATTTGTTCATCTAAGAGATTTTCAAAATGATTGATATATTGTTCTTTATTCATCTTTATTGGCCCCCGTATATTTCAATAAGTCTCCAGCTCTAAGTATTTCTTGCTGTCTTTTATCAAATTTTCCAACAAGTTCATATTCTTCATTTGTAGTTTTATTTATTAAACGAAAATCACCTGTTTTTAGAGACTCAAAGACAGAAGTGAGTACGAGCAAATCGCCTTTGGAAATTTTGTCATAATCTTTTTCATTTTTAAATGTGAGCGGAATTATTCCGGCATTTACTAAATTTGCGGCATGAATTCTTGCAAAAGATTTAGCTATAACAGCTTTAACTCCCAAATATTTTGGAACTAAAGCGGCGTGCTCTCTTGAGGAACCTTGACCATAATTTAATCCAGCAACCACAAAACTTTCGCCCAAAGCTGTACAATTTTTTGAAAAATCAGGATCAACATTTTCAAAACAAAATTCAGATATTTTTGGAATGTTGGAACGATAGGGGAGAACTCTCGCACCAGCGGGCATAATATGGTCTGTTGTAATATCGTCTTCTACTTTCAGAGACACCTTTGCTTGAATTTCATCAGAAAGAGGCTCGTTGTCGGGAAAAGGCTTGATATTTGGACCATAAATAACTTCTATCTCATCTGCTTTGTCAGCCGGTGCTGGTTGCTCAAGTAAGTTGTCGTTTATTACAAACTGTGTTGGCAAGTTTATCTTAACTTCTTCTCCGAGTGTTCTCGGATCAGTTAAATATCCATTTATTGCTGAAGCAGCCGCAGTTTGTGGGCTGACAAGGTAAATTTGAGCACTCTGTGTTCCAGAACGACCATAAAAATTACGATTAAAAGTTCTAAGTGAAATTGCGTCAGTGCTCGGAGATTGTCCCATTCCTATACAGGGACCACAGGCACATTCTAAAATTCTGGCACCAGAATCAATTATATTTTTAAGTGCTTGCGTTTCTGAAAGCATTGTAAGCACTTGTTTTGAACCAGGGGATATGCCCAAGCTGACAGAAGAATGTACTGTTTTGTTTTTCAAAATTTCAGAAACAGTTAGTAAATCGGCAAGGGATGAATTTGTGCAAGAACCGATTAAAACTTGATCAACTTTAAGTTTTCCCAATTCACTGATTTTCTTTACTTTATCGGGCATATGTGGGCAGGCTGCCATCGGTTCAAGTTTACTTAAATCTATTTCAATTTCTTCATCATAAACAGCATCTTCATCGGCAGAAAGGGGCATATAATCTTCTTCACGACCTTGAGCCTTTAAAAATTGTCTTGTATTTTCATCGGAGGGGAAAATTGAAGTTGTTGCGCCGAGTTCTGCTCCCATATTAGTTATAGTAGCTCTTTCGGGAACAGAGAGGCTTTTTACTCCATCTCCAGCATATTCTATAATTTTACCGACCCCACCTTTGACAGTCAGAATTCTCAAAACTTCTAAAATAATGTCTTTTGCACTTACAAAAGAGGAAAGTGAATTTTTAAGAGTAATTCTCACGAATTTGGGCATAGTTATATAATAAGCTCCTCCACCCATGGCAACAGCAACATCTAAACCGCCAGCTCCCATAGCAAGCATACCCATACCACCAGCAGTGGGCGTATGAGAATCAGAACCTATTAAAGTTTTACCGGGAATTGCAAATCTTTCTAAATGAACCTGGTGACAAATTCCATTCCCTGGTTTTGAAAAAACCACTCCTCTTTTTTTTGCGACAGATTGAATAAATCTATGGTCGTCTGCATTTTCAAATCCTGTTTGTAAGGTATTGTGATCTATGTAAGCAACTGAAAGTTCAGTTTTAACTCTCGGTATATTCATAGCTTCAAACTCAAGATATGCCATTGTTCCAGTAGCGTCTTGAGTCAGAGTTTGATCGATTTTTAGGGCAACTGTTTCGCCCGTTTTCATATTTCCAGAAACAAGATGTTCCTTGATTATTTTTTGTCCTATTGTGTAACCCAAAATTTCCTCCGTAATAAAAATTTTAATATAATATGTCTGCCTAAATTAGCGACAAATAAGTCTATATTTATTTCAAAAACAAAGACTTATTTTAGTTTTTTTTACAATTAATTTTAGCTCATAGTTTGTTTATTGTCAATGTAATTTGTTTATCTTATGAAAGTAATTTGATAATTAAATTCATATCTTTTTGGTGCTTTTGAGATTTTAATAACAAAATTAATAACAATATTATAGTTGATAAATTTTAAAAAATTAATAAATAAAACAAGATAATTTTATCGAGGTTTTGCATAGGAGACCGTTTTGACTATAAAAAATCGCTATGATATAATATTTGATGTTAAAAGAGGAGAATAAATGAGAATTTTAGGCATTGATCCCGGTTATGCAATTGTAGGCTGGGGTGTTTTAGATTATAGAGGAAATAAATTTTCCGTTGTCGATTATGGCTCTATTGAGACACCTGCGGGTATGAACTTTAACAATCGTCTATTAAAAATTTACGATGACCTCGATTTGATAATAAAAAGGACAAAACCAGATTTTTTGTCAATTGAAAAAATTTTTTACAATAGCAATGCCAAAACGGCTATAAATGTGAGTCAGGCAAGAGGAGTTTTGCTATTATGCTCAATTCAAAATAATTTGGAAATTTTTGAATATACTCCGCTTCAAGTAAAACAGGCTGTTGTAGGTTATGGCAGAGCAGAAAAAAAGCAAATTCAGGAAATGACAAAAATAATATTAAATTTGAAGAAAATTCCGAAACCAGATGACACAGCTGACGCTCTTGCAATGGCAGTCTGCCACGCACACAGTTATGGTTCTCTTATTTTTGAGGAAAAAATCAAATGATATATTCTATTACAGGAATTATAAAAGAAAAAGAAGACGGTATCTTAATTATTGAGAATAATGGGATTGCCTATTTATTAAATGTTTCCAACCAAACGCTTTCGCATTCTCCATCAGTAGGAGAGGAAGCCATGTTCTACACTTTTCTAAATGTCAGGGACGATGGTTTGGACCTTTTTGGATTTTCCGAGAAAAAAGAACTTGAGTTTTTTAAAATGCTGACTACAGTGTCTGGAGTCGGTGCAAGGTCTGCTATTGCAATTTTATCGGGAGTTACCGTTTCATCTTTGACAACGGCAATCATAAGTGGAGATTATAAAATTTTGACAGCCGCTAAGGGCATTGGACAGAAGACGGCAAAACGCATAATTTTAGAGTTGAAAGATAAGGTCGCAAAGGAATTTGAAGATGATTTTGAAAATTCTTTACAGACTGGCTCAACAGATACTTTGGCATATGACAATATAAATGAAGCAGTGCAGGCTTTATCGAGTCTTGGATATACATATAACGACGCTAAAAAGGCTCTTTTGAATGCAAATCCCAATGATAGCGTTGAACAACTCATAAAAATTGCACTTAAAAATTTAGGATAGGATAATGGAAGAAAAAGAAAGATACTCTGACGCTGAATTTATTTCTGGAGAAGATGGAGAAATCGAACTCAATTTACGACCTAAAAAATTAGATGAATACATCGGCCAGGAAAAGGTAAAAGAAAATTTAAAAGTATATATTAAAGCGGCGAGCCAAAGAAATGAAACCTTGGATCACGTTTTGCTTTATGGACCTCCAGGTCTCGGAAAAACAACCCTTGCGGGAATAATAGCAAATGAGCTCGGTGTTAATATTAGAATAACCTCAGGTCCTGCTATTGAAAAACCTGGTAATTTAGCTGCTCTGCTCACAAATTTAAATGATCGAGATGTGATTTTCATCGATGAAATACATAGAATGTCTCGAAGCGTTGAAGAGGTTTTATATCCTGCAATGGAAGATAGAGCAATAGATATAATAATCGGAAAAGGACCGAGTGCGAGATCAATAAGACTTGATTTGCCACAGTTTACTTTAATTGGTGCAACAACGAGAGCAGGTCAACTCACAGCTCCTCTGCGTGATAGATTTGGAGTAATTTTTAGACTTGATCCATATACAAAAGAAGAATTAGCTGCAATTGTAAAGAGAAGTGCAGAAATTTTAGGTGCTGAAATTGACGATGGTGGCGCTTTGGAAATTGCTTCAAGGTCAAGGGGAACACCCAGAATAGCAAATAGATTTTTAAAGCGAGTTCGAGATTTTGCTCAAGTTTCTGGAGAAAATATTATAGATATAAATTCTGCAAAAACTGCGCTGGACAAAATGGAAATCGACCCTTTGGGGCTTGATAATATCGACAGAATGATTTTGGGTATGATAATTGAAAATTATTCAGGCGGCCCTGTTGGGCTGGAAACAATAGCAGCTGCTATTGGAGAAGAATCAGTTACGATTGAAGATGTTTACGAGCCTTATTTAATGCAAATTGGATTTTTAAATAGAACACCGAGAGGCAGATGTGCGACGAAAACAGCCTATGAACATCTCGGATATAAATTTGAAAAAGAAGAAAAACAAAAGCAAAACCAACTCGGTTTTGATCTATAGGAGGAAAAATGGGAAGATTATTTGGAACAGACGGAGTTCGAGGTATAGCAAATAAAGAACTTACGGCTGAACTTGCTGTCAAAATGGGACGAGCTGTTGCGGAAGTCCTGACAGATAGTAAAAATAAAAAAGTAAAAGTTATGATTGGAATGGATACAAGAATTTCTTGTGATATGCTTGCTTGTGGACTTGCTTGTGGGCTTTGTTCTGTGGGAGCAGATGTTCTGATTTTAGGCGTAGTACCAACACCAGCAGTATCTTATCTTGTCAATTATTATAAATATGACGCAGGAATTATGATTTCTGCTTCTCATAATTCTTTTGAATTCAATGGTATTAAAATTTTCAAATCAGACGGATATAAATTAGATGATTCTTTAGAAGATGAAATTGAAAAAATAATCTCTGAAGACAAAGACAGAGAAAATTTAAAAATAAATGAAGACATTGGTAGAGTTTCCTTTGCTACTGATGAACTTGATAAATATATAGAACATTTAGTTTCTTGTTTTGATGGCAAAAAGAAAAATCTTAAAATTGCACTTGATACTGCAAATGGATCGTCGAGCGTATGTGCTGAAAAGATTTTCAAATCTCTTGGATTTGAAGTCCTTGTAATCAATGATAAACCAAATGGCATAAATATAAATGATAAAGCTGGTTCAACTCATATTGACGCCTTAAAGAGCTTTGTAAAAGAGAATAATTGTGATTTAGGTTATGCTTTTGACGGAGACGCCGACAGAATAATAGCTGTAGACGACTTGGGAAATGAAGTTGACGGAGATAAAATCATTTCAATCTGTTCTCTATATCTAAAAGAACTTGGAAAATTAAATAAAAATTCTGCTGTTGTAACAGTGATGAGTAATATGGGATTTTTCAAATTTGCTGAAGAGAATGATATAAAGTGTATAAAGACAAAAGTCGGAGATAGATATGTTCTTGAAGAAATGCTTAAAGAAAATTATTCTATAGGCGGAGAGCAATCAGGGCATGTTATTTTTCTCGATAAAGCTTGTACAGGAGATGGGGAGCTCACTGGAGTTATTTTGCTTTCAGCAATTACATATTTTGACAAATCTCTTTCTGAGCTTGCAAGTATTATGAAAACCTATCCTCAAGTTTTGGTAAATATAAATGTTTCTCCAGAGGGAAAAGAAAATTTAGCCAAAGATGAAGTGGTGCAAAATAAAATTTCTGAGGTTGAATCAATACTCGGCGATACAGGAAGAATTTTAGTCAGAGTATCGGGAACAGAGCCTCTTATTAGAGTTATGTTAGAGGGTTCTGATTATAATCAGATTGAAAAATTAGCAAATGAAACTGCAGAAGTTATAGAAGATAGATTGAGCTAAATATGGAAGAAAAAATAGTTTTTAATCATGTCAATTTTGACTACGAAATTTCTGAAAATAATGAAGTGAATAATGCTATTTTTGACTTGAATATAGAGATAAAAAAAGGCGAATTTGTCTGTCTTATAGGACGAAATGGGTCGGGCAAATCTACTTTTGCGAAATTAAGCAATGCTATTTTAATACCAGATAGTGGAAAAATTACTGTGGACGGTTTAGATACATCAGACATAGACAATAAATTTGAAATAAGAAAAAAAGTCGGCCTGATCTTTCAAAATCCCGACAATCAAATTGTTGCAACAGCCGTAGACGAAGATGTCGCATTTGGACCTGAAAATTTAGGTCTGCCGAGAGAAGAAATAGTAAAAAGAGTAAATTTTGCTTTAGATTCGGTCGATATGACAGAATATAAAAATTATGAGCCTCATAAATTATCTGGTGGTCAAAAGCAAAGAGTGGCAATTGCAGGTGTGATTGCCATGAAACCAGATTATATTTTCTTTGATGAATCTACTGCGATGTTGGACCCAATTGGGCGACAACAAATTTTAGAATTGGCAAAGAAATTGAATGAAGAGCTAAAAATAGGAATTATATTTATAACACATCATATGAGAGATGTTGCTCTTTTTGATCGTGTTATTGTATTAAATGAGGGAAAAATAGCAGTCGATGATAATCCTAAAAAAATTTTTTCCAATCCTGAAAAACTGAAAATGTTGGGACTCAGTTTACCTGAAGTTTCAAAGCTTGTATGGCAGCTGAAATCAGAGGGAATTGATTTGGGAACGGATATAACAAATATAGATGAATTTGTCGACGCATTTTATCTTTATTTGAAAAAGATTGGTTGATATGTCAGTAGTTCGTGTTGAAAATTTAACATATAAATACAATGCCGGTACTTTAAATGAAGTGACAGCATTAAATAATATATCTTTTGAAGTTGATAAAGGGCAAATTGTAGGGATAATTGGCAAAACTGGGAGTGGAAAAAGTACTCTTGTAAAACATTTGAATGGTTTGCTAAAGTCCGACAGTGGAAAGATTTTTGTTTGTGAAGAAAATATTTGGGAAAACAAAAAAGCCTTAAACCGAGTTAGGTTTAATGTAGGACTTTGTTTTCAATATCCTGAATATCAATTATTTGCTGAAACTGTTTTAGAAGATATAGCTTTTGGCCCAATGAATATGGGAAAAAATAAAGAAGAGGCACAACAACTTGCCAAAGAGTCTGCGAAGCTTTTGAATGTGGACGAAAAACTTTGGCTTAAATCTCCCTTTGAACTGTCTGGAGGACAAAAAAGACGAGTTTCGATAGCTGGAATCATTGCGATGAAACCTAAAGTTTTTGTCTTAGATGAACCCTTTTCTTCTTTGGACCCTGAAAGTGTTGAAGAGTTATCAAATATTTTAAAAGAGTATGTTTCAAATGGAGAGAATACTGTTATTGTTGTATCTCACGATATGACTCAAATGGCGAAAATTTGCGATAAAATCTTAGTGTTGAATAAGGGCGAAAAAGTTTTAGACGATGTACCTGAAAAAATATTTGAAGATGTCAATTTACTGAAAAAATATGGATTAGATATTCCCGACATCACAGAACTTTTTTTGAAATTATCTCAAAAAGGTATTGATATAAATACAAAAGTCTATACTGTACAGCGAGCGAAAGATATAATTTTAGATTTTATAAAAAGAGGTGCAAATGCTTAGAGATATGACAATCGGACAGTATTTGCCCGGAGATTCTGTAATACATAATTTAGATTCGAGGACTAAATTTTTGTCGTCAATTCTATTTATAACATTGCTATTTTTCTGTAAAAATTTTTATTCGCTTGGCATTTGTTTTGCTGCTCTTTTAATATACATTTTGCTTTCAAAAATTTCGATTAAATATATTTATAGAGCTTTCAAGCCTGTGATTATGATTGTTGCTATTACAGCTATAATAAATTTATTCTTTACCAATACAGGTAAGGTTCTTTTTTCGTGGCATTTTATAAAGATAACTGACCAAGGACTTTTTACTGCTCTGTTTTATTCAATTAGAATTATTCTCATTGTTTTAGCGAGCGTTATGTTGACTTATACAACTACGCCCACAATGATTACCTATGCTATAGAGCGACTTTTTTCTACAAAATATACATATAAGGGAGTACATACTTTTGCGATGATGATGACTATTGCACTTAGATTTATTCCCATTTTGACCGATGAATTCATCAAAATTACTGACGCTCAAAAATCACGAGGAGCTTCATTTGATACTGGTTCTTTGACAAAAAGGATAAAGGCTTTAATTCCCGTTTTAATTCCATTATTTTTCACGTCTTTTAAAAGAGCAACTGACCTTGCATTTGCAATGGAATGCAGGTGTTATAAGGGTGCTGAGGGAAGAACAAGATATAAGATAACTCATTTTTCTAAAAAAGATTTATTTGTTTTTGTGGGATTTGTATTTACTGCAATTTTAGTTTTTGTAAGTAATAAATTTCTTTCTTCAGGGAGTCTTTCTTTATGAGAAATATTATGCTTACGATAGCCTATGACGGAAAAGATTATCATGGCTGGCAATATCAAGACAATGCAATGTCTATTCAAGAAGTTATGACTAAAGCATTGAAAAAGATTTTTAAGAAAAAAATCAATATAAATGGTTGTTCTCGAACGGACGCAAGAGTTCATGCTAATAGATATGTTGCAAATTTTAAAATTGAAAATGATATAGATTGTGAAAGTATAATCAGGGCTTTGAATTCTGTTTTGCCTAAAGATATTTCTGCACTTTCAGCTTGTGAAGTGGCGGAAGATTTTCATGCGAGATATTCGACTTTTGCCAAAGAATATATTTATAAAGTTTATGACGGAAAAATAAGAGATCCATTTTTAAGGGATTATGCTTATTTTTGGAGATACCGACTTGATGATAAATTACTCAATGAGCAGGCAAAAGATTTTATAGGCGTACATGATTTTAAATCATTTTGTGCAAGTGGAAGTAAAATCACAGAAACGACCAGAGAAGTTTTAGACGCGAGTGTTGAAAGACAGGGAAATTTAGTAATTTTTAGATTTAAAGCTCGTGCTTTTTTATATAATATGGTTAGGATTATGGTTGGAACCTTGCTATATATAAATGCAGGACAAATAAAAAAGGGTAGTATACCCTCAATAATTGAATCTAAAAATAGAATTTTAGCGGGTAAAACTGTTCCGCCTCAAGGTTTATATCTAAATCGTGTATTTTACGGAGAAGAAAATGAATCAAATTAACGAAAAGAAAAACATCAGACAAAAAGAAAACAATCCAGCAAAAAATAAAAAAAATCATATTATTTTGATTGCCGTTTTGTCTCTGCTGACACTTTCTCTCATAATAATTGCCGCTGTTAGAACCTCATCTGTAGAAAATAAATTTCCCTATTCAACAGGTGGATATGACTCTCTTCAAAAAATGGATATGCTCGGCAATGATTTATTTCTTTTGACAAATGACGAGAGCATTGTTTTGAGCCCCTCGGGAAATGAAATTCAGAAAATAAAACACAGTTTTTCCAATCCTCTTGCAGTTGTCAACAAAAATAAAGCTTTAGTTTATGATTTAAATGGAAGTTCTTTCTATGCTCAAAATTCTAAAAATCAGATTTTCAGTGGAAAAATTGAGGATAAAATTATAACGGCAGATATCGACGGAAATTCTAATGTTGCTCTTGCAACTTCCTCTAAAGACTCGTTGATGAAGCTGTCTGTTTATAAAAAAAGTTTTACTAAAAAAGCTTTTGAATGGATGACTTATTCTTCAGTTATCGTTGGGACAAGTCTTTCTGGCAATGATACTGTGGCTGTCGCACTATATGAAACAAAAAATTATAAAAGTATAGGAAAAGTTTTGATTTTTGATTTTTCAAAGACTAAACCGATAGCAGAATTTGAATTTCCAGGCTCTTCTATTTTAGCTGTCAAATATACTTCACCAGATAATTTGATTGTTGTTACTGACAACAAGTTAATCGGAATTAAAAACAACAAAAAAATTTCAAATGAATATAAATACGGCGAGCTTTTCTTAAGGGGTTTTTCTTTTAATCCTTCCAGAGGAGGAAATATTCTTCTTTCTGCTGGAGAAAACAGCAATAAAAATAATCTTGTTTCATTTAATGGTAAAGGAAAGATAATTTCCGAAAAATCTGCCGATCAAAATGTTGAGTCAATTTATTCAACCTCATCGAAAATTTATGTTTTGACTAAGGATTCGTTATTTACATATTCGAGTGTGGGAAAGCCCAAATCAACACAACTTGAAGTGTCAGCTACTGAAGTTGTGGGCAATAATTACAATACATACATATATTCATACGGTAAGATTTATAAAATAAAACGCTGAGATTTGCCGAGTTTAAATCGTTGTGTTAAAATCAAATCTCGGCACAATAAATTATTTGAGGAAACAGTAAATGTGGATTAAAAATATCAAAAAACAAATATCGTATTTGAAAGACGGAATGTGGACAATTCCAAACTTATTGTCCGTAGTTAGAATTCTTTTAATACCTGTTTTTATTTATCTTTTCTATAAAGGCGATATTTTAGGTGCTTTTATTGTGATTTTAGTATCTGGATTTACAGATGCTCTCGATGGTTTAATTGCAAGACATTTTAATCAAATATCCAATTTAGGGAAATTGCTTGATCCACTTGCAGATAAACTAAATCAAGTTTCGATAGTAATAATGCTGTTTATTAAATTTAATTCTTCAAATGATAAATTAATTCATTCTTTTAGTTATGTATTTATCATTTTCTTTGTAAAAGAAATAATAATGGTTATTGGAGCGGTAACACTTATGATGCTTGGTGCTACTCCAAAAAGTGCTGAATTTTACGGCAAGACTGCAACAGCGGTATTTTATACCGTTATGATTTTAATTTTAGCTTTTGGGAAAAATTTTGGAGCCTTTGCCGCATATTATGAGATGAGTGATAACTTGGTTATAGGCTTTGTGATTTTGTCTGCTGTACTCACTATAATTGCTTTAATTGCCTATATACCAGACGCAATAAAGCAGACAAAAACTAAATTAAACGATATGAAATTAGGAGAAATTAATGAATAATATGACTTGCGTAAGGTGCAAAAAGAATCCCGCTGTGGTCTTTGTATCAAGTCCTGACGGAGACCCTTCAAAAACTTTGGGATATTGTATCAAATGTGCCTGCGATTTGAATTTAGGCCCCGTAAAACAGATGATGGACGCAATGGGCGTTGAACCAGATGACTTAGATACTGTAAGTGAACAATTTAATTCAATCTTAGGATTTGGAGAAGACGAAAATTTTGAAGAGGGCGGAGTTCCCATGATGCCCAATTTGAAAGAGCTCTTTAACTCAATAGGAAATAAAGGGGATAAAGAAAAAACAGACGAAAAAACAGACTCTAAAGATTCGAGAAAAACAAGAACAAAAAGAAAGAGCATACAAAATTATTGTACTGATTTAACACAAAAAGCCAGAGACGGTCAAATTGATACAATTATCGGAAGAGATCGAGAAATTAATAGAACAATTCAAATTCTTTGCCGTAGAACAAAAAATAATCCTGTTTTGATTGGTGAGCCTGGTGTTGGAAAAACTGCAATAGCAGAGGGATTAGCACTGCGAATTGCAGCTGGAAGTGTTCCGTCAAAACTTAAAAATAAGGAAATTCAGCTTTTAGATTTGATGAGTTTAGTTGCTGGAACTCAGTTTAGAGGTCAATTTGAGAGCAGAATAAAGAGCTTGATTGAAGAAATCAAAGAAGCTGGAAATATAATTTTATTTATTGATGAAGTTCATAATCTTGTTGGTACGGGCGAAGCAGAGGGTGCTATGAATGCTGCTAATATTTTAAAACCCGCACTTTCGAGAGGTGAAATTCAAGTTATTGGAGCCACAACTTTCAATGAATATAGGCAATATATTGAAAAAGACGCTGCTCTTGAAAGGCGGTTCCAGAGTGTCAAAGTCGAAGAGTCCTCTATTCAAGAAACATATGAAGTCTTAGAGGGAATAAAGAAATATTACGAAACTTATCACTGTGTAAAAATTGACTCTTCTTTAATATATGACTTGGTTGAACTTTCTGAAAAATATATTTCTGATAGATTTTTGCCGGATAAGGCGATTGACTTATTAGACGAATCTTGTACAGTTGCAAATCTTCGAAACCCTGAAATTTCAAGACTCGATAATATAAAAGAGAAAAAGAGAAATAATCTTATAACAATAGATGAGTTGTCGAAAAAAGAGGAAAAAGAAGAAGCTGATTATGAAAAAATCGCTAAGCTGAAATCTGAAAATATCTCTCTCGAAGAAGAAATAAAAACTTTGACAGAGGCTACAAAAGATATAAAAGTCACAAAAGAAGATGTGGCTCATGTAATTGAAAACTGGACTGGAATACCGATGGCAAGAATAATCGAAAGTGAACTTTCAAAGCTTGCCAATTTAGAAGACGAATTAAAACTCAAAATAAAGGGACAGGACGAGGCCATTAAAGCTCTTGCCGCAGCCGTAAAGAGAAGCCGAGTTCAAATTTCAAATCGTAAAACTCCAGCTTCATTTATTTTCGTAGGGCCAACAGGTGTAGGAAAAACCGAATTGGTAAAACAACTTTCATACCTTCTTTTTGATACTCCCGAAACACTTATAAGACTTGATATGTCTGAATTTATGGAAAAACATAGCGTGTCTAGAATAATTGGTTCGCCTCCCGGATATGTCGGTTATGATGAGGCGGGGCAACTCACAGAAAAGGTAAGAAGAAAGCCTTATTCTATTGTATTGTTTGATGAAATAGAAAAAGCTCACCCTGATGTTATGAATATTTTACTGCAAATTTTAGACGAAGGCAGAATAACAGATGCACAGGGAAGAACGGTAGATTTTTCGAACACTGTAATAATTATGACTTCAAATGCGGGAAGCACTTCAAAAGAGGGTGCTTTGGGATTTGGAAGAACCGTTGAAGATATTGACAAACAAAAGGCTCTTAAAGGATTGTCTGATTTCTTGAGACCTGAATTTTTAGGTAGAATAGATGAAATCATTCTATTTAGAAGACTTGAGGAAAAAGATTATCGAGATATTGCTATTTTGATGTTAGATGAGCTTAAATCGGCGCTCAAATTTAAGGGAATTAAATTTGAATATTCAGAAGATGTGCCTGATTTAGTTGTAAAATCTATGAATGGTGATGTAAAAGGGGCGAGAGACCTTAAAAATGTTATCAGACGAGAAATAGAAAATGAAATTGCGAATATTATGATTTCACGCAGACAAGATCAACTGGAAGCTGTGGATGTCATAGTGAAAGATGATAAATTTGTTATAAAAGCAAAATAAATTGAGAGCGAAGATTTTTCTTCGCTCTACTTATTTGAATGTTTAACTAAACTAAATAATTACCCTCTGGCAGGGTGATTGGAAAATAATTTTTTTATAAATATATTGAGCGGTTACAACATTTTAGGCTTGACTTGTTTTCTTTGTCGTGATAAAATGTTTTTCGTGCTAAATGATATGCGGGTGTAGTTCAATGGTAGAATCCCAGCCTTCCAAGCTGGTTGTGTGGGTTCGATCCCCATCACCCGCTCCATTCTTTTATATGCGCTTGTAGCTCAGCTGGATAGAGCAACTGCCTTCTAAGCAGTGGGTCGGGAGTTCGAATCTCTTCAAGCGTGCCAAATATGGTGGATGTAGCTTAGCTGGTTAAAGCGCCAGATTGTGGCTCTGGAGACCGTGGGTTCGAATCCCATCTTCCACCCCATATGATGGGATGTAGCCAAGCGGTAAGGCACCGGACTTTGACTCCGCTATGCGCCGGTTCGAATCCGGCCATCCCTGCCAAGACAAGCAATCGCTTGTCTTTTTTTTTATATTTTTTTATGTATAATAAATAATAGATGTATTTGAAACGGAGAAAAAGATGAAAAAAAACGATATTTTTGAAGCTGAATGTATTGGATATGATTCAAATGGTTTTGGGGTTGTTCGCTTTGAAAATATGGTTTTTTTCGTAAAAGGACTTCTTAAAAACGAAATTGCCATATTAAAGGCAATAAAGATCTTAAAAAATTACGGTTATGCAAAGATTGAGAAGATAATAGAGCAGAGCAAGGAGAGAAGAACCCCAAATTGTGAGGTCTTTGGCATTTGTGGTGGTTGCGATTTAATGCATTTAGATTATGAAGAAGAACTCTATATAAAGCGAGAAAAAATAAAAAATGCAATGAGAAAAATTGCAGAAATAGACATTGATGAAATAAAAATTTTGCCGTCTCCCCAAATTCAAAGATATAGAAATAAAGTTCAAATACCTGTTCATTTCAGTAATCGTATATATGCTGGCTTTTATAGAAAAAAGACAAATGAAATCATTGAGTTTTCTGATTGCCTAATGCAAACAGAGCTTTCCAATAAAATATTTGAAAGTATATCTGAAAAGATAAAAACGGAAACAGCAAAAGAACTGAGACATATAATAATTAGACATGCATATTTTAACAACGAAGCTATGGTTGTTTTCGTGATTAGACGAAATGTTAATATAGATTATTTAATAGACAGTTTGGTTTCTAAATTTCCTGAAATAAAAAGCATTTTATTGAACTTTAATGACAGAAAAGACAATGTAATATTGGGAGAAAAAGAAAAATTAATTTTTGGAAGAGATTATATAATAGAAAAAATAGGAAATTTAAAATTTAGAATATCTTCAAAATCTTTCTTTCAAATAAATTCTTTTCAAACTGCAAATTTATATAATAAGGCTATTGAAAATTTGAATCTCAGTAAAGACGATGTTGTAATTGATTTATATTGTGGAACGGGTAGCATTTCACTTTTTGCCGCAAAAAAGGTAAGAAAAGTTTTCGGTGTTGAGATTGTAAAAGATGCTATTTTTGACGCAAAAGAGAATATGAAACTAAATGATATAGAGAATGTGGAATTTATAAATGCAGATGCTTCTCATGGAGTAAAAAAATTACTGGAAAGAAAGATTAAAGCAAATGCTTTAATTGTCGATCCGCCAAGACAAGGTTTAGATAAATCGACCATAGAGGCAATTTTGAAACTTGATCCACCCAAAATAGCTTATATATCTTGCAATGTAGCAACACTTGCAAGAGACTTAAAAGAGCTGAATCAGAATGGATATAAATTAGATTATATTGAAGGCGTGGATATGTTCCCGAGGACGGGGCACGTTGAGACGGTAGTATTGATGTCGAGGAAATGAGATAACAGGCTATAAAAGTGTTGAAATCAAGGGCTTTTAGGATTTTTTATTAAATTCTAAAAGCCATTGGTTAAAGTCAAATTCGCTTTGTGGGAACATATCAATAAGAAAAAGCGTAGGGGTGTGTAGACAGTATGGATATTTATAGGGAGAATGGATACTATAGATAGTTGAACAAACAAAAAAAGCTAGTCGAAGTTAATCGGCTAGTTCTATATGGTGTTAGAGTTGGCAATTTTGAAGGACATAAAGAACCTAAAAAGCGTAATGGCACCGGACAGACATGGTTTCCAAAAACGTGGACAGCAAATGATATTCAAAAAGCTGGAGAACACGT
>JAUNLX010000018.1 GCA_030532035.1 Clostridia bacterium | reverse complement strand
TTCCGGTGTTTTGTCTTTACTTTCTGTATTTTTAGGGTCATTAGAAAATTCTACAAGAGCCTTGTTTTCTTGCCCACCATTACCAAGAACAGCATCTTTATTTACTGTTGTTTCATAAGTAACTACAATTTCTTCTCCAGCTTTAACACCTGGATCAGCCATAAGATCTAAAATATTAAATTTTACAGTTATATTTTGACCATCTATAAGGGTTGTTACTTTATCTTTTACATCAGCATTTCCGATTTTTATTGTCATTTTATTTGGAGTATATGTTAGTCCTGTTGGCAGTGTATCTCTTAAAACATATTCATATACGCTATAACCAGTGGCGTCAGGAACTTTTCCTTTGATTGTAAATGTTATTGTTTCACCATAATCAGCTGATTTTTTATCAGAAGTTTTTTCAATCGTAGGATACTTACCTTTTACAACCACTTCTCCATTTGGAGTTGTAGATGTTAATGAAACAATTGAGGTTTGATTTTCAGCAGTTTCAGTTGCTCCTTCTGGATGAACTAAGTAATATCCAAGATCTAAATTGTTAAATGTTACGCTAGTTCCTGTTGCTTTTTGAACCCCAGCTTTAGTCTTGTTATGCATTTCTCCCATGGCAGCTTTGGCAAACTCAGCTACATTGCTTTCGGTAATGTTGATGTACTTTACTTCACCATTTACTACAATTGGGTTTAGAGTACCTTCAGCATTATTTTCAGCAACTATGTAGTCTTTTCCTTTACCAGTTGCGAAAAATTCCTCCCACTCAGATGCGATGGTATAAGACACATTTTTGTTGTCTCCTTCACCTTGATAAGTCAAATCAAATACCTTGTAGATACCATAAGACTTATCTGCTGTAGTACCATTTACTGTAATACTTCCATTACCTGCTGCAAATACGTGATTTGTTCCTACACTTGACAATAAAATTGCCAAGGTCATAAGTAGACCAAAAAATTTTTTAATCTTTGTTTTCATAAGATCCTCCTGTGTTTTTATTTTTGCTACTTAATTTTGATTTTTGTAAAAATACCGCTATCTTGTGTTCAAAATAATTTCTCTTTTAATTCTTATCTCGAGTAATTTTACAAATCAAAATACTCATATGTAACGAATCTACTCCTCTGCAAGACACTGTCTTAGTTCCAGTTTTTTCTGTTAAAATAATCAGACATTTTTTAAAGAATCGAGTATTATGAGTTATATGTAACTAATCTTTCTAATGGTCGGAAATAACTTGCTTCAGCAGTGAGTATTTAATAAAAATCTGCTAATTTAAAAAGCTTTAAAAGTTAAAAAAAGTCTACCTTTTTTAACACAATTTCTTAATTTTTTTCACTATTGAGAATAACCAATTTGTTTATCTTCTACTTTTGTCTAATCCTTTATATTTTTTCCTTTATCCAGTTATATAAAGTTACATGGCTTACGTTCAGTTTTTCTGCTCCTTGTCTAAGAGTTATTAAACCTAAATTGTATTGTAAAAAAATATCTTCAAACTCTTTTGGTTTTTTTATTTTAGGTCTACCAAATTCTACTCCTTTTTCTTTTGCAACTTTAATCCCTTCCAGTTGTCTCTGCCTTGTGTTTTCTCTTTCCACCTGGGCAACATAAGAAAGAATTTGTAATACTAAATCTGCAATAAATTTCCCTGTTAGAGACTCGTTTTTGTCTCTAGTGTCTAATAAGGGAAAATCCAAAACTATAATATCTACACCCTTTATTTTCGTGAGATAATGCCATTGCTCAATAATTTGTTCATAGTTTCTTCCTAATCTGTCAATGGATTTTATATAAAGCTCGTCTCCGCTCTTTAAATCTTTCACCATTTTTTTATAATCTTGTCTGTCAAAATCCTTTCCGGAAGATTTGTCCGTATATATCCTTTCAATATTTTCACCACAATTTTCTAACGCTTTTAATTGTCGATCTACATTTTGATCTTTTGTAGACACTCTTACATATCCGTATTTCATAAAATTCTCCTTTCAGTTATCCAAGTTGGTTATTCCCAAGTTGAATCGTAAAAGGTGTAAATTTTTTAGTAGAATCTATTTGTATAAATAACTCTTTTTATATTTTTACCTCATACGCTGAGAAAAATGTAAAACAATCGAATGCGAATCACAATGTGGTTTATGGTAGACTGACATTCCCCATTCTATGTGCTATAATATGGATAATAATTTTAATATTCGCTTAACGCTTGATTTACAAATCATTCTTTTGTAGCAAGCACAGTAAGTGTGTACACACTTACGGAAAAATTGATGAAGCAGCCCATACGGTACTGCTTCTTTTTTTATCAATTTTTAACTTGTTAGGGTGAACCCTAAGACCCCGAAATTCATTGAAAGGAGAAATAAATTATGGCAAATAGGACAAGAAATATTCAGCTAAAAATATGCTTGAACGAAGAAGAAAAAAAATTTTTTAAAACGAAGATGAAGCTTGCAAAATGCAAAACGATGAGTCATTTTCTAAGGAAATGTGTTCTTGAAAAAGAGATTTATCAAGTAGATTTAGAACCTTTTAGAGAGTTGCAGTCACTCATCGGAAGATATAACGCTAACCTTAATCAGATTGCGAAGCGTGTAAACTCGACAGGCATAATTTATAAAGACGATATAGACGAAATTAAAAAACAAGTTGCTCATATATCCAGGGAGCAATGGCAAATACACTCATTACTTTTAGGTAGAACCACTGAGAATGGAGATGAGGAATAGATGGCGATAACGAAAGTCCACCCTATAAAATCAACACTAAATTTGGCGATTGGCTATATTACAAATGAGGAAAAGACAGATGAACAAATCTTAATATCCGAACACA
>JAUNLX010000004.1 GCA_030532035.1 Clostridia bacterium | reverse complement strand
GTGTGCAAACGGCTAATAACACTACACAAAGCTATAAAATAAGCGGAAATTTACATAGTATGCAAACGGCTAATAACACCACACAAAGCTATAAAATAAGCGAAAATTTACGTAGGGGTGCCCAACGGGCACCCCTACACCCCAACTTGCTATGAATAAAATCTATTTTTGTAGTATAATAACCTTTGTTAGGAGGAATTTTATGAAAAATAAAGAACCTATAATAATTGCAAGTGTAGTTGCTGGCTTTGCTGTTGCCTCGGGCGTATTTGCAGCTATGGCTGCTGGCGCTGAAAAATTTGGAAATGTCGCAAAAGATGTTGTGGATAAAAAACTTTTAGACAAAACACTTAAAATTCCAACAGAGAAAACAAAATTGAGTTGGATAATAAAATAGGATAGAGATATGTTTGAAAATCAAAATTTGAATGAAGAAGAAAATAATTTTGGAAATTTTTCCATACACGATTTAAATCCAGATGACTTGAATGTTTTATCGGGCGATGATATGGAAGATGCTGAATTTGTGAGAAAAACAAAACACTATAAAACAGTTTCTATATCAGATGAATTAAACAACCCTATGATCTTAAATGTAGTTAAAAATCATAGTGCAAATGCAGAAAATTTAATAAGTCTTAAAACCGCTAAAGGGACAGGGCTCGTATTTGAATTCTCAGAGATTGAAAATAGAACAGCAGATACGCTAATTAAAGTTTATTCTCTAATCAGTGATACAGCTCCTGCTATGATTCCGCCTGAAAGTTCAAAGGAAGAGGCCTTGCAGAAAGGCAAAAAATTTATCGAACATACGGCAGAATTTAATGATTTTTTATCTTAATATAAATAAAGAGCCTTGAAGAAATTTCTTCAAGGCTTTTTTTTAGTTGTTTTCTTTCAGCATACAACACTTTTTATATTTTTTGCCACTACCACAGGGGCAAGGGTCATTTGGCCCAATTTTTGTTATACGCTTTACAGGTTTGTTCTTTTCTTCTCGCTCTTCATTTGTCTTTGTATTTTTTGCAACTTGGTTTCTAATAACCTGATCTTTGTTTGTAAGTTTGACTGTCAGCATTTGGAATACAGTATTTTCTCTAATTGCAGCAGACATTTCATCAAACATATCAAAAGATTCGAGTTTGAACATAACAACAGGATCTTTTTGAGCATAAGCACGCAAACCGATGCCTTTTTTGAGCTCTTCCATATTATCAATGTGATCCATCCAATAAGTATCTACATTGCGTAAAAGAACCATTCTTTCAAGTTCACGCATAATTTCAGCGGTGAAATCGGCTTCTTTTTCTTCATAAATTTTATGCGCACGCTCTGTTAAAAGTTTAACTAAATCAGGATTTTTAAGTCCTGCTTCAAAATCTTCTTCAGAAGTCAAAACATTTAACCATTTATCACGCAATCCAATTTTATTCCAAGTAGATTCTTCAGCAAGTTCTGGACAGAAAAGATTTACATCTTCTCTCAAAGTTTCGTCAATCATCTTGAGAATTGTAGCTCTTAAATCGGCGTCATTGAGAACTTGATTTCTTTGATCATATATCAATTCTCTTTGTCTGTTCATAACATCATCGTACTCGAGAACGTGTTTTCTTATATAGTAGTTTTGAGCTTCTACTTTCTTTTGAGAAGATTCTATGAGTTTTGTGAGCATTTTAACTTGAATTGGCATATCTTCATCAATGTTCATAGTGCTCATAAATCTTTTCATTTTATCGCCGCCGAAAAGTCGGAGCAAATCATCTTCAGTAGAAAGATAGAAACAGCTTTCTCCAGGATCTCCCTGTCTACCAGAACGACCACGCAACTGATTGTCAATTCTTCGTGATTCATGGCGCTCAGTGCCGATAATGAAAAGTCCACCAGCTTCAATTACTTTTACAGATTCTGGTTTAACTTCTTCTCTATATATGTTCAACCACTTCTCAAAATCTGCACGAGCTTTCAAAACATCTTCATTGTCTGTTTCTGCAAAGCCCATAGCTTCATTTATAACAAAGTTATCATAATGCAAGGTCTTGAGTTTAGCTTTTGCCATAAATTCAGGGTTACCACCAAGCATAATGTCTGTTCCACGACCAGCCATATTAGTTGCAATAGTAACAGCGCCGAATTGACCAGCTTGAGCAACAATTTGAGCTTCATTTTCGTGATTTTTAGCATTTAAAACTGCATGTTTTATGCCTTTTTTATTGAGTAAAGCACTCAATCTCTCGGACTTTTCAACAGATACAGTTCCAACCAACACTGGTTGTCCTTTTGCTTTACATTCTTGAATTTGACGAACAACAGCATTGAATTTTGCTTCTTCAGTTTTATATACAATGTCCGAATGATCTTTTCTTATCATCGGCTTATTTGTGGGAATTTCTACAGGATAGAGATTATAAATTTCGCTAAATTCTTCTGCCTCTGTCATAGCAGTTCCTGTCATACCTGCAATTTTGTCGTATAGACGGAAATAATTTTGGAAAGTAATTGTTGCAAGAGTTTTGCTTTCTCTTTTAACTTCAACGCCCTCTTTTGCCTCAATTGCCTGATGTAAGCCCTCGTTGTATCTTCTTCCGAGCATAATTCTGCCGGTAAATTCATCGACGATTAAAATTTCACCGTCTTTCACAACATAATCGATGTCGTTGTGCATAACTCCGTGAGCTTTTATTGCTTGATTTATATGGTGTAAAAGAGTAGTGTTATCGCCGTCCATAAGGTTATCGAGGTTAAAATATGCTTCTGCTTTTTTGACACCAGATTGAGTGAGAACAGCGGTCTTTGCTTTTTCGTCAACAACATAATCTCCGTCAGCAACAGTTTCATACTCTTCTTTTTCATCCAATTCTGTAACTTTTGTCATTACAAGTTCAGATACAAAACGATTTGCTTGTTTGTATAAGTCGGTTGATTCAGTACCCATACCGGAAATGATAAGAGGTGTTCTTGCTTCGTCAATCAAAATAGAGTCAACTTCATCGACGATACAATAAAAATGTCCTCTCTGTACCTTATCTTTCTTGTATAAAACCATATTATCTCTAAGGTAATCAAATCCAAATTCGTTATTAGTACCATAGGTTATATCTGCAGAGTAAGCTTTTCTGCGCATTCCATTGTCTAAACCGTTGACAATTAAACCGACATCTAAGCCCAAAAATCTGTAAACCTTACCCATCCACTCAGAGTCTCTCTTGGCAAGGTAGTCATTGACAGTAACTATATGAACGCCTTTGCCTGTTAAAGCATTTAAATAAGCGGGAAGAGTGGCAACAAGTGTTTTTCCTTCACCCGTTTTCATTTCAGCGATGCCGCCTTTATGTAAAACAATACCACCGATAATCTGAACGGGATAATGCCTCATACCCAAAACTCTTTCCGAGGCTTCAATACAAGTGGCGAAAGCTTCTGGCAATAAATCATCTAAGGTTTCTCCAGCTTCGTATCTCTTTTTCAGCTTATCCGTCATCTCACGAAGCTCACTGTCGCTCTTCTTTCTATATTCTTCTTCCAAAGCTAAAACTTTTTTTTGAATTGGAAGAGTCTTTTTGATTTCCTTTGTTGAAGAATCGCCCATCAACTTTTTCAAAAATCCCATTATATGTACTTGCTCCTTCGTTTAAAGTCAAAATATACTATAATTTATACGCTTTAGAATTATATCACAAAATCACACTAAAATACAATGTTATAAATGTGTTTAGAAAGTTTAATTTATTGTAAAAGGTATGTAATGTTTAGCGAAAGGTAAACTTGCAAGACCGTTCTTAATGCTTGCCTTTGAACACTTTTTGAGATATAATAAGCCGAGAGCGGAGGATGCTTTTATTTCATCATATAGCACTTCGGTCCCGTGCGACGGTGCACCGTGAATCATGTCAGGCGGGGAACCGAGCAGCATTAAGCGGACCGCAACGGGTGCCACGGATCATCGGGGTGCTGTATGATAAAGTGAAAGCACCTTTGTTTTTTATATAAGGGGATTATATGTATTTAGCTTTATATCGAAAATATCGACCTCAAACTTTTTCAGATGTTGTGGGGCAAGAACCGATAACGCAGACGCTTAAAAATCAAATAAATGAAAACAGACATTTTCATGCTTATCTTTTTACCGGTTCAAGGGGGACCGGTAAAACATCTTGTGCAAAAATACTGGCAAAAGCAGTTAATTGTCTGAATCCCCAAAATGGCGATCCCTGTAATGAATGTGAGGTTTGTAAGGCTATTGATGATGGTGCAGTAACTGACATACTTGAAATTGACGCAGCTTCCAATAATGGCGTAGATAACATAAGACAACTTAGAGATGAGGCAAACTTTACTCCTGTATATGCCAAATATCGAGTTTATATTATAGACGAAGTTCATATGTTATCTGGTGGAGCCTTTAATGCTCTGCTTAAAACTTTAGAAGAACCACCGGAACATGTGAAATTTATTTTAGCTACGACAGAAATTCATAAATTACCCAATACGATTATTTCAAGGTGTCAACGATTCGATTTCAAGAGAATCTCAATTTCTGATATTGCGAAAAGAATACATTTTGTCGTTCAAAATGAAGGAGCTTCTATTACGGATGAAGCGGCAAATTTAATTGCTTCACTTGCAGATGGTGCAATGAGAGACGCTCTTTCTATTTTAGATCAGTGTATTTCAAAGGATAACAAAGTAACTTTGGACACAGTTCACGAAGTTATTGGGCTTGCCGACAAAACAAAATTATATGAAGTGGTCTCAGCTGTTATTAAGTCAGATACTTCAACAGCACTTAAAAATGTGGAACAATTATATAAAGATCTTTCAGATATGGAGAGATTTTGCGATTCGCTCATAATGGCTTTCAGGAATATTATGCTTTCTAAAGCAGTTTCAAATGGTGGAGAATTATTAAATCTTGAAAAATCAGAAATGGATTTTTATAATTCTTGTGCTCAAAAAATTACCTTAAGTAATATAATTGAATCACTTGATATTATTGAGCAAAGCAGAATAAATTTAAAAAATGGCGCTAATAGATTAGTTGAAATGGAAATTGCCGTTATAAAATTATGTGAGCTTTTTAATGATTCGACTGTAAAAACAAATAGTGATTGTAAAATAGAAATTCCAGAAAAAAAAGAAACTGAAAATCTGAAAAAAGATGATGTAAAAGAACAAAAGGAAAATCAAATTAAAGAAAATAAAGAAGTTGTAGAGAAACCGAAAATAAAAATCGAAGAAATTCCAACTGTTGAAAACAAAGAAGAAAATTCAAATGAGCAAGAAAAAATAAAGAAATTCATTGTTTGTATTTATAAAAAAGACCGTATTTTATCTGGAACTTTAGACTGTGCTGAAATTGACAACGAGGATAATAAAATTTCTATAAAAGGTGCCAGTCCTTTATTTTGTCATATGTCCAAAGAAAAAAAGCACTTGTCAATTATAAAAGAAGCTATCTCAGAAATTTATGGCAAGGGATTTGAACTCTGTATATCTGACAAAGATGAAAATAATGAGAAAAAAAAGGAAGAGGTCGTCGAGACAGAAAAGAGCGTAGACGATTTAATTGATACAATAAATAAAGCAGGTTTTGAACTGTAAAATGGAGGAAATATGAAAGCTAATATACCTAAAGGCCCCTCAAGGGGAGAAATGATGAAAAAACTGCAAACTATGCAGGAGGATATGAACAAAAAACAACAAGAGATTGAGGAAAGCATTTTTCGTGCTTCTGCTGGTGGCGGAGCTATAGAAGTTGAAGTAACGGGAGCACATGAACTCAAATCGATAAAAATAAATCCCGAAGTTGTTGACCCAGAAGATGTGGAGATGTTGCAAGATCTCATTATGGCATCTATAAATGAAGCTATGAGAAAGGCTACAGACGCGATGGAAAAGGGAATGGGCGGACTTACTGACGGCATAAATATGCCAGGACTCGGAGGATTGTTTTAATTGGCTCGAGACATAACTGCACTTACAAAGTTAATTGAACATTTTCAGTCTTTCCCTGGAGTAGGCAATAAAAGTGCACAGCGAATGGCATTTGCCGTTATGAATATGGATAAAAATCGTGCTTTAGATTTTGCAAATTCCATAATGGAAGTCAAGAAAACTGTGCAAAAATGCAAATTTTGTTGTAATTTGACCGACAGAGAGATTTGCGATATATGTGATGATTCGTCGAGAGATAAAACTGTAATTTGTGTTGTGGAAGATCCCCGTGATGTTACTGCAATAGAGAATACAAATAATTATAAGGGTCTTTATCATGTGCTTCATGGAGCTCTTTCGCCATTAAATGGAATTGGGCCAGATGATCTCACTATAGGTCGTCTTTTAGAAAGATTAGATGGAGTTAAAGAAGTCATAATGGCAACTAATTTAACTGGCGAGGGAGATACGACAGCAACATATATTTCGAGACTTTTAAAACCTCTTGGAGTAAAGACAACTCGACTTGCTTATGGAATGCCTGTGGGAGCTAATTTAGAATATGCCGACATAGTGACACTCAGTAAAGCAATGGAAGGACGCAGCGAAATATGATAAAATGAAAGGCAGGGCAGTATGAGCGAAATAATTCAAGTCACAAAAAATAAAAAAGCTTATCATGATTATTTTGTGGAAAGTGAATTTGAAGCGGGTATAGCTCTGCGTGGAACAGAAGTTAAAAGCGTTAGAATGGGCAGAATAAATCTCAAAGATTCATATTGTGGATTTGATAAAGGAGAACTTTTTGTTTACTCTATGCATATAAGTCCCTATGAAACTGGAAACAGATTTAATCATGAACCTAAACGCAAGAGAAAACTTCTTATGCATAGAAAAGAAATAAATCGTTTATTTGGGCTTTCTAAGCAACAAGGTTATACTCTTATTCCTCTATCAGCTTATTTCAAATCTGGAAAGTTAAAGCTAAATATTGGACTTTGTAAAGGCAAAAAATTGTATGATAAGAGAGCTGTTGCCGCTAAAAAAGAAGCACAAAGAAAGATTGACTATGCATTAAAAGATAGATAAGGGGATGAAAGGATTTCGACGGGGCTTAAAAACAAAGGAAAGCGAGCGGTGCTGTGATAATCACCTTAAAATGTCACAAGTTTCAATAAGAAACGACAAAAATTTACAATTACAAGCAGCTTAATATAAGTTGCCATCGTCTTTAAAACCTCCCGCAGTTTTATCGTACGGTGTCATTTTAGCGGGGTACGTGAATATGCTTTTTTCCGAAGTGTATCATGATTACAGGGAATATATTTCAAAAGATTTTGTTAATTTTTATTTTGGAATGAATAAATTAAATTGACTACGCTCGTAGAAAACTTTGCGGATGAGTGCTCGGACGCGGTTTCGATTGCCGCCATCTCCACCATTGCATAATCTTGATTTTCTCTGTTTCCTTGATATTGCGAGGAAATAGAGATATATCAAGGCTTTGACGCTTATATTTTTAAGTGAATAAAATCATTTGTTGATGTATAGTATTGTATAATGTTATATAAAAGTTATATAAAAAATTCAGTGCAAATTTTGCTCTGGCTTTTTATTTTTAAAAAAATTATCCTACTTGTAAATTTACAAGTAGGATAATTAGTTTATACAATTTTTATTTCATCAAGCTTACCATAACTGCTTTTTGGGCATGGAGTCTGTTTTCGGCTTCATCAAAAATTTCTTTCGCATGTTTTTCAAAGCTTTCATTTGTTATTTCTTCTTCTCGGTGAGCTGGCAAACAATGAAGAATAATGGCGTCATCTGTATGGGACATTAAATCTTCATTCACTTGGTAAATTCCTTGAAAAGCTTTTGCTCTCTCTTCGGCATTTTCTTCGTCGCCCATAGATGACCAAACATCTGTATATACGACATCCACACCCTGTGCAGCGACGAGCGGATCTTCTGTCAACATAAATTTATCGCCAAAAGATTGTGCAAAATCTAAAACTTCAGAATCTGGTTCATATCCTTTGGGACAAGCAATATGAATATTCATTCCCACTTTAAGAGCCCCGACAATCAATGAATTTGCCATATTGTTGCCGTCGCCTATATAACACATGGTTAAATTATCAAAATCATTTTTATATTCTCTTATAGTCATTAAATCGGCAAGCACTTGGCAAGGATGGGCAAAGTCTGTAAGTCCGTTAATAACGGGCACGTCGGAAAATTTCGCTAAAGTTTCAACTTCCTCTTGCTCAAAAGTTCTAATCATAATTCCATCTACATAACGAGATAAAACTCTTGCTGTATCTTTAGTGGGTTCACCTCGTCCAATTTGCATAACATTTTCTTGCAAAAATAGAGCATAACCGCCTAATTGATACATGCCGGTTTCAAAGGAAACTCGAGTTCTTGTGGATGCTTTTTTGAAAATCATACCCAGAGTTTTACCGGATAAATGTTTGTGTTCGATTCCATTTTGTTTTTCATATTTTAATTTATCTGCAAGGTCTAAAATGGATAAAATTTCTTCCTTGTTTAAATCTGATATTTTTAATAAATCTTTCATTGCTCAAGTACACTCCGAATAATTTTAATTCCCTTATTTATTTCTCGATATGAAATTTTTAAAGGTGGTAGCAGTCTCAGACGATTGTGTTTTGAACTCAAAACAACAAGCCCATTTTCGAGTAATAGAGAAACTAAATTCTTGACTTCCATAGTTTTAAGTGAAACGCCAATCATAAGACCTTGTTGAGTTATATCATAAAATTCATCAAATTGTTCTAACTCTTTTTTTATATATTCGCCCTTTTCATTTACAGTTTTCAAAAAATTTGAAGTCATCTTTGATAGCACAACACAGGCACCAGCGCATACAACAGGATTTCCGCCAAAGGTTGAGCCGTGATCTCCGGGAGAAAAAACTTTTTCTAATTTAAAATCAGCCAAACAAGCTCCAATAGGCAAACCGCCACCAAGACCTTTTGCGAGAGTTACTATATCGGGACAAATATTATATTTTTCAAATAAAAACAAACTCCCACAACGCCCAATACCGGTTTGAACTTCATCTACAATAAATAAAATGTCATTTGATTTACACATAGAGCAGACAGCCTCAATAAATTCTTTGTCTGCCTCATTAACTCCGCCTTCACCTTGAACGAGTTCTACCATAACGGCGGCAACATCGTCTTTTAATATTTTTTCACAAAAGCCCTCTAAATCTCCAGAAGCGACAGATTCAAATCCATCGGGGAGAGGAGCAAAATCTTTGTGAAAAGCCTCTTGTCCTGTTGCACTCAAGGTTGCAAGAGTTCTGCCATGGAAAGAATCTTTCAAGGTTATAATTTTATTTCTTTTTTTTTCATATTTGTCGCTTGCGTATTTTCTTGCGAGTTTAATTGCACATTCGTTGGCTTCCGCTCCTGAATTACCGAAAAATACAAAGCTTAGACCTGATAAATCAGTTAACATTTTAGCTAACTTAGCTGAAGGCTCGTTGTAAAACAAGTTAGAAGTGTGAGCCAAATTTTTAGTTTGCTTAATTATTGCATAATTCCAGTCATGGTCGTTATAACCCAAAGACATAACTCCTATGCCACTGGCAAAATCAATATATTTGTCGCCTGTAATAGAAGTCAAAGTTGCATTTTTACCCTTTACAAAGCAAACTTCTTCTCTGGAGTAAGTAGGCAAAAAGGCTGCAGAATTTTTCTTTATTTGCTCAAAATTCATATCTTTTGGAACATTGTTCCTATACCCTCCTTAGAAAAAAGTTCAATTAAAATAGAGTGTTCTGTTGTTCCGTTGAGTATATGTACGGAATTTACTCCCTGTCTTATAGCAGCGGCACAACTATCAACTTTAGGTATCATACCGCCAGAGATAACGCCCTCTTCTTTTAATTTAGGCAAATCAGATATATCGATTTTAGAGATTAAAGTGGATGGATCGTCGACATCTTTTCTAATTCCCTCTATATCTGTCATTAAAATAAATTTTTCTGCATGAAGCTCGGAAGCTATTCTTGTAGCGGCATAATCTGCATTGACATTGTAAGCATTCATCTGTTCATCTACTGCAATTGTGGAAATTACGGGGATGTAGGAATTGTCGAGTAAGAGATTTATAAAATCACAATTTACTTTTTTTATTTTCCCAACAAACCCCAAGTCGGGTTCTTCGATTTTTTCGGCAATTAAAATTTTGCCGTCAATTCCGCAAAGCCCAACAGCTTCGCCACCCTGCTTTTCAATGGCAGAAACAAGATTTTTATTTATATCTCCAGCAAGAGCCATTTTAACTACTTGCATTGTCTCTTCGTCAGTATACCTCAACCCGTTGATAAATTTGCTTTTCTTTCCATATAATTTGAGCAATTCATCAATTTGGGGGCCTCCACCATGCACTAAAACGACCTTTATACCGACTGAATTTAATAAGACTAAATCTCTCATCAAACTCATACAAAGTTTTTCACTTTGCATTGCGTGACCACCATATTTTACAACGACGGTTTTATTAGCCCACTGCTGAATATATGGAAGTGCGGATAGTAAAATTTCATATCGTGAGTCTTTGTTCATGTTCTATAATCTCCGTTGATTTTAATATAATCATATGTCAAATCACAGCCATAAGCTTGAGCAGTTTCGTTGCCATCGTTAAGATTTATAATAATATTAATTTTATTAGCAGAAAGAATTTTAGAGGCCATTTCTTCTGAGAAATCAACACCAAAACCATTTTCACAAAGAGAAATACTTCCGTATTCAGATTCAAACTGTAAATCTATTTTTGAAACATCAATATCGGCACCCGAATATCCTGCGGCACATAAAATTCGTCCCCAGTTTGCGTCTTCTCCAAACATAGCGGTCTTAACTAAATTAGAAGAAAGAATACTTTTTGCAATTTTACGAGCTGAGTCAACATTGTGAGCGCCCACAACTTTAGCTATTAATAATTTAGTAGCTCCTTCTCCGTCGGCAGCCATTTGACAAACTAAAGATATACAGAGTTTTTTTAATGCTTCTACAAAAATTTCATAATTTTCATCTTCTGTATCAATAATTTTATTTTCAGCATTGCCATTGGTCATTATAGAGACCATATCGTTTGTAGATGTATCGCCGTCAATTGAAAGCATGTTGAAGGTTTCTTCAGTAACAGATCGAAGAGCACGCTCAAGAAGTGATGTTTCGATATTTACATCCGAAGTTATAAAACAGAGCATAGTCGCCATATTTGGAGCAATCATTCCAGAACCTTTAGAAATACCACCAATTTTACAAACTTTATTGTCAATTTCAAATTCGACGGCAGCTTCTTTTTTCACTGTATCAGTTGTCATTATGGCGAGTGCTGCATCTTCTGAACCATTTGAGGTCATACCAGAAATCAATATATTCATATTGTTTTTAACTGGCTCTATGTTTATCTCTTTGCCAATTACACCAGTAGAAGCAATAATCATATCTTCACTTTTTATATTTAATTTGTTGGCGGCGAAATTACACATTTTTTCGGCTTTTTCTACCCCGTCAATTGCACAGGTATTTGCAACTCCGCTATTGCACAAAACTGCTTGGGCTACATTATTTTTCAAATGCTCTTTAGTCAGTTTAATTGGTGCCCCGCAAACTTTATTTGTTGTATATACAGCACAAGCTTTACAGGGTTCTAAGGAAAAAATTATTGCCAGGTCTTTTTTTGCTCTATTTTTCCTTATACCACAATGAATTCCGTTTGCCAAAAAACCTTTTGGAGCACAAACTCCTTTTTCAATAAATTTCATTTTACCTCCTAAAAAGAGTTGGGAAATAAATCTAAACCTTCTTCTTCGTCAAAGCCAAACATTAAATTCATATTTTGAATTGCCTGTCCTGCGGCCCCTTTAATCATATTGTCGATAGCAGACATAATAATCAGCGTATTTTCACTCTTATGCAATGATAAATTTACAAAGTTACTGTTTTGAACTTGTCTGATGTCGACTGTTTGACCTAAAGGTAAAAGTCTTACAAACTTTTTGTCTTTATAAAATTCTTCATATATTTTATGAATTTTACTTAATTCAAACTCTTTGTCGCAATTTACATATATTGACGATAAAATTCCTCTATTTATAGGAAGCAAATGAGGAGTAAATACTGCTTGAATGTATTCTCCAGCAATCTCAGACAGAGCCTGTTCAATTTCTGGTAAATGTCTGTGAGAGCCAATGGAATAAGGCGTGAAATTTTCATTTGCATTTACAAAATGGGAACTTTCTGTAGGTCTTTTACCAGAACCTGTTAAACCAGATTTTGAATCAATAATGATAGGGGTATTAATTGTTAAATTTTCAGATAAAATTGGAGCAAGAGCAAGAATTGCTGAAGTGGGATAACATCCAGGATTTGCAATTAAATTTGCACTTTTAATTTGCTCTGCATTGAGTTCGGAAATTCCATATACAGCTTGTTTATGCAAATCTTTATTACGAAAAGATTTTTTATACCACTTTAAGTTGATTTGCTCATCTTTTAGGCGAAAATCAGAGCCTACATCTATGAATTTCAGCCCCTTTGCAATAGCTTTTTCAGCATATAATTCTGATTCTCCAGATGGAAGACAGGCGAAAATCAAATCGCAGTCATCTGGATAATTCTCCACACCGGAATATTTCATATCTAAAATTTTATAAAAAGAAGGATATTTAAAAGAAACATCTTTCTTTTCAGCAGTAAGTGAATAGAGTTTTGATATTTTTACATTCTTGTGCTTTAAGAGAATTGATACAAGTTGGTTTGCGGCGTAACCAGTGGCGCCCAATATTCCGATATTAATCATTTTTTATTCCCTCTAAAATTTTATTAGCTTGTTTTTCAACATTGTCAGGTGCGGGAGCACCAAAACAAGTTCTCTCTGAAATCATTTTTTCCAGCGAAACTGAATCGAATATATCTTTTTCAAATAAGTCTGAAAACTTTTTATATTCTTCTATGCTCAAATTATCTAAAGTCTTTTCATTGTCGATACAATATGCCACAAGTTCTCCGACGATTTTATAGGCATCTCTGAATGGAAGATCTTTTTTAACAAGATAATCTGCGGCGTCTGTAGCATTTATAAATCCGGTTAAAGCTGCTTTTTTGAGGTTGTCTTTATTTATTTTAAGCGTCTTTATCATTGGTTCAAAGGCATTTAAGCATTGAATTGCTGTTTTCAAAGCGTCTGCCATAGCTTCCTTATCTTCTTGCATATCTTTATTGTAGGCAAGAGGTAGACCTTTCATAACTGTGAGCATAGTCATCAAGCTACCATATACTCTACCTGTTTTACCTCGAATGAGTTCTGCAATATCTGGATTTTTCTTTTGAGGCATTATACTGGAACCTGTAGAAAAGGCATCATCTGGTTCAACAAAGGAAAATTCTTTAGAACACCAAAGGATAATTTCTTCACTGAATCTTGAAAGATGCATCATCAAAATAGAAAAATCAGATAAAATTTCAATTACATAATCTCTATCTGAAACACCGTCTAAAGAATTATTGCATGGTGCGTCAAAGCCCAGTTCTTTTGCCGTCATAAAACGATCTATATTGTATGTAGTACCAGCAAGAGCACAGCTGCCAAGAGGAGAAATGTTCATTCTCTTTTTGGCGTCTTTCATTCTGTCTATATCACGAAGAAACATCTCTGCATATGCGAGCAAATGGTGTCCAAAGACAGAAATTTGAGCTCGCTGTAAATGCGTATATGAGGGCATAACATAGTCTTTTGTCTCTATTGCTCTTTGAGCTAAAGTTTTCACGAGTTTATATAGAGAATTTATTATTTCGTCTAATCTTTTTCTCAAATATAGTCTCAAATCGACGGCAACTTGATCATTTCGGCTACGGGCAGTATGTAAGCGTTTTCCTGCGTCACCAATTCTATTTGTCAACTCACCCTCAATAAAAGTATGAATGTCTTCAGCGTCTTCATCTATTAAAAGATCTCCGGAATGAATTTCAAAAGCAATTTTAGAGAGACCCTGTTTAATTAGCGAATAATCTTCTTTGCTAATTATGCCTTGCTCACAGAGCATATGTGCGTGAGCAAGACTACCTTCAATATCCTCAAAATAAAGATTTTTATCAAAGCTTATTGATGAATTAAATTCATCAGCTGTCTTATCTAAGCTTTTTTTGAAACGACCTTCCCAAAGTTTCATTTTAAGTCACCATTTTTGTTGAGTAGAGCTTTGACTTTAAGGGGCAAGCCATATAGGTTGATGAAACCAGTTGCGTCATTTTGATCATAGACATCATCTTCATTAAAGGTTGCAAATTCTTCACTGTAAAGCGAATATGGAGAAGTCATTCCCGCATTTATAATATTTCCTTTGTAGAGCTTAAGTTTTACTTCTCCTGTTACCGTTTTTTGAGTTTCGTCAACAAATTTATCTAAAGCGTCTTTGAGAGTTGTAAACCATTTGCCGTTATATACAAGTTCTGCATATTTATGCGATAAAACAGATTTAAATTGCATGGTATCTTTATCTAAAGTGATACTCTCTAAAAATTCATGAGCTGCATATAAAATTGTTCCGCCTGGAGTTTCATATACGCCTCTTGATTTCATTCCAACAAGACGATTTTCAACTATGTCGATAATACCGATTCCATTTCTTCCACCAATATCATTTAATTTTGTCAGAAGAGAAACGGCGTCCATTTTTTCTCCGTCTATAGAAACTGCGTTCCCTTTTTCAAATCCGATAGTAATATATTCGGGAGTATCGGGAGCGTCAATCGGAGAAACTCCCATTTCTAAAAATCCCTCTTTTTCGTAAGTTGGCTCATTGGAAGGATCTTCAAGATCTAAGCCTTCGTGTGACAAATGCCAGATGTTTTTGTCTTTTGAATAGCTGTCTTCTTTGCTGATTTTTAGTGGAACATCGTGTGCCTGCGCATAGGCTATTTCTTCATCTCTCGATTTTATTTCCCATGTTCTCCATGGAGCTATGATTTTTATATCCGGTGCGAGAGCTTTTATGGATAGTTCAAAACGAACCTGGTCATTTCCTTTACCAGTACAACCATGACAAATTGCGCCGGCGTTTTCTTTTCGTGCAATTTCTACAAGTCTTTGTGCCATCAGTGGACGAGCGAAAGAAGTTCCGAGCAAATATTTTCCCTCATATTTGGCTCCAGCTTTTATTGTGGGGAAAATACAATCTTCAACAAATTCTTTTGTCAAATCTTCTATGTATAATTTTGAAGCGCCCGTTTTCTTAGCTTTTTCTTCTAATCCATCGAGTTCACTACCTTGTCCTACATCAATGGATACAGCGATTATTTCACAGCCTTTATAATTTTCTTTTAGCCAAGGTATAATAACCGAGGTATCCAAACCGCCAGAATAGGCGAGTACAATTTTATTGTTATCTATCATACTTATCTCCTCTTTAAGTCCAAATTTAAGACTATTATACATATTTATTCTATGAAATCAAGGATTAAACAGAATAAATATGCACATTTTTGCATATTAACGAAAAAATAGTGCATAAATATAAATTTCTTATAAATTGTAAACAATGTCATTTTATGGTAAAATTTGACGATAAAAGTAATTATTTGAATATGGTGAAATATGATACGCGAAGACGAACTGATTATAGGTAAAAATGCTGTAAATGAAGCAATTAAAGCAAAAAGAGAACTCGATACTGTATATGTTGATAGATTGAATAAATCTGATATTGTGCAGAGGTTAATTTCTCGTGCTAAAAAAAATGGAGCCATAATTAAAACTGTAGACTCTAAAAAGTTAGATTTTATGTGCGCTCATAACAATCATCAAGGTATCGTAGCAAAAGCGTCTTCTTTTGAATATTCATCGGTGGATGAAATATTAAATTTCCCTAAAGACAAAAATAATTTTGTTGTAATTTGTGATGGCATTGAAGATCCACATAATTTAGGAGCTATTATTCGAAGCGCTGAATGTATGGGGGCAGACGGAGTGATTATTCCAGAGCGTCGCAGTGCCAGTGTTAATTTTACGGTTTCTAAATCTTCTGCTGGTGCAGTTGAATATATAAAAATTGCTCGAGTTAAAAACCTTTTAAATATCGTAGCTGAATTAAAAGACAAGGGGCTTTGGATATATGGAGCCGATATGAAAGGCGATGAATTGTCAAAAACTGATTTGCGAGGCAATGTTGCCATAGTTATAGGCTCTGAGGGTAAGGGTATATCTCGTACGATGAAAGAAGCTTGTGATTTTTTAATTTCTATTCCGCTTTATGGGCATATAGATTCACTGAATGCTTCTGTAGCGGCGGGAATTATTTTCAATGAAGTTGCAAAACAGAGAAAAGAGGGGAACTATGAACGATGAAAATTTAAAAAATTTCATGGGCGAAAATTTCCCGAATATTAGCGACAAAAGCCCAAACAAAAGATGGTCTGTTGAAGAAATTGACAGGCTCTTAGCAGGGGACAAAAAGCAAGATTCAAAAGTTGATGATACTGACATAAAAAAAATTGAAATCAATTTTGAGGATTTTTCAGATAGCGAAAAAATAAAGCGTGATGAAAAATTAAATGTTGAACCTACAGATTTAATTGAAAAATCACATGAAGATAAAAATTTTCAAAAAGATATAGAAATTGACAGCGAAGAGCTAATCGAAAAATATACAGAAAAACAAACTTTTAAATCGGATAAAAATCAAGATGATTTTGAAAAAAGAGACATTTTTTTCGCAAAACACCCCGACAAATTTTATAATGACGAAAAAGAATTTACAGATACGGTAGAAAATATACCTGAATTTGAAACAAAAGAAACTCAAGTAGAAGAAAAACCGTCTTTTGTGAAAAAAATAAAATTGTTTTTCAACAAAAACAATAAAAATTCAGATTTCATTGAATCGCAGGCGGATGTTTCCCCAGATTATGAGGAACCTGAAAGCAAAACCGACATCTCTGAAAATGGCCCGTCGGTTATGGTTTCTTTTGCCTCTAAAACTGTAGGGTTACCACCTATTAGAAATGACAAAATAGACCATAATATTTTAGATTCTAAAATAGAACAAACGGATAGTTCTAAGCAGAGTTATCGAGAACGCTTTATGAATGTTCCGAAGCGAAATTTGCCCAATACAGAGGAATTTGCCCGAGAACATTCTGAGCAAGACGCTTTAGTTGAACGACCTGGAATGATAATAAAAAAGAGCAAGTTTAACAAAACGGCAGACTTAGAGCCTTTGCCGACAATTATTGCTGCAGAACAGGCGACTCCGATAGATAAAATTCAAGAACCTCTAAATATAGAGGGTCAAATGAAACTTGAGGGATTCGACAACGAAGAAAAAATTGAGCAATTAGACGAAGAAAAAGAAGAGCTGAATTTAAGAGAAAAGCGTCAAAAAAAAGTTGAAAATTTCAAGCTAAATTCTGAAATCGAGAAAATTGGAGAAAAGACTTCCGAAGAGGAGACAGGCGAAGAAATATTAGACGATACAGTTGATTTGTCTAAGGGAAATAATGATATTCAGTCAGTTTTAGACAAATACATTTTGTCCGATAAAATTGCAGTTATATCCACATTGGCACTCTTTATAATTTCTCTAATTTCAACTATAATGGCGACTTTTACACTGGAAAATGTCTTAATTCATTTGATTATAAATATAGTAACAATTGTTTTGTCGTCGGCTTTCAGTTATAAAGTCATACTTACGGGAATAACGGGACTTATTTCTAAAAGACCTAATTTGGCAACTGTTATTAATCTTGCAATCGTCCTTAACTTAACTCAACTTATTATCTTATGTTTCAATTTTCAGGACGCAATTAATATGTATCCTTTTTACGCAAGCGAAAGTATATTTATGTTGTTTGTATATAATATTTCAACTTATTTTGTAGATAAAAGGGCATATAGCAATTTTGATTTTCTAAATAGCGGCTCTGAATTATATGCAAGCACTGTGCTTCGCAATCCTGATGATGCTTTTGAACTGGGAAGAGGACTTTTAATAGGCGAACCGGCAATTTATTATTCTTCAAAAATAAAAAAAGTATCTAATTTTATGAAGAATTCTTTTGGTGGCAATCCAGTTGATAAAATATCTAAAATAATCGTTCCAATAGTTACTGTACTTAGCTTAGTGATATTTGCGACTGTATCAGTTGTTTTTAAATCTTTATTGTCTGGGCTCACTGCAATGAATGCCTTTTTGATGATGTCTGTTCCCGCTTTTGCAATACTTCTATTTGGTCTTCCACTTTATATAGAAAATAAAAAGCTCAACGCAAAAGGGGCGATGATTGCTGGGCATCCAAGCATTCAAAAATCTATAACTGCAAATGCTGTTTGCCTTGACGCAAATGATTTGTTTAGAGCAGATAGCTGTTCAATTGTTGGAATAAAATTATTTAATAATATGAGAATTGACGACGCCATTTTATATGCGGCGGCAATGGTCATTGAATCAAAGGGCCCGCTCAAAGGCGTTTTTGACGGAGTTATTTTGGGAAAACACGAACTCTTACCTCCAGTCGAGGGGCTTGCATATGAAGATAAATTGGGACTATCTGCATGGATACATAGAAGAAGAGTTCTATTTGGTAGTTCTGAACTACTGAAAAATCATTCTGTTGAAGCACTTTCTGACAATGAGGAAAAGATGTATCTTAGAAAAGGCAGAAAAATAATTTATCTTGCAATTGCGGGTAAAATTTCTGCTATGTTCGTAGTAACTTATGCAAAAGACCCTGATGTTGCAAAACAACTACATATCATTGAACAGACAGGCGTACCGATATTGATAAGTTCTTGTGATTTCAATATAAATGAGCAATTGATTTGTCAAAAATTTAGATTGCAATCTTCATCGATAAGAGTATTAAATTCTGTTTCTGGATCAATTTTTAATAAATATAGAAATACGGTAAAAGAAGAATGTGACAGTGGAATTGTCCACGATGGAACGCTTGAAAATTTTGCTTCAACCTTCTATAATTCCGTAATGTTGCACGATATAAACTCAATGTCAAAACAAATATCAATGGTATATTTAGCGATTGCGTGCATTTTATTTGTTATATTGTCAATTTTGCAATCAAATCCCATGATAGCTGGTTTAGAAATTTTATTGTTCCAAATTTTATGGACAGTAATTTCGGCTGTAATGACTGTAATTAAAACGATAAGAAAATAAGGAGAAAAAGTGAGATATACATCAGAAATTTGCGATAAATGTAAAAAAGAATTTACAGACAACGACGATGTGGTAGTTTGCCCTGTTTGTGGTACGCCTCATCATAGAGCTTGTTATTTTGAATCTGGACGCTGTGTACATGAATCTGAACACGGAAAATTTGAATGGAAACCGACGAAAGTTCAAGTTGTAGAAGAAATTGAACAACAGTTATCCAATGACGAAAAAATTAAAGAATTTATGCGCAAGAGAGCAGATATAGTTGCAATAACTGCTGAAGATGAAATTGGGGAATTTACAGTAAAAGAATACGGTTCTATGGTACAAAAGAGAACCAATAAATATATCCCTGAATTTATGAAAATGGATCGTGGAAATAGGAAATTGAGTATCAATTTGGCTCCATTATTTTTCCCGAGGCTCTGGCTTTTTTATAGAAAGATGTATTTTCTTGGATTTTTGATGATTATAATTCCAGCCTTGCTTTTGACTCTAACATACAGTGAAAATGTAGACGTTTACAGACAGAGCTTTGCTCTCATACAAGAATTTAAAGAAAAAATTGATAATAAAGAAATCAATGCGAATAATTATTCCACAGAATATAGAAAACTTATGAGTTCTTTGCCAGAATCTTCAAGGGGAATGAGATATTCCAACAGATTCATAAATGTTGCCTCTGTGATTCTTGCTTTTTTTGGCAACTACATATATAAATTTTCCATACAGAGAAAACTGAAATATCTCAAAAAGAAATATGGAAAAGATAAAGAAAAAGAAGACAAAAAAATTAAACTCTGGGGCGGAGTATCAGTACTATCAATAGTTTTATGTGCAGTACTTATATATGTAACGAGCGTTTTACCTGTTCATGTTTATATGATTGAACAGCTCAAGAGCTTGTTTTGACGGAGGTTACAATGAATAAGACCACAGCGATTGTTTTAGCGGCCGGCGAAGGAAAGAGGATGCATTCAAGGCACCCTAAAGTTTTATCTAAACTTCTCTTTAGACCGATGATTCAAAGAGTTATAGATTCTGTGCATGGTGCAGGAATTGACGATATAATTTTGATAATTGGATTTAAAGGGGAAGAATTAGACGCGATTTACAGAGAACGATATTCTTGTATATATCAAAAAGAGCAAAAGGGAACTGGCCATGCAGTTATGCAGGCAAAAGATGAATTATTAAAAAGTAATTGTGAAAATGTCATTGTTCTAAATGGCGACGCTCCTTTTGTTGACTCAAAGTCTATTGTAAATTTAATTAAAATACATGAAAAAGAAAAATCGGCAGTAACATTGCTCTCTGCGAAATTAGATGACCCTTTTGGTTATGGCAGAATTATTCGTGACAGTAATGGGAATTTAGAAAAAATAGTAGAACAGAAAGACGCCGACGAAGAACAGCAAAAGATAAAAGAGGTAAATTCCGGAGTATATGTATTTAATAAAGCAGATTTACTTTTTGCCTTAGATAATATACAAAATAATAATGCAGCAAATGAATATTATTTGACTGATACAACGGAAATTTTAAAAAATAAATCGAAGAAAACGGGAGTTTATATGACGAACAACCCTGATACTGTATTGGGAGCAAATGATAAATATCAGCTTTTTCAATTAAATGAGAAAAAAAGACTTGAAGTTTTGAAACAGTTGATGTTAGACGGAGTAGAAATCCCCTGTATTGACGGTGTTATCATTGAGGACAGTGTTGTTATAGAGGCTGGAACTACGATTTTACCGGGAAGTATATTAAAAGGTCAGACTAAAATAGGAAAAGACTGTGTAATTGGTCCGAACAGTTATACAGAAAATGTAATTATAGGAGACGAGGTTATTTTCAATAGCTCCTATGCCTATGACTGTGAAATTAAATCTAAAGCAGACATTGGACCCTTTGTCAGAATTAGACCAGATAGTATAATCGAAGAAAAAGTACATATAGGAAATTTTGTTGAAGTTAAAAATAGTACTGTTGGGGCCGGAACAAAGCTCCCACATTTTAATTACATAGGCGATTGCGAAGTTGGAAAAGATTGTAATTTTGGTTGTGGAAGTTTAGTCGTCAACTATGACGGAACTAATAAAACTCGCAGCACCATAGGAGACAATGCTTTTATCGGATGTAATACAAATTTAGTTTCTCCCATAAAAGTAGGACATTTTGCTTATACTGCTGCAGGTTCAACAATTACTGATGATGTACCTGATTATTCTTTGGCCATTGCTCGTAATAGGCAGGAAAACAAGGAAAACTGGGTTATTAAGACAAGAAAACTTAAGAACTTAGATAGGTGATAATGTGTTTTTGATTGCTGCTTTAGGCAATCCTGGTTTAGAATATAAAAATACAAGACACAATGCAGGATTTGCCGTTGCGGATAAAATTGCCGACGATATGATTACAAATTTTAGAAAAGATAAAAATCTTTTCTGCGATTTATGTAAATTCGATGTTGCTAATGAAAGATGTATTTTGATAAAGCCTCAGACTTTTATGAACAACAGCGGAAAATCTGTAAAATCGGTGATGGATTATTATGGAATTGATATATCCAATTTAATAGTGCTCTGTGATGATATAAATTTAGACCCCGGACAAATAAGAATAAGGCGTAACGGCTCTGCTGGAGGTCATAATGGATTAAAGAGTATTATTGAATATCTAAATTCTGATGATTTTAAGAGGATAAAAATTGGTGTTGGAGACAGAGAAAACAAAAATTATGATTTGGCAAACTTTGTTTTATCGACATTTTCAAATGAAGAATTGAAAAAAATGGAAGAAAGTGCCGAAAAGATTTCGACATCAATTCCCTTGATTGTCAAAGGGGATATTGAAGAGGCTATGAATAGGTATAATTCATAAAATGAATTTTTTTGATTTTCTTTTAAAAAATCACGATTTATCAGCTTTTGTTAAATCATACAAGGACAACGAGTTTCCCATATCTCTAATAGGTCCAAGTGATTTATATAAAGCTATAATTTTAAGTTTACTCATAAAACAATCTGGTAAAGATATAATTTGTATTTTACCGGATGAATCTTCCTGCGTAAATTTTGTAAACGATTTGAAAAACTTAAACACACCCGCATATTATTATCCGTCTCGAGATATATCTTTTGATGAAAATCAAACTGTATCAAGAGAATATGAACATATGCGTCTGGCGGCACTAAATTCTGTTTTTGAAAAACAAAATTCAGTTATAGTCACGACTGCCTATGCAATTAGTCAGAGGACCATTCCCCAAACAGTGCTTCAAAATTCAAGGTTAAAATTATCTGTTGGGGATAAAATAGATATTTCTACACTCAAAGAAAAACTCATATTTTCTGGATATTCAGTTAGCGATGAGGTTGAGGGAATAGGAACTTTTTCCAATCGAGGAGAAATTTTCGATCTTTTTGTGCCAGGTCAAAAATTACCTTTTAGAATTGATTTTTTTGATGATGAAATTGAAAATATATATGTTTTTGATTTAGATTCACAGAGAAGACTTGGGCAAGTAAAAAATATTGAGATAATACCTGCAAAAGAATATATTTTTGACGATGAAAAAACAAATGAAATAGAAAATCCCGACAAATATATTCCGAGTTTTCATCCTATGACTACTCTTTTAGATTATTTTGAAACAGCCCCCATTTTTTTATGTGACGGATATAATTCATATAAAAATACAAAGGCAGAAGAAAAAATCTTTTTTGAAGATCTAAAATTTGCATTAAAAGCAAAATTTATAACAAAAAAGAACTCTGAATTTATAAAACATACAGACGCTCTATTCAATGAAATTTATTCTAAACAAATAATTTTTGCAGATACTTTTTTGCGTGGAGATTTCCCTCTGGAAATAAAAAGAAAATACAATACAACTTCTGTATTTCAGGGAAATTGGCAGGGTTCCATAAAGCAACTGAAAGAAGAAATAGAAGATAAAGATTACACATATATCTTATATGCAGGTACAGAAAAAGCGGCAAAAAATGTTTTCCGAACTTTAAATGATGAAAATATAGAAGCTTATATTAAATCTGATTTATCTGAACAACTGAACCAAAATAAGATTAATATATTGAGTGGCAATTTATCGGAGTCAATAGCTTTTGCCGAGTCAAAGTTAAAAATAATAAGTTCTAATATTCGTACAACATCTAAGCCTAAGACCCATAAAAAGAAAAATAAAAATTCATTTAATTCCCTTTCTGATCTTCAAAATGGGGATTATGTAGTTCACGCAAATTATGGAATAGGTCGGTTTGAAGGTATTAAAACTCTGACCGTTACGGGAATTACTAAAGATTATATAAAAATCTTATATGACAAGGGCGATGAGTTATTTATCCCAGTAAATCAACTTGATTTATTGTCAAAATATGTTGGAAGCCACGACGGAATCATTAAACCAAAGCTCAACAAATTGGGAACAAAACAGTGGCAGAAGACTAAGCAAAAAATAAAAGCTCAGACCGATGACATTGCTAAAGATTTGATAGCTTTATATGCTAAACGAATGAAAATTAAAGGTTATCAGTATCTTCCGGATACTGATTTACAAAACGATTTTGAGAGCAGGTTTGAATATGATGAAACTGAGGATCAATTAAAAGCAGTTTCAGATATAAAAAAAGATATGGAAAAACCATATCCTATGGATAGACTTTTATGCGGAGATGTGGGATTTGGCAAAACAGAAGTTGCTTTGAGAGCGGCATTCAAGGCCATTGTCGAGGGCAAACAGGTTGCCTTTGTAGTTCCTACAACTATTCTTGCTTTTCAACATTATTTGACTGTAACGAATAGATTTGCCGATTTCCCAGTTGGTATAGATATGATTTCCAGATTTAGAACAGCCAAAGAGCAGAATACAATCTTAAAAGATTTATCTGCTGGGAATATAGATTTAATTGTCGGAACTCACCGACTTTTATCCAAAGATATAAAATTTCACAATTTGGGGCTTTTAATTATAGACGAGGAACAGAGATTTGGAGTTGCACAAAAAGAAAAATTAAAAGAAAAATATCCATCAGTCGATGTTTTGACTCTCTCAGCTACACCAATTCCACGAACACTTAATATGGCTGTTTCAGGGCTACGAGATTTATCAGTAATAAAACAGGCTCCTGCAGACCGCCAACCAATACAAACCTATGTTTTAGAATATGATAAGAGGATAATTGCCGCTGCCATTGAAAAAGAGTTGCGCCGTCATGGGCAAGTATATTATTTACACAATGACATAGAAACAATTGAAAGTAAGGCGAGGGAAATTGCAGAAATGACAGGTGGCAAAGCCCAAGTCGATATAGCCCATGGAAGAATGAATGAAGAGCAACTCACTAAAGTATGGAAAAAACTTTTGAATCACAAAACTGATATTTTAGTCTGTACAACAATTATTGAAACTGGAGTAGATGTTCCCAATGTAAATACCTTGATAATTGAAAATGCAGATCGTATGGGGCTTGCAGCCCTGCATCAAATTAGAGGGCGGATAGGTCGTAGTATGCTTAAAGCATATGCCTATTTTACTTTCAAAAGAGGAAAACAGCTTTCCGAAATTGCAGAAAAAAGATTGCGTAGTATCCGAGAATATACTGCTTTTGGCTCTGGATTTAAAATTGCTATGAGAGATTTGGAACTTAGAGGAGCGGGAAATCTTTTGGGCAAGGCGCAGAGCGGTCAATTGAATGCTGTTGGATATGAGATGTATATAAAGCTCTTGTCCAATTCTATAAAAAAGCAAAAGGGTGAAAAAACTGATTTTGCTTATGATGACAAAGATTGCTTGATAAATATACAGATAAACGCTCACATACCGAAAAAATATATAGAAAATTTAAATCAGCGTCTATATGTTTATCGTCGTATTGCAGACTTATACACAAATGAAGACGCCCAAGACTTAATATCCGAGTTGGAAGATAGATTTTCCAATCCGCCAACATCAGTAATAACGCTTATAAAAACGGCCTTGCTTAGACGCAAAGCCGCTGATATAGGCATTGTTGAGATAAGTCAACAAGAAAATGAACTTTTTATATATAAAAACACTTTTGAAATGGAAGAGATAACTGCCTTAAATGACTTTTTCAAAGGCGGTGTGATAGTCGGTAAAGGGAAAAGACCAAAGGTTATAATTAAACTTTTAGATAACCGCCCAATGATTGTAGCCGAAAAAGTAGTTTCAGTTTTACAAAAACTCAAGGAAGATTGAGTTTTGTCTTCATTGATTTGAGTGTAGTTGTATATAATATAATTGTAAAAATCAATTCTTCAATCATTATACCGATGAGAGTCATTTGAATGGCAAGTGTATTTCCACTACCAAGTTTATTTAGAAATTCAGGGTACGACTGCAAGCTACCGAAAAATAGTGTTTGCACAATGAATATGAAGAAAAATACAGTTGTGATTATGAAATAGTATATAACCGTAGCTACTGCTTTGCTGCGGATTTTAGAATGCTGCGCCGAAACAACTGCTGCATAAAAGACCAAGAAGAAATTGATAGTTGAAATTGCAACTAAAACAATTAGCTCTAAAATACCAGCCCAAACTGGAACACCTAATTGTCGCTCAAGTGTTTCTTTACTGTTTGAATATAAGTCAGAGAGGACCTTGAGTGTTTCAGAAGCTGAGGTTTTAAGACTATCATAGGTTGAGAAAAGTATCAGACCACCTAAAACCACAAGTAAAATACTGAAAATTGACCAAATAAAAGCATTGAATAATTTTGAATTTATTAAAGCAGATGTTTTCACCGGCAAGGACATCATTAAATATCCCTCATCTGTAAAGTAATTTTTATAAAATCTTGTAACGAGAATTACTATGGTGTAGGCTAACAGCCCTAAAATAATTATAAAATAAATTGTAATGAAAAATCCCGAGAGAAAATTTATAACGGATACGAAAGTATGGTTTGCTTTTTCCACAATTATTCTTCTGGTAGAAAGAAAAGAGAAAAATCTTCCTACAATCGTAAATAAAATAATTCCCAAATAAACTGGCGAAAGTTTTTTGCTCATTTGATAAAATTCATGTTTAAATAATTTGCCTAACATGTGAAAGCCTCCCTGAAGATTTGATCAAGTGATTTTTTATTTCTGGATTTTATGCTTGCAACATTGCCTTTTTTAATTATTTTTCCTTCACGAATAAAAACATAATCGTCAAGAATATCTTCAACATCGGCAATCAAATGTGTAGAGATAAGCACACAGGCGTCCTTGTTATATGAATTTATAATCGTCTTCAAAATATAATCACGAGAAGCAGGATCGACGCCCCCTATGGGTTCATCTAATAAATATAGTTTAGCCTCTCGACTCATAGTTAAAATAAGTTGTACTTTTTCTCGGTTTCCCTTTGAGAGTTGGGAGAGTTTGTTTTTTGAATTGACGCCCAAATCATTTAATAGTCGGCGTGCTTTTTCAATATTAAAATCAAAATAAAAATCCGCAAAAAATTTTAAGATATAATCTACCGTCATATTTACATCTAAAGAATTTCGCTCTGGTAAAAAAGCTGTAACGGCTTTAGTTTCGATAGATGGTTTCAGACCATTTATTAAAACTTCCCCCTCGGTCGGTACTAAAAGACCTGCACCGAGTTTAAGCAAAGTAGTTTTTCCGCTTCCGTTGGGACCTAACAAGCCGATAATTTTTCCACTTTCAAGTTTAAGATCAATGGCATTTAGTGCTAAAAGATGACCGTATTTTTTAGTCAAACCTTGACATTCAAAAACGATACTCATAAATGTTCCTCCACTTCTTTTTTCACACTTGCTGTATTTTATAAATATTTTTTAATCTGTCTGTTCTTGTGGCGTATGCCCACTTTTATAAAAAGTAAATTTTGCAAAAAAGAAATTTATTATAACAACAACAGCGCCTGTAATTATTTTTGCGATTAGTGGTCTTACAAAGAGTTTGTCGACCAAAGCATAGAGCCCGACTTGTTGAAAAAGTAAGGATAATAATCTTCCACCATAGTAACTCAGGCATTCTTTAAAAGCTGTTTTGTTGTCAGATTTGCAGTGAAATACTAAAAATTTACTCGTTACAAAAGAAAAAGCAACAGAGCAAAACCAAGAAAAAACATTTGCCCATAGATAGGGTTTTGAAAATAGAACTCCTATTGAAAATGGTTGTAACTTTATATGTAAGTCGTCAAATATGAATTTACTCAAATAAAAAGTCAAAAGACTGACGGCGGTTGTGAGTTGACCGAAAATAATATAGAGGACAGTTTGCCTGTTTAAATATTCTTTTTTCATATTATGTAAAACTTCTTTCATTTCTCCTCCTATAACCTATTCATTTTAACATATCAATAGAGAAAAATAAAACATATAAAGTTGACATAAAAAAGTAAAAAAGTTATCATCTTTGTGAATATAATCAAGGGGTGAAATTATGAAAGAAGAAAATATAATAAAAAAGGCGGCAATCGCTTTTGCCACATCTTTAGGAGCAACTCTGCTCACATTTAATTTTCACTATCTTGTAAACAAACTACCTAAGGTCGTAAATTTTGCTGATGATACTTTGAATCAGTTAATTGAAATACACCCAAATAGACAAAAAAGTAAAAAACAAATCAAAGAAGAAAAAGAACAGAGAAAGAAAGTTTTAAAAGAAAAAAAGGCCAGAATACACAGAGAAGCTGTTGAAATATATGAAAAGAGAAAGGCTTCTGGTTATTATGGTGATACCAGTAAAGCAAATGAACAGACAAAAAATATAAAATAATTTGCAAGATAAGTAATTTTATTATTCATAACATGGAAAATTTGGCAAACCTCAAATAAAACCTGTAAACCCCTTGCAATTTAAGTAAAAACGATATAAATTTATTAAAAGGCTCAATGTTGAGTCTTTTAATTTTTGAAAGTTTTAATACGCAATCTTGCGTTTTAAAATATATTTTGCAAGATAAGAACGAAAAGGGTGCTAAATATGTCATACGGAGAAAAGATAATAAGTTACTTGGAAGAAAACAATCGTGGGCAATCTGAATTTTTGCAGGCGAGTAGGTCTTTTATTAGATCGATAGAGCCCGTTTTGAATGCACATCCAGAATATCAAAATGCAGCTCTCTTAGAAAGACTTGTGGAACCCGAAAGACTATATGTATTTAGAGTTCCGTGGGTTGATGATAGAGGAAAAGTCCGAGTTAACAGAGGATACAGAATACAATTTAATTCTGCAATAGGACCGTATAAAGGTGGTTTGAGATTTCATCCATCAGTTAACCTTTCTGTTGTAAAATTCCTTGCCTTTGAACAAATTTTCAAAAATTCGCTGACTTCTTTGCCAATAGGAGCGGGGAAAGGTGGTTGTAACTTTAATCCAAAGGGAAAAAGCGACAATGAAATAATGCATTTTTGTCAGAGCTTTATGACCTCACTTTATCGAGTAATTGGCGAAGATACCGATGTACCTGCGGGAGATGTTGGTGTTGGGAGCAAAGAAATTGGGTATCTTTTTGGACAATACAAGAGAATTACCAACAAATATGTTGGTGTTTTAACCGGAAAGGGACTTAGTTATGGAGGCTCTTTGGCTCGTACGGAAGCTACGGGATATGGACTAATTTATTTTGTGCAAGCTTTACTTGAATCTATGGACTCAAGCTTACATGGAAAAAATGTTGTCATTTCAGGCTCAGGAAATGTGGCTATATATGCAGTTGAAAAGGCTTTTGAAATGGGAGCGAAGGTACTGACTGTTTCTGATTCTAGTGGTTTTGTATATGACAAAGACGGAATAGATATTGAAATTTTAAAAGAAATCAAAGAAAAGAAGAGAGATAGAATTTACGAATATGTAAATCATAAAAAAACTGCAGAATATTTTCCTGGACAACGCCCATGGAATATACCCTGTGATGTGGCTCTTCCCTGTGCAACGCAAAATGAAATTTTGATTGATGACGCAAAAGAACTCTGTAAAAATGGATGTATCTTAGTTGCAGAAGGTGCTAATATGCCAACAACCCCAGAAGCTATTAAGTATTTTCAAAATAATAAAATTATTTTTGGACCAGCTAAGGCAGCTAATGCAGGTGGCGTTTCGGTTTCGGCTTTGGAAATGTCGCAAAATTCACAGAGAATGTCCAAGAGCTTTGTGCAAGTAGATAAACTTTTAGAAAACATAATGGAAAATATATATTACAACATAGCAGATGCTGCTGAAGAATATAATGACAAGGGAAATCTTGTTTTGGGAGCAAATGCTGCTGGTTTTCTCAAAGTTGCCGACGCTATGATGGCTCAAGGAGTTGTATAAAAGCTCAATAAGATATGTAATTAAGACAAAAAGAATGAGAAAATATAGTTAAACTTTGCTATTTTCAATAAAAATAAATTTTCTTATTGACAAAATAAAAAAGTAGTAATAGAATTCTCGCAACACAACAAAAGCTGTGATGAAGACGGCAGGCGAATTTTTATTTTAGAGAGTCGGTGGTTGGTGAAAACCGATAATAAAAACCGCCAATTGCTTATCACTTCTGAGCTGGAGATTTGAAAGTTTTATATCGAGTAGGGTCTTTCGTGAATTGCTACGTTAGTGCAAAGGAGCTGTCGGGCTCTTAGAGTGGCGATAAAATTATCGCAATTTGAGTGGTACCGCGGATGTTTAACACCCGTCTCAATGTTTCATTGAGACGGGTGCGTTTTTTTTTAAGGAGGAGAATTGCGTGACAACAGTTGCAAGTGAAAAGCTTTTAGAAATCGCTTTGAGAATCAAGGAAATGCGTGAAATTTCTGGTTTTACGCAGGCAGAAATGGCGGAAAAAACTGGAGTCAGCTTAGAGGAATATCAAAACTATGAAAGCGGGACTCAAGATTTTCCCTTCACTTTTATTCACAAATGCTCATCAATTTTTGATATAGGCGTTACAGATATTTTAGAGGGCGTCAGTGCTCATCTTTCGTTTTACAATATTACAAGAAAGGGACAGGGTCAGGAAACTGCCAAAGAGCAGGGAATAGATATTAAAAATCTTGCTCCTTTATTTCGACAAAAAATTGCCGAACCATATTATGTAAAATATGAATTCAGTCAAGAATTACAAAATAGACCTATTCATTTGACTACACATTCTGGGCAAGAATTTGATTTCGTTATGAAAGGCTGTTTGAAAGTTCAAATTGGCGATCATGTAGAATATTTAAATGAGGGAGACAGCATTTATTACAACAGCTCTACACCCCATGGAATGATTGCTGTAAATGGAGAAGATTGTCTGTTTTTAGCGGTAGTTTTGCCGGATGAAGAATCCAGTGAAGAAAAGACTCGAGAAACTGTTATTGCTCCTGTAAAAGCTTCTAAACATGGTGTGAGCGCAAACTTTATTGAACTGCATGAGGACAAAGACGGAGCTTTGCTTGATATAAAATTCAAAAACGAAGAAACTTTTAATTTTGCCTTTGATGTTGTCGATAAAGTTGCCAGAAAAGACCCTACCAAATTAGCTATGATTCATCTTTCTAAAGATAAAGTTGAAAGAAGATTTACCTATGATGATATGAGAAAGGGTTCCGCTCAAGTTGCAAACTACTTTAAATCTCTTGGAATAAAAAGAGGCGACAAGGTAATGCTCGTACTGAAAAGACATTATCAATTCTGGTATTCGATTTTAGCTTTGCATAAAATTGGCGCAATAGCTATACCAGCTACTAATCAGCTTCAACGACACGACTATGAATATAGATTTGAATCTGCGGGCGTAGACGCCATAGTTTGTACTGCAGATGAAGACTGCGCAAGTCGAGTAGAGCAGGCAGAAGAAAATGTTGGAAAACTTAGAACAAAAATTTTAGTTGGTGGAAAAAGAGAGGGCTGGCACGATTTTGATGAAGAATACCAACTTTTCAGCACTCATTTCAGGAGAAGAAATGATTCTCCCTGTGGAAGCGACCCTATGGTGCTCTTCTTTACCTCTGGTACAACAGGTTATCCTAAAATCGCCATGCATAACTATAAATATGCTTTGGGCCACTACATAACGGCAAAATACTGGCATGGAGTAGAACACAACAGCATGCATTTTACTATTGCCGAAACTGGTTGGGCAAAAGCTTTATGGGGCAAGCTCTACGGCCAATGGCTCTGTGAAGGAGCTGTCTTTGTCTATGATTTTGATAGATTTGATGCGTCAGACATAATGCCACTATTTAAAAAATATAATATAACTTCATTTTGCGCACCACCTACCATTTTGAGAATGATGATAAAGCAAGATTTATCGAAATATGATTTTTCGAGTATAAAGCATATGACAACTGCTGGAGAAGCACTTAATCCTGAAGTATATAAACAATTCAAACAAATTACAGGATTAGAAATTATGGAGGGCTTTGGTCAGACAGAGATAACTCTTGCAATAGCCAATTTAATGGGCGGTAAACACAAATTTGGGTCTATGGGAATGGCAAGTCCTTTATATGATGTCGATATAGTAGATGAAGACGGAAATGTTTTACCTGACGGAGAAATCGGCGAAATAGTAATACGGACAAAGGACCATATCCCCTGTGGAATATTTATGGGATACTATAACAATGAAGAACAGACCAAAGCGTCTTGGCACGACGGTGCTTACCATACAGGAGACACAGCATGGAGAGATGAAGACGGATTTTTCTGGTATGTTGGACGAGTTGATGATGTTATCAAATCTTCTGGTTATAGAATTGGTCCATTTGAAATAGAAAGCGTAATAATGGAACTACCTTATGTTTTAGAATGTGGTGTTTCAGCTGAAAAAGATGAAATAAGAGGACAAATAGTTAAGGCGAGCATAGTTTTAGTCGAGGGAACACAGGGTAGCGATGAACTGGTAAAGGAAATTCAAAATTATGTAAAAGAGAATACTGCTCCATATAAATATCCTCGAAAAGTAGTTTTTGTAAAAGAGCTACCTAAAACTATAAGCGGAAAAATTTATAGACATAAATTGTAGGTGTGAAAATGAAAATTGCTTGTTGTCAAATGAATATGAAGCTTGCGGATGCAAAACACAACTATGGTTTAGCTGAACAAATGTTGGCGTCTGCTATGAGAGAAAATCCGGATGTAGTTTTTTTTCCTGAAATGTGGAATGTAGGATTTTTCCCTACCGACAATTTAAAAAATCTTGCAGACAACGACGGCAGAGAAACAAAACTTCTTTTTTCAGCTCTTTCTCGAAAATTTAATGTGAATATTGTTGCCGGCAGTATTGCCGACAATAGACAGGGAACAGTTTTTAATACTGCATATGTCTTTGATAGAAATGGCGAAGTGATCTATGAATATGACAAATGTCATCTTTTTTCTCCAATGGGCGAAGATAAATTTTTTACAGCTGGGAAAGGATTTGATACTTTCGTCTTAGACGGTAAAAAATGTAGTTTGATCATTTGTTATGATTTGCGATTTCCCGAAATTACAAGAAAATTAGCTTTAGACGGCGCACAACTTTTATTCGTAGTTTCACAGTGGCCAGAAGAGAGGATAGAACATTATCTGACTTTACTTAGAGCTCGAGCTATAGAAAATCAAATTTTTGTTGCAGCTTGTAATTCCTGTGGAGTAGCGGGAAATACAAAATACGGTGGCAATTCTGTTTCTTACGACCCTTGGGGAGAAGAGTTATACAAATTAGATGACAGAGAAGATATTGCTTTTTGTGATTGTGATTTTGAAATTACAAAGAAAATTCGAGAAAACATAAATGTCTTTGCAGACAGAAGAAACGATATTTATAATTTATAAAAATAGAAAGAGGTTAGTATTATGGCATACAATTTTACAGTTGAGAGAACAAAAAATCCTAAGAAAAGACCAGAAAGTGAAACACAACTTGGTTTTGCAAAATATTTTACAGATCATATGTTTGTCATGGACTATGATGAGGGTCAAGGCTGGCATGACGGGAGAATCGTTCCAAATGAACCATTTCTCATAGACCCTGCTTCCTGCGTTTTGCACTATGCGCAGATGATGTTTGAGGGAATGAAAGCATATAGATGTCCTGACGGTAGCATTCAAATTTTCCGTCCAGAAATGAATGTTCAGAGAATGAAAAAAACAAATGAAAGAATGTGCATTCCTGATTTACCTGATGATCTTTTAGTTGCTGCTGTTGAACAACTTATTAAAGTTGACAAAGACTGGATGCCAAAACTCAAGGGAACAGCAATGTACATAAGACCTTTTATCTTTGGAGATGAAGTATCTTTCTCAGTTTTACCAGCGAAGCATTATAGATTTATGATTATCTTAAGCCCAACAGGCTCATATTATTCTGCCAATGACGGAGGCCTCAGCACGACGAGAATTTATGTAGAAGATGAATATGTAAGAGCGGCTCCAGGTGGAACAGGATTTGCCAAAGTAGGTGGAAACTATGGCGGCGGTATGCGTGCTTCTAAAAATGCGATGAAGAATGACTGTAAAGATGTTTTGTGGTTAGACGCAGCAGAGCACAAATATGTTGAAGAAATTGGAACTTCAAATGCTTTCTTTAAGATAAATGATGAAGTTATAACAGCGCCTCTTGATAGCGGAACAATTTTACCTGGTATAACAAGAGATTCCGTAATTCAATTACTTAAAAAATGGGGAATGAAAGTAAGCGAGAGAAAGCTTTCCATAGATGATATTGTAGAAGCTTCCGAAAACGGCTCACTCAAAGAAATTTTTGCAAGTGGAACAGCTGCAGTTATTTCACCCATTGGAGTGTTAAATTACAAAGGTAAGGATTACACCGTAGGAGACGGACAAGTTGGAGAAACTGCCCAAAAATTATATGACACTCTTTATGGCATTCAAACCGGAACAGTAGAAGATTTTATGGGTTGGACTTATCCACTCAATTTTGATGAATAATGAAGAGAATAGTATTTATTTCGGGACATTATGGTAGCGGAAAGACAAATTTTGCTGTTAATTTGGCATTAAATTTTGCTTTGGACAATAAAAAAGTTAAACTTGCAGATTTAGATATTGTAAATCCATATTTTCGTTCAAAAGACAGTGAAAAACTTTTAGCTGAAAGTGGAATTGAACTAATAGTTTCAGATTTTGCAAATAGCAATTTAGATATTCCGGCACTTCCGCAAAAAATGTATTCGATTGTAGACGAAAAAGATTGCAACTTTATAGTAGATGTGGGTGGAGATGAGAGAGGAGCTTTAGCTCTTGGTAGAATTTCATCTCAAATAAATGAAAATGACTATGATATGTTTTTGGTAGTTAATTTTTACAGACCCTTAACTTCAACTGAAAAAGATGTTATACAGATAAAAAATGAAATTGAAAATGCCTGCGGACTTAAATTTACTGGAATTGTAAATAATTCCAATCTTGGAGCCGAGACAACACAAGAAGATATTTTATCTACCATACCTAAAATACAAAACTTGTCGGAACAACTAAAATTACCCGTTGTAATGACTTGTGTTAAAGAAGATTTATATAACGGCCTAAAAGATAAGATAGAAAATATATTTCCTTTGAAGTTGCAAAAATTATTTTAATTTAGAAAGGTAAAATCTATGAAAAAATTGACGATAAGAGAAGACAGGTGCAAGGGCTGTGGTCTGTGTGTAGACGTTTGCCCCAAAAAAGTGCTTGAACTGTCTGAAAAAATTATCAATAAAAAGGGACATCATCCGGTGCAAGCAGTCAATGAAGAAGATTGTATTTCTTGTGCTTTTTGTGCAACTATGTGTCCCGATTGTGTAATTACTGTTGAAAAGGAGGATTGAAAATAATGTCTGAAAAAGTTTTGATGAAAGGCAATGAGGCAATTGCGGAAGCGGCTTTGAAAGCTGGTTGCAAGCATTATTTTGGTTATCCTATAACACCGCAAACTGAAATTGCAGCATATATGGCAAAGAGAATGCCGAAAATAGGAGGAACATTTTTACAGGCAGAAAGTGAAATCGCCGCTATAAATATGGTTTATGGAGTTTCTTCTGCAGGTAAAAGAGTTATGACTTCATCTTCGAGCCCTGGAATATCATTAAAAAGTGAGGGTCTTTCATATCTTGCAGGTGCCGATTTACCCGCTTTAGTAGTAAATGTTCAAAGAGGAGGACCTGGATTAGGCGGTATTCAACCGAGTCAATCTGATTATTTTCAAGCTACCAAAGGTGGCGGGCATGGAGATTTTCGTATGATTGTACTTGCACCAGCTTCCGTTTCAGAAATGGCTCACTTGACAGTAAAGGGTTTTGATTTAGCAGATAAATACAGAATGACTGCTATGATTTTAGCTGATGGTACCCTGGGTCAAATGATGGAACCTGTATCAATGGACTTTGATGTAAAAGAAACTTATGAAAAACCTTGGGCTACAGACGGAACTAAAGGCAAGAGAGAAAAGAATGTAGTAAATTCACTCTTTTTAGACCCTCAAACACTTGAAGATAAAGTTTTTGAGCGATATGAGAGATATAAAAAAATAGAAGAAAACGAAACTCTATATGAAAATTATTTGATGAACGACGCAGAAATTTGTATCGTAGCATTTGGAATTTCAGCAAGAGTGTCAAAAAATGCTATAGATGAAGCAAGAAAAATGGGTGTAAAAGTTGGTATGATAAGACCCATAACGCTTTGGCCTTTTCCTAAAAAACCATTCAAAGATGCAGTTACAAAAGTTAAAAAAATCATAACTGTTGAAATGTCAATGGGTCAGATGATTGAAGATGTTAAACTTGCTTCTGAATGCAAGGTTCCTGTAGAACTCTGTAATAGAACCGGCGGAATGATTCCTACGCCAGAACAAGTTTTGCAGGCAATATTAAAAGCGAATAAGTGAGGGGAAATATATGAAAGTTTTTGAAAAACCGAAGTCTTTGGCAGATGTTCCTCAACATTATTGCCCGGGTTGTACGCATGGTATCGTACATAGACTGATAGCGGAAGTTATAGATGAACTGGGAATAGAGGGAAATACAATCGGAATTGCCCCTGTAGGTTGTGCAGTTTTAGCATATAATTATTTTAATTGCGATATGATTGAAGCTGCACATGGCAGAGCTCCAGCAGTAGCAACTGGTGTTAAGAGAGCGGACCCTGAAAACAATATTGTTTTTGCCTATCAGGGCGATGGAGATTTGGCGTCAATCGGAATGGCAGAAACCGTTCACGCAGCAGCAAGAAATGAAAATATTACAATTATATTTATAAATAATGCTATTTATGGAATGACAGGTGGGCAGATGGCACCTACTTCCCTTGTGGGACAAGTAACACAGACTTCTCCATACGGTAGAAAATCAGAAGACTGTGGTTATCCTATAAAAGTTTGCGAAATGCTTTCTCAATTAGAGGGACCAGAATTTCTTCAGAGAGTTGCTGTTAATAGCGTAAAGGGAGTAAAAAATGCTAAAAAAGCAATAAAAAAAGGTTTCCAAAATCAATTAGATAAAAAAGGATTTTCACTGATTGAAGTTATTTCATCTTGTCCAACTAACTGGGGACTTTCTCCACAAGAAGCTTTAAAATGGATAGACGAAAAAATGATACCTTACTATCCTTTAGGAGTTTACAAAGACCGTTCAGCAGAGTTGGAGGGAGAAAATGAGTAACAGAAATTTATTGTTTTCAGGTTTTGGCGGACAGGGAATTTTATTTACAGGTAAGTTTATTGCATATAAAAGCTTGCTGGAAGATAAAAATGTCAGTTGGTTACCGTCTTATGGACCCGAAATGCGTGGAGGTACTGCAAACTGTAGTGTAATCGTGGGAGATGAAAGCGTTGGTTCGCCGATTGTAACAAATCCCGATGTTTTAGTTGCTATGAATTTGCCCTCACTCGATAAATATGAAAATGCGGTAAAGAGCAATGGAATAATTTTTGCAGATTCATCGTTGATAGACAAAAAAGTTCAAAGAGATGATGTTACCGTTTATTATATTCCAGCAACAGCATTGGCAGGGGAAAATGGTATTCCAACTCTTGCAAATATGATAATAGCTGGTCAAATGTTAAAAGTGTTCAATGAATATGACGAAGAAATGGTTGAAAAAACTTTGAAAAAAATCATTTCTGCGAGAAAAGCAAATCTGTTCGATGCAAATTTAAAAGCAATAAAAATTGGAGTAGATTTTGAAGCTTGATATATTTAATTTAAATTTAATCTGTTTTATAACAAAACAAATCCCTGAGTTTTGACTCAGAGATTTGTTTTCAAAAGGGGAGGCGTCCAAAAAGTGAGAAAAATTACAATAATTGATTCAACGCTTTGTAGAAAAGACAAAAATTTTACTTTCAAAGAAAAATTAGAAATTGCAAGACAACTTGACTCTTTGGGGGTAGATGTTATCGAGTTGCCTGAACTTGAAGATGAAAAAGTCGATGTTTTGCTTGTGAAGACCTTACTTAGCTTATTGAATCATGCTAAGCTTTCCGTTCCTTTTAGCAACAGTGAAAAAAACTTACAAAATCTTGAAAAAGCTTTTGGCGAGAATAGGAATTTCATTATTCGACTGGAAGTTCCCGTTTCAGATATTTGCATGGAATATACTTTACATAAAAAGCGACATAATATCGTTGAATACATAGAAAATGAAATAGAAAAAACAAAAAAATATACAGATATAACGGAATTTTGTGCTGTTGATTCTACGAGGGCAGACAAAGATTTTCTCAAAAAAATAATAGAAGATACCTTTGAAAATGGGGTGTCCTTTATTACTATTTGTGATTCTGCTTGTGCAATGTTACCCGATGAATTTTCAAATTTTGTAAAAGATATGGCACCAAAATTTAAAGAAAGACTTTGCGTCTGCGGTTTTAATAAAATCAAAACTGCAACTGCGACATCTGCAATAGCACTAAAAGATGGCTTTGGAATGGTCAAAACACAGATAAACGGTCAAATGACTTTCCTTTTGGAAGTCTGTGAATTTTTAAGAGACCTCGGAAATAAATATGGATTTTCGGCGAATATAGATTATTCAAAACTCTATAGAACAATTGGGCAAATTTTATGGATTGACACTCCTGAAAAACAAGAAAAAAATAATTTTGCCATAAAATATGACAATGATACAGATATAATACTCAATGGAAATGACGACGAAAAAGCTGTTTATAGCGCTATTGAAAGCTTGGGATATGATTTATCTGCAGAAGATAAACTCACTGTATATAGAGAAATTCAAGAGCTGACAAAAAATAAAAATGTAGGTAGTGTAGAATTAGATGCCATTATTGCAAGTGTTGCACTTCAGGCGCCAACTGTATATAAATTGAAAAATTATATGGTTACGAGCGCAAGTTCTCTGTTCTCTAACGCTCAGATAAATATAGAAAAAGAAAATGAAGAATTAGTTGGTCTTGCTACTGGAAATGGACCTATTGACGCTGCTTTTGTTGCTTTAGATAAAATTGTTGGCAAAAAATATGAACTCGACGATTTTCAAATAAAATCCGTTACAAAGGGAAAAGAGGCTTTCGGAGTTACCTTGGTTAAACTGCGTTCTGACGGAAGACTCTATTCCGGTAGAGGTATTTCTACAGACATAATACAGGCGAGTATAATGGCATATTTAAATGCAATAAATAAAATCGTATATGAGGAGAGCTAATCTATGAAATTGGCATTTTCCACTAAATGTTGGAGTACATATAATTTTTATGATTTATGTTATATGGCGAAAGAAACTATGTTTCAAGGTATAGAGCCACATAATGTAAAAAACAACCTCTTTACTGACAAAAAAGGGGCTTTCAATGATTATACGAGTACAAAAACTAAACGATTTCTATTTGAAAATAAACTCTCTTTGCCTTGTATAGATGCAACGGCGGATATGTCCTATCTGTTTCTTGAAAAGACAGAAAGTGATATTTATAGAGATACTTATTCAGAATTAGAAAAATGTATATATCTTGCAGAAATATTAGATATTCCCTATGTTAGATTACAATTTTTTAAAGAAGCTGAAAACAGAGAAAATTTTTTGTCTGATTTAGCTAAAATATTAAAACCCATTTCAGATAAATCGAGAAAAAAAGGCGTTGAACTTTTAATTGAGACAAAGGGAATATTTAAGGATACAAAATTACTGCGCTCTCTTTTTGAAGAAAATCCATCTCTTGAAATAGGCGCTTTATGGAATGTAAAGAATACTTGTTTGAGTATGGGTAAAGAACCACAACATACTATAGAAAATCTCGGTGCTTATATAAAGCATGTTCATTTTGCAGACGCCAAAACAGAAAAAGGAAAATTAAAATCAACTCTTTTAGGCGAGGGAGAATTGCCGGTCAATGAAATTATGTCTGCTCTATCTTCTATTAACTACAACGGCTTTATTACCTTTGTCTGTGAAAAAGAACTCTTAGATGAATATAAAGATATAGAAATTATTCTCACTCACTTTGCAAGTTTTATGCAGAGATTTGAAGATCCCTCCAAAAACAAAGAAAATTTTTATTATAATCGTACTCATACGGGAAAAATGCTCTGGAAAAAAGATATTTTGATTTCTGAAACTCTACCGTCTTTGCTCGATAAAATGACAGAGGCTTTTCCCGATCAATGTGCTGTAAAATATACGACTTTGGATTATACGAGAACTTATAGTGAATTTCGCAACGATGTAGATGATTTTGCCAGAGCCTTAGTTTCCTTAGGTGTAAAAGCGGGTTCTCATGTTGCTATTTGGGCACCGAATATTCCTGAATGGTATATAGCTTTTTGGGCAGTTACTAAAATTGGCGCAGTTTTAGTTTCTATGAATACTGCATATAAAACTCACGAAGCAGAATATTTATTAAAACAATCTGATACGCACACTTTGATTTTAACCGAAGGTTCAAAACTATCTGACTACAGTGCCATTATAGAACAACTTTGCCCTGAACTTGCACGAAAGAAGAGCGGAGAACCGCTGTATGCAAAGAGATTACCGCTATTGCGCAATATTATAACTGTTGGCTTTAAGAAAAAAGGTGCTTTGACTTGGGAAAAGGCATTGAAACTAAAAGATAAAACGAGTTTACAGCAAGTTTATGCGATGGCAGAAAAAGTCAGTAAAGATGATGTCTGCAATATGCAATATACTTCTGGAACAACAGGATTTCCAAAGGGCGTTATGTTGACTCATCATAATATTGTAAACAATGGGAAATGTATAGGAGATAGAATGGACTTGTCTACTGCAGATAGGACTTTGATACATGTTCCAATGTTCCATTGCTTCGGTATGGTTCTTGCAATGTTGGCTTCTATAACACATGGAGCGACTATTTACCCACTTGCATATTTCTCTCCTAAATCATCTCTTAGCTGCATTAATAACGAACATATAACGGTTTGCCATGGAGTGCCGACAATGTTCATTGCAATGCTAAACCATGAAGATTTTGAAAAAACAGATTTCTCATTTATGAGAACTGGTATTATGGCTGGTAGTCCTTGCCCCATGTCAGTAATGCAAGCAGTCGTCGATAAAATGAATATGAGAGAAATTACAATAGTTTACGGTCAAACCGAGGCTTCCCCTGGTTGTACAATGAGTTTAGTAGATGATCCTCTGCAAGTGAGAGTATCGACAGTTGGCAGACCTTTGCCAGAAATTGAATGTAAAATTATAAATACTGAAACTGGAGAAGACTGTAAATTAAACGAAACTGGAGAATTTGTTGCTCGAGGATACAATGTTATGAAAGGGTATTACAAAATGCCCAAAGCAACATCAAAAGCCATAGATAAAGACGGTTGGCTACATACTGGAGATCTTGCTTTAAAAACAGAAGACGGAAATTTCAAGATAACTGGTAGGCTGAAAGATATGATAATTCGTGGAGGAGAAAATATATATCCTAAAGAAATTGAAGAATATATTTATACTCATCCAAAGGTAAGCGATGTTCAAGTCGTAGGCATTCCCGATGAAAAATATGGCGAAGAAATTTTGGCGTCTGTTATTCTAAAAGAAAATAACTCGATGACAGCAGATGAGATGAAAGACTATGTTAGACTCAATATGGCTAGACACAAAGTTCCAAGATATGTTGAATTTGTCTCAAAATTTCCATTGAATTTAGCTGGCAAAGTGTTAAAAGAACAACTAAAAAAAGAAGCCATAGAAAGACTTAAACAAAATAATGACAAATAAAAAGACCCTGAGCGGTCTTTTTATTTGTGAAGAAAAGTCAGTTGTGATAAAATGAACGGTGTTTCAAACAAGCAATCACACTCGCCCCCTTAGTTAAATGGATATAACAAGTCCCTCCTAAGGATTAGTTGCAGGTTCGATTCCCGCAGGGGGTGCCAGATTGCAAATAAAATCAAAAAAGGTAATATCGAGATCTCGATATTACCTTTTTAATATGAATTAAATTGAGAAAAATTTATTCTTCTATTATATCTCCAGATTGTATTGATATGACTTTCTGTAAGTCATTGGGATTTATTTCTAACTGTAAACCAACTCTGCCAGCGCTCAGATAAATTTTTTCTTTTTCAAAGGCGTCAGATTGAATTACCGTTTTAAAAATCTTTTTCATTCCTATGGGGGAACAACCACCATGAACATATCCTGTCAAAGCTTCCAAATCTTTTTGTGGAATCATCTGTATAGATTTTTCACCTACAAATTTGGCAGCTTTTTTTAAGTCGATTTTTGCGGCAGCAGATACAATCATCACATAATATTCTCCGCTTTTTCCCTGTAAAACTAAAGTTTTATAGATTTCGTCATGATTTTCATTTAAAAAATCTGCCACATCTTTACCACTTATGGCAGTGGAATCATAATATTCGTGTAAAATATATGAAATTTTATGTTGATCTAAAATTCTACAGGCGTTAGTTTTTTGCTTTTTTGACACATCATACCTCTAATAATATATATAAAAAGTTATATCATATTTAATAAAAAGACGCAATTGATTGAGCATAGAACTAAAATTGTCTATAATGTAGGAAACAGCAAAAATAAAGAGGTGTAATATGCAAAATGAAATTATAAAATCTACGGTTGTTCCCAACAAAAATGGAATTATTGAAAATCCGGGTTGGGCAAGACATGAATATATGCAATATGTGCGTGAAAATGTTAAAGCACCTTGGTATAGAAAAAAGGAATGGGATTATTACTTATTTAATACAGATGAAATTGCTGTTGCTTTTACAATTTCCGATTTGGGATATATAGGTTTACTCTCTGCGTCCGTAATAGATTTAAAAAATTCTGTAGAACATACTGAATCGGAACTTGTTTTGTTGCCACGAGGCAAAAAATTTGGCCTTGGAACGACGGTTCAAGACTATCATGCAGAAAGCCATACCAAAAGACTATCTCTCATTTTCGGCGGGAAAGATTCCGTTCGTACTATAAAATGTGATTTTACAAATTTTGATGGAGATAAAAATTTAAGTGCAGATTTGACAATTTATCAACCAGATATGGAGTCGATGTTTATTTGTACACCATGGAAAGAAAAAGAAACTGCATTTTATTATAATTGTAAAATGAATTGCCTTGAAGCTACAGGCACTGTCATTTATGGTGACAAAAAAATTATACTCGAAAAGGGAAAGTGCTTTGGTTGTCTTGATTGGGGACGAGGTGTTTGGACTTATGACAATACATGGTATTGGGGAACTGGTAGCGGTCTGTTAAATGGAAAATCTTTTGGAATAAATCTTGGATATGGATTTTCGGATCGTTCCAAAGTAAGTGAAAATTGCATTTATTATGACGGAAAAGTTCACAAGTTGAGCGAAATTCAATTTAAGATACCAACAGACGAAAACGGCAATTTTGAATATATGAAACCTTGGAAAGTTACCTCCGACGACGGTCGTTTTGAAGCTGATTTCAAGCCGATTATAGACAGAAATGCAAAGATGAATGTTGCTATTATTTTGACTGATCAGCATCAAGTTTTTGGCAAGCTTACGGGAAAAGCAATTTTAGACGACAGCTCTGTCATCAATTTTGAAAATTTCATCTGTGCTCTGGAAGTTGTCAGAAATAAATATTAAATAGCATTAAAAACCTCTTTACTGATTTATTCAGTAAAGAGGTTTTCTCATTATAACTATGTAATTTTTATCCAAAAGACAAGAATATATCAACGCAAATCTCTGATTATATAGAGTTGCTTTTCGGTGTGAGAATAAATCAAGTAATAATTATTAAAGTCATTGTCTTTTTTAATTACATAATAAGAGTATTCATTTTTGAAAATTGTTGCATTGGAATATTTAACTTTTGTGAAAATATTTTCGACCTCATTTTCCAAAGTTTTATTCGGTCCTTTTTTCATAAATGCTCTTAACTGTGTGTCGTCTTTAACTTTATAAATAGACACGTCCATGCCCTCGCCACGAGGACCTTTTTCAAAAGACAAAGTTTCCTTTTTTTCAAGTTCTTTAGAATTTAGTCCTAAAAGCATCTCATTATTTATATTGTTTATAAAAGCTTTTTCTGAATATTTATTTTGATATATCAGATAAATATTTTGAGCGATAATGAAAATAATCAATAGAATGATTATCACTATTGGCATCTTTTTTTTCATTTTTTCCTCCTGGATAAATAAATTTTCAAACTAAGTTACAATAAAAGTTGTAATGAATAGTAATAGATTTAAAATTTTCAAAAATTATTGTCAACTAAAAATTATTTTTTCAAAATTTTTATATCCGACTTTTTCGCGCACATCGGCGGGAAAATGATTTAAAATATCTTCTATCATATAACCCAAATCAAAATGATTGTTTTTTTGAGCTCCAAAAGGACCGTCACAACCATATATGCACCTGTCGACGCCTAATTTTTTAACGGCAGAAAAAGCGAGTTTTCTGTTTACATAAGGCGATGAAGATATATCTACAAAAATATTTTTTCTCTTGATAATATCATCCCAGATTATTTGAAAATATGGGAAACCACAGTGTGCCATAATAATATTGACATCTGGATATTTATCTGCCAAAGATAAAATCGGTTCGTAATCGTCAAAACCCATATGAATAAGTAAGGTTTTTTTGTCTTTTTGAAGTAGTGTAAAAATATGTTCTAATTTGTCAGCTCTGTATTGATGATAAAAAGAATGAACTTTTACACCGCAAAAAACTGAGCTTTTAGAGCGTTTATTGTATTCTCTATCAATCTCTTCTTCACTCATAATTTCCGGATTTAAAAAGCACCAAGCGAAAAATTTATCGGGATATTTTTCTGCAATATTAAATGTTGGTGTGTTGTCAACTCTGTGAATTAGAGGATATTTTGTCCCCATAATATCTATTTTTTGTTTATCTTTTGTGAAAGTAGACAAACTTATTTTTAAAAATGGCAAAAGAAATTTTTTACCATATAATATTTTCATAAGCTTTATTGGTAAACTTTTGGGATCGGTTTTGAAAATTGGAATTATAGGCGGTATAAGTGCAATTTTTGAAATCCCAAGTTCTTCCATTTCTGCAAATTTTTCTTCAACATTAAACTCTGTAGGATAGTAGTGATAGTGACTATCAATAATCATAATAAAATCCTCACATAAGGTTTCAATAAATTTACATTATTATGCTCGCAAAGACTATGTTTGTCAAACATATGAGACTGATATATAATTGAGGATAGACATCGAAAGGAAACAGAATGCAAATATATAATTACATTGATTTAGCTAAAGATATTATTTATGTTTTGAGCGACCTTATTGTCGAAATTGCGGCAATTGCTTTTTTGATAACTATCATATATATAAGAAAGCGCCGAAAAGAAAACAATAATCGCCCTATTCCTTTTGTTAGAAAAAATGAACCTCATTATTGTTTGTTAGTGCCGGCTCGCAATGAATCTGCTGTAATTGAGGGACTGTTTAAGAGCCTTAAAAATCAAGTTTTACCCATAGCGTCTGAAGATGTTTATGTAATTGTTGAAAGTGAAGATGACCCAACCTGCGAAATTGCAAAAAAATATGGGCATACAGTCTTTGTGAGAAAAAAATTACATTTGCAGAGAAAAGGATATGCTTTGGATGAATGCGTAAAAGATATTGCTCTAAAAGGCAAATCCTATGATGCATATTTTATTATTGATGCAGATAACATCTTGCATCCTTATTTTATTTATCATATGAATAAAAGTTTCCTTGCTGGATATGATATAGCTATAGGATATAGAGATACAAAAAATGGAGATGAAAATATTGTTGCTACTTGCAGTTCACTGACTTTTCCAGCTCTCAATACTTTTGGAAATCGAATAAAAATAAGAGAGGGAGTAAATATCTTAATTTCTGGAACAGGTATGTATGTAAGTGGCAAATATATTGAGAAAATATGGAAAGGATATCCCTTTCATTCTCTCACAGAGGATTTTGAACTTACTATGTACAGTGCATTGAATTCTATGACCTCTACATACAATGAAAAAGCTTTATTTTATGATGAGCAACCGACAAAATATAGAGCGACAATAAAACAAAGACTGAGATGGGTGCGTGGATTTATAGATGTTCGCCGAGAATACGGGAAAAAACTTCGCAAAGCCTCGAAAAATAAATATTCTCGCAATCGCGGTTCCCAATTTGCTTATGGATATTCTTTTTATCCATATATCTGGCTTATAGCTCTTGGGCTATTCAACTTTTTATCTAAGATAATAACATCAATTGCTTCAGTTATTTCCGGTAGAGCATTTACCTTGACTGATTTAGGACATTTTTTCGGAATTTTTCTTTTGGCATATGGTGTTTTATTTATTTTTGATGGTTATCTTCTCTATCAAGAGCGAGGAAAATTAAGTTTGTCTAAAAAATCGAAAATAAAAGGTATGATTGCAATGCCGTTTTTCTGGTTTGATTATGTTCCCATTTTCTTTATGAGTTTGTTAAAAAAAGAAGTTAAGTGGGATAGAATAGAACATGGAAATACTAAAGATAAGAAAAAATAAAGGAGATAAAATGAGTAAAAAAGTAATTGTAATAGGTGCAGGTCCAGCTGGAATTACCAGTGCAATTTATTTACACCGAGCTGGTATTGAAACTTTAGTTTTGCATAATGGTATTGGCGGACTCGAAAAAGCCGATAAGATAGAAAATTATTACGGATTTGAAACAGCAATATCCGGTCAAGATCTTTTCGAGAATGGAATTAAACAGGCAGAAAATATTGGAATAAAGGTAATAAAATCACAGGTATATGCAATTGCATATAATGAACAATTTGAAATTACAACTGAAGACGAAACTTATAAATCAGACGCAGTTATAATGGCAAATGGAATCAGCAGAAACAAGCCTGCGATTGAAAATTTATCAAAATATGAGGGCGCAGGAGTTAGTTATTGCGCCACTTGTGACGGATTCTTTTATAAAGACTTGAATGTAGGTGTTTTGGGAAATTCTGAATATACTTTACATGAGGCACAGGAACTCTTACCTATAGCAAAAAATGTTACAATTTTTACCAATGGAAAAGATCTGGAAGTTGAAGATGAAACTTTTACTGTAAATAATAAGAAAATAAAATCTTTGAGCGGTAAATTTAATTTAGAAAATATCGAATTTGAAGATGGCGAAAAAATCGATATTGATGGATTATTCATCGCTGCTGGGGTTGCTTCTGGAACAGACCTTGCAAAGAAAATTGGTGTCTTAACTGATGATAAAGGCGGGGTTATTGTAGATGATGAAAGAAAAACTAATGTGCCTGGAATTTTTGCGGCAGGAGACTGTACTCGTGGACTTTTACAGGTTTCCAAAGCAGTATATGACGGAGCTGTTGCTGCAAAATCAGCCATAGCTTTTTTGAGGAAATAAAATGAATGAAAGAGTATATGAACTGCTATCAAGCAAATATCCTGATACACAATCTGTTTTATCTGAAATAATCAATTTAGAAACAATCTTAAATTTACCAAAGGGAACAGAGCATTTTTTATCAGATGTTCATGGCGAATATGGTATGTTCAGCCATATTTTAAGAAATTGCTCAGGTGTTATCAGAGAAAAGACCAAAAAATTGTTGAAAGACGATTTTTCAAATGAGGAATTGTCGCAGTTATGCACGCTCATATATTATCCGGAACAAGTTTTAGAAGAACAATTTGTAAAAGACGGAAAAATTGACGACGAGAAGTTCAGAAAATATCTTGAGGCTATGATAAAACTCGCAAGATTTTTATCATCAAAATATACGAGAAAAAGAATTAGAAGTTTTATGCCGTCAGATTTTGCCTTTATAATCGACGAACTTATCAATGTTCAAAGTGATGAAGACATAGACCGTACAAGATACCACGGCAAAATTGTGGATTCTATTTTAGAAAATGATGTAGAGCATGATTTTGCAATAGCTTTAACTAATCTCATAAAAACAGTTGCAGTCGATCATCTTCATATTGTGGGCGATGTATATGACAGAGGTCCTCATGCCGATAAAATTATGGATATATTAAAGGAATATCATTCCTACGATGTAGAGTGGGGAAATCATGATATTCTCTGGCTGGGAGCGGCATCTGGTAATCTTCCCTGCATTGCGGCAGTTTTATATAATAATATAAAATATAATAATTTAGAGATGTTTGAAAATGGATATGGAATAAGTTTGCGTGAATTTGAGACTTTCGCAGATACAACATATTCCGCTGAAGAAAGCCTTTCTCCTATTTTGAAAGCTGCACGAGTTATACTTATGAAGACAGAGGGAGAAATTATTAAATCTCACCCTGAATTTAATTTACAAAGACGCTTAATATTTGAAAAAGTAGATTTTGATAATGGAACTGTTGTGTTAGACGGCAAAACTTATGAACTCGATACAAAAGATTTTCCGACAGTCGACAGAAAAAATCCATATAAATTGACAGAGCAAGAAGAATATATTTTACAGAATATAAAAAAGGCTTTTGTAAATAGTAAAAATTTACAGGAGCATATGAAAATTTTCTTGGAAAAGGGTTCACTTTATAAAAAATATAACGGAAATCTCTTGTTCCATGGCTGTATACCCATGAATGAAGATGGAGAATTTTCTTCATTTGAAATTGACGGAGTATTATATAAAGGCAAAGAATTGCTCGATAAATGGGATAATATTGTGAGGCTCGCATTTAATAAGAGAACGCCAGAATTACTTGATTATATATGGTATCTCTGGTCGGGCAGTGAATCGCCAGTTTGTGGCAGAGAAATTCGAAATTTTGAAAATACTTACTTGTCTAAAAATGGAATTCACTTTGATGAGCCGAGAAATCACTACTATAAACATATCCAAAGAGAAGAGGTCTGTAGAAAAATCTTAAAAGAGTTCGATTTAGATGATGATAGGGGACATATAATAAATGGACATACTCCAGTAATCACTAAAGCCGGAGAAAGCCCAGTTAAAGCAAACGGAAAATTGTTGGTTATAGACGGTGGTTTTTGTAAAGCTTATCAAAAGGTTACCGGAATTGCAGGTTATACCTTAATATCTAACTCGCATTGTCTGAAAATAAAGGAACATCATCCATTTTCAGATATTGATAATGTTCTGTCTGAATATGCCGATGTTGAGTCTGAAACAGAAATTGTGCAAGATTTTGACAGGCGTCAATATATTTCAGATACGGATAAAGGCTTGAATATAAAAGAAATGATAGCGGATTTAAAAGAATTATTGGAAATTTATAGAAATCAAATTTGATATGAATAACAGAGAAGTTTTAGAAAAACAGGAATTTTGGAAATATTTATCTGAGGACGAAAAAAATTTAGTTATGTCAGATATGTATAATTTAGATTATGCGAAAGATTCTATATTGCATAATAATTCACAGACCTGTTTGGGTTTAGTCATCGTGAAAACAGGTCTGCTCCGAGTGTACTTTACATCTCCACAGGGCAGAGAATATACCTTATATTTTATAAAACCAGGAGAACTTTGCATTATGTCTGCGGCCTGTATCATGGACGAAGTTTCTTTTGATATTTATGTTTCTTCCGAAGAAGATACGCAAATTACGGTCATTGGTGCACGAGTGTTCAGACAAATAATGCAAAAAAATAACGAGTTACAGATTTTTTCATATAAAACTATGGCAAATAGGTTTTCTGAAATTATGAATGCAACTCAAAATATATTATTTTATGGAATTGATACTCGGCTTGCTGATAGTCTTTTACAGATTGAAGTTGACGGAGAAGCTAAAGTTACTCAAGAAAATTTAGCTCAACTTATCGGAAGTGCAAGAGAAGTCGTTACACGCATGCTCGGTGAGTTTGAAAAAGACGGGATAATTAAAACTGGCAGAGGCAAAATAACAATATTAAAAAAACAAAAGCTTTTAGAGATAGCTCAAAAAAAATAAAAAAGAAACCTGCAGCAGTTGCCGCAGGTTTTTTCAATTTATCTTTTAGCTAAGTCGAGGATTGCAGATTTGGGTTGAACGCCGATAACTTTATCAACAAGTTCTCCATTTTTGAAAGCCATAATGGTAGGTATATTCATAACTCTGTATTCTCTTGCTAAATCGCTTTCTTCATCTACATTAACTTTTCCGAAAACAGCGTCTTCGTATTCGTTTGATGCTTCTTCAAAAACGGGAGCCATCATTTTACATGGATTACACCAATCTGCCCAGAAATCTACCAATACCGTTTTATCAGATTCTAAAACTTTTTCTTTGAAATTATCTTTTGTTAAATGTAATGTTGCCATAATTAACTCCTTTCAAATAACCAATTTATTTGTATTTTCATTTGTATTATACTTGTTTATTTTTGTATGTACTGTGACAAGGTTACAAATATAAATTTTTTAAAAAAGCAGTTACTATCGGCAAAAAGTTTTGGTTTTTTACATATTATAAAAGGCAAAGTTAATTGAAACAGATTTGGGATTATGGTATTATTTTTCTATGCAAAAAAATTATTCTTATGGAAATATCCGCTCGGATATTTATAATGAAAATTCAAACAAAAACAATGAACCGCTTCAATTTAGGCAGTCTCCGCTCAAAAAATTTGCTCTTGCTACAGGCCTTACGATTTTCGCATATATCTTAGCAAGTGAACTAATCGGTTATTTTGCTGCTGGAAATGAAGCCATTATAGATTTGTATAAAAATAATTATTATTTTCGAACATCATTTACAGTCATAATGTCTTTACTTATGATATTAGTTCCCTTTTTTGTCCTTTTTCTGATAACGGGACGAAAAGACAGAACTGTTCTTAGAGTTTTTGAAAAAAAACCACCGTTAAATTTACTTCCCTTTATAATTATAATAGGTTTTGCCGTTATTTTTATATCCAATTATGCGACTACTTTGATAACGATGTGGCTCAAGCCTTTTGGAATTGTCGCTCAAGCGCCCACAGGAGAACAAAATTTATCTGGTGCATCCATGATTTTGTTTGAATTGTTTGGAACGGCTGTTGTTCCAGCGGTAATTGAAGAATTTGCCATCAGGGGCGTTTTGTTGCAATGGCTCAGAAAATATGGAGATACCTTTGCCATTATCGCAAGTTCAGTTGTCTTTGGATTAATGCATATGAATTTTGTTCAATTTATCTTTGCAACTTTGCTAGGTATATTTATGAGTTATGTAGTTATACAAACTGAATCTATTTGGACAGGAATAGCAATACATTTTTGCAATAATGCATATTCAGTTTTAATGAGTGTTGTATCTCAGAGAATGCCCGAAGAAAAATATACCTCATTGTTCTTAGTTTTAGTTTTTGCAATTATGATTGGTGCCATAATTTCTCTTGTCGTTCTCTCTAAACATTCTAAAGAATTTAAACCACTTAAAAATCCAGGCAAAACAAAGTCCTTAAAGGCTTCCTATCGTAAACTTGCTATGAAAACTTATCTTTTACATCCTATTTTATTTATTGCAATTCTTTTGATGATATATAATATGAAGTCGAGTATAACTTTTAATTTTTGATTATGTACAACGAACAATTTATGCAAAAGGCAATTGACCTTGCAAAAAAAGCTTACGCAGAGGACGAAGTCCCCGTTGGAGCTGTGGTTGTAAAGGACAACAAAATAATAGGCTCTGGTTATAATAAACGAGAGCAAACTAAAAATGCACTTATGCATGCAGAATTGATCGCAATAAATGAAGCTTGCAAAAATCTTTCAAATTTTCGCTTAGAAAACTGTGACATCTATGTTACATTAGAACCATGTGCTATGTGTGCAGGAGCTATTGTAAATGCAAGGATAGAAAATTTATATTTTGGTGCAAAAGATAAACGCTTTGGAGCAACTGGCTCGAAACTAAATGTCCTTGACGCAGGATTAAATCATAAAGTCAATTATTCTGGCGGATATTTTGAAAGCGAAATAGTGACTTTGCTGCAAGAATTTTTTAATAACTTAAGAAAAAGGCTCTGAATGAATTATTTGATTTAAGACAATCTAAGACAAGAAACTATTCTGAGCAAATCTTTTAGTGTACAAGTGATTTTAAAAAAAATATAAAAATAAAACCGGTTCGTATGAACCGGTTAATTTATTAGTCATTTGAGAATGATAAAAGTGCAACATGTCTGGCGCGTTTGATTGCATTTGTGAGCATTCTTTGATGATGAGCACAAGTTCCTGTAACTCTTCTGGGTAAGATTTTTGCTCTGTCTGATGTAAATTTCTTGAGTTTTGCTACATCTTTATAGTCAATCGATTCCGCTTTTTCAACACAAAATGCACATACCTTTTTACGAGATCTTCTCTGATAATTGTTCTTTTCGTATGCCATTTATTTCTCCTTTTAATAATTAAAATGGTAAATCTTCATCTTCGTCAAGTGTTGCAAAATCATTATTTGAGAAATCGTCCATATTGTTTGAAGCTGGAGGAGCTTGATTGTATTCAGGATTTGAATAATTAGTCTTGGGCTCGTTTTCAGATTTGCCACCGCAAAAACTTATCTCGCCTGCAACAATTTCAAAAGCCGTTCTCTTTGCTCCAGTCGCTTTATCTTCATATCTTCTGGTTTGGATTGAGCCTCTGATAGCAATCATTTGACCTTTTTTGAAATATTTCGTCACAAATTCGGCTTGGTTTCTCCATGCAACTACATTTATAAAATCAGTTTGCTTTTCTCCGTTGGCACTTGCAAAATTTCTTTGCACTGCAACCGCAAATGAAGTTACGCTCACACCATTTTGAGTTGTGCGTAATTCTGGATCTGCAACAAGTCTACCCATTATTATTGCCGAATTTAACATATAATATCTCCTTATTCTTCAACGATATTTAGGAATCGCAAAACGCCTTCTGTGATTTTAAGATTTCTCTCAAATTCAACAGGGAAGTCGGGCTTAGCTGTATAATTTATCAAAACATAGAAACCCTCGGGTTCATCATTGATAAGATATGCAAGCTTTCTTTTGCCCCAAACGTCATAGTTTTCGATTTTTCCGTTTTTTTCGATGAGTTCTTTGAATTTATCAGCTAAGGCTGTTGCCTTTTCCTCCCCATCTTTGACAGAAAAAACGAGCATGGCTTCATACTTTCTTTCTTCCACCGTAATACCTCCTTTCGGTCTTTGGCTCTTGACTTTTCAAGAGCAAGGAATTTATAACAAGACAGATTATATCAATACTTTAAAAACAAGTCAAACATAATTTTGGTAAACGGCGATAACTCTAAGTAAACGGATAGCCCACACAAAAAATGTGTGGGCTAAGAGAGTTAAAATTTAATGATTTTCTACTAAATAAGCTTTGATAAAACCATCTAAATCGCCATTCATTACTGCGTCTATATTACCAGCTTCAAAGTTTGTGCGATGATCTTTGACGAGAGTGTAGGGCATAAATACATAGGAACGAATTTGAGAGCCCCAAGCAATTTCTTTTTGTACACCCTTTATGTCTTCAATTTTTTCTAAATGCTCTCTTTCTTTTATCTCAATTAACTTAGATTTGAGCATTTTCATACACATTTCACGATTTTGATGTTGAGATCTCTCAACCTGGCAGGAAACTGTGATTCCGGTCGGTTCATGAATGAGTCTTACAGCCGAAGAGGTTTTATTAACTTTTTGACCGCCAGCACCTGAAGAACGGAAAACCTCCATTCTAATGTCGTCGGGATTTATTTCCACATCAATAGTGTCGTCAATTTCTGGCATTACTTCCAGTGAAGAAAAAGAAGTGTGTCGTCTACCCGAGGAATCAAAAGGGGATACTCGAACAAGACGATGGACTCCAGCTTCGCCTTTTAGGAAACCGTAGGCGTTCATTCCCTCGACAAGCAAAGTGCAAGATTTAATTCCAGCTGCATCGCCCTCAAGAAAATCAAGTGTCTTTATCTTATATCCATGTTTTTCTCCCCACATGGTATACATTCTGACAAGCATTTCCGCCCAATCTTGAGCTTCTGTACCACCTGCACCTGCATGAAAAGTTAAAATTGCGTTGAGCTTATCGTATTCACCAGTGAAAAGTGTTGTCAAAGTAAGTTGATTTAATTTAATGGTAAAATCAGACAAGGCTTTTTCAGCATCTTCTAAAAGACTTTCATCATTTTCTTCTTCTACCAATTCAACTAAAGCCTGTGTATCATCAAATGAAGTTTTTAGTTCTTCATAAGCTTCAATTTTATTTTTAAATTGACCAATTTCTTTTAAAACTTTTGCTGAATTTTCTGTATCGTTCCAAAAGTCATTTTCAGCGGTTTGCTTTTGTAATTGTGCGAGTTTGGTTTTGCTTTTTTCAATATCAAGAGCCAAATATAAATCATCAAGTGGCTTTTTATTGTCTTCAAGCATAGATTTGATTTGTTCGATTTGAAGCATAAAACTCCTCTATTTATTAATCTTCATTCATTAAATGTAATTTCTGGAATATAAAGAATATTAGAGATAAGATAACGGCGACAACAGCAGATAAAACCATTCCGCTTAAATTAATTGCACCGATTTTAATTGAAAGACCAGAAAGTCCAGTTATAAAAATAACGGAAGTCAGTATTAAATTTCTCGATTTTGAATAATCTACCTTTTTATCTACTAAAAGTCTGATTCCAGAGGCGCCAATCATACCATATAGCAAGAATGTTACACCTCCGATTACATTGCCTGGAATCGTACTTATAAGAGCTGATAGAGGGCCTACAAATGCCATTAAAATTGAAATGACAGCAGCTCCACCTATTACCTTTACATTATATACCCCAGTAACCGCCATAACACCAATATTTTCGCCATATGTCGTTGTGGGCACACCTCCGACAAGTCCGGAGAGAGCAGTGGAAAAATTATCTGCAAAAATACTTCTGTGTAATCCTGGATCTTTGAGCAAATCTTTACCGACTATATTGCTTGTAACAGCTTGATGACTTATATGTTCAGCAGCAATTACGAGTAAAACGGGAAGCATGGTAAGACAGGCAGCTACTGAAAACTTTGGGAGTTGGAAATGAGGCAAGGTAAAGAAAGCGGCTTCTTTGACGGGAGTAAAATCAACTGTTTTAAAAGCAATTGCAGTTATATATCCTGCGACAATTGCAATTAAAATTGGAATTGTGGAGAAGAATTTTCTGAACAAAACTGAACCAAAAATTGCAACTAAAAGAGTAACTAAGAAGATTACAATGTCTGCAGTTGAGCGATTGTCAACCATTATATTTGCACCGATACGACCGCCAGTTACTGTAGCTTTTGCAAGTTCAAAACCTATGAGAGCAACCACAGGGCCCATTGCAGCAGGTGGCAAGACAACATCTATCCACTTTGTGCCGAATTTATATATTACAGCAGCTAAAATACAGCCAAGAAGACCGACAAAAATAAAGCCTCCCTGCGCATAGTTGAAGCCTTGCTGGTTAATAATAAGTGTAGCTGGAGCTAAGAAAGCAAAGCTGGAACCCAAATATGCGGGAGCCTTAGCTTTTGTAATTAATATAAAGAGCAATGTGCCGATACCGTTCATCAACAATACAATGCCAACATCTATGCCGAATAGAATCGGAACCAAAACAGACGCCCCAAACATTGCAAAAGTATGTTGAATACTAAGTGGCAACAACATAGAGGCTGGAACTTTGTCTTCTATATTGTATATTTTTTTATTAGCCATCATTTCCTCCTAAATTCTTTATATATATACCCCGTCTTAATACGGGGTGTTTTACTATCATATATTGTAATGGTAAAAGGGAATTTTATCAATAATTTTTAGGACAAAATTCAGCCAACAAACATTCTTCACATCTGGGCTTTTGTGATTTGCAGACAGCTCTGCCATGTAAAACACAGCGATGACAAAAATCATTTTGTTCTTTTTCTGGCAAAAGCTCTTTTAGTTCTCTTTCAACTATAACCGGATTTTTTGAATTTACGAGCCCCAAGCGATTGGCTATTCTTATAAGATGAGTATCTGCAACTATGGCACTTTTTCCGAAAACATCGCCTACAATCAAATTTGCTGTTTTTCTGCCTACTCCTGGTAAGGTAGTGAGTTCGTCAATTGTTGACGGAATTTCTCCATTAAAATCTTTAATTAATTTTTTGGACATTTCGACAAGATTATTTGCTTTATTTTTATAAAATCCACAAGAATAAATTATTTTTTCTACATCTTCTTTTTTCGCCTTTGACATAGTCTCGACATCTGGATATTTTGCAAATAAATTAGGCGTTATTTTATTGACCCTTGCGTCAGTACATTGTGCAGAAAGCATAGTTGCACAAAGCAGTTGAAAAGGAGTTTTATATTCGAGGGAACAAATTGCTTCGGGGTATAGTTTTTTGAGCGTTTCAATTGCCTTTAATCCTATTTTTTTCTTTTCCATTTCGACACCTTTAGTTAATTGAACTAACATATTTTATATGCTATCATTCTAACATAAATTCTGAAAGGGTGTATGAGAATGTACAGTGACAACATTGATGTTATTAAATTTTTGAGCGACAAAGACGAAGAAGTCGCAAAATCAATGAATAAAGAGCTTGAAAGACAGCAAAGCAATATTGAACTTATAGCTTCTGAAAATATTGTTTCGCCAGCTGTAATGGCAGCTATGGGAAGTTGTCTTACTAACAAATATGCTGAAGGTCTTCCAGGTAAAAGATATTACGGTGGTTGCCAATTTGTAGACGAAGTAGAACAAATTGCAATTGACAGAGCAAAAGAATTATTTAATGCGCAACATGCTAATGTTCAACCACATTCAGGTGCGCAGGCAAATATGGCAGCATATTTCTCACTGATTCCCCTTGGAGCAAAGGTAATGGGAATGGACCTTGCTTGCGGAGGACATCTGACTCATGGTGCACCTGTAAATATGTCAGGTAAATTTTATGAATTTATACCCTATGGAGTAAATGATGATGGATTTATTGACTATGACGAAGTAGAAAAGATAGCAAAATCTTCTAATCCAAAACTCATCGTTGCTGGTGCTTCTGCTTATCCAAGAATGATTGATTTTGAAAGAATGTCAGCAATTGCCAAGAGTGTTGGTGCTTTGTTTATGGTAGATATGGCTCATATAGCTGGGCTTGTTGCTTCCAATCAACATATGTCCCCTGTTCCTTATGCCGATGTTGTTACAACTACAACTCATAAAACCCTTAGAGGACCAAGAGGTGGAATGATTCTCTGTAAATCAGAATATGAAAAAGCAGTAAATAAGGCAGTTTTCCCAGGTACCCAAGGCGGACCACTTATGCATATTATTGCAGCTAAAGCCATTTGTTTTGGAGAAGCTCTTAAAGATGACTTCAAAACATACGGAAAAAATATTGTAAATAATTCTAAGGCTCTGGCAAAGAATCTCTTAGACAGAGGAGTAAATCTTGTATCTGGTGGTACTGATAACCATATGTCGCTTCTGGATTTGAGGGGAACAGATATTACTGGAAAAGATTTAGAACAAAAACTTGACCTTGTTCATATAACTGCGAATAAAAATAGTGTTCCAAATGAACCCCTTTCTCCGTTTGTAACAAGTGGTCTCAGAGTTGGAACTCCTGCAGTTACAACGAGAGGATTGAACGAGAAAGATATGGAGACTGTTGCCGAGTGTATCTCTCTTGCGATTAAAGATTTTGATAATAATAAAGAAAAAATTAACAAAATGGTTGCCGACATCTGTAAGGCATATCCGATTTATTAAAAAATATCCTCGCCAAAAAGCGAGGATATTAAAATAAGGTCGTATTTATGATTGAATTTTTTGGGCTTTCATTTCTAAATAAAATAAAATATCCAGATTCTAAGATAGAAAAGGGAACTTTGAATTTACTAATCGGGCCGTCGGGTTCGGGTAAAAGTTCGCTACTAAAAATTTTGAATGCAACTGTCGACAAAAGCTCTGGAACAGTAAAAATAGACTCTAAGCCTTTAGAATCTTATCAACCCTTAGAACTTCGTAAAAAAATTTTAATGGCGTCTCAACATGTTTTCTTGTTCCCCGGGACAATTGAAGAAAATTTTGATAAATTCTATGAATATCGTCAACAGCCCCCAATAACGAATGACGAAAAGAGAAAATTTCTCAATATATGCAAAATCGATTTTCCGCTTTATACAAAGGTTGATCAGCTTTCTGGTGGAGAAAAACAGAGAATTTTTATCAGTATCTGTATTTCTTTTAGATCGGAAATTTTATTCTTAGATGAACCGACTTCAGGACTTGATTTGAAAACAGCAGAGAGTTTTGCAAAAAATCTCAAAGACTTTTTTGCAAAAGAGGGGATGACTGTTATTGTTGTAAGTCACGATGTTGAGTTGTTTTCAAAATATGCAGATTTTGTTATAGATTTAGGGGTAGACCATGAATGAACAGATAGCTAATGTAGGTTTAATATCATTTGGACTTACTTATTTGCTCTTAATAATAGTTGCAATCATTATGAGAGTAAATAAAGTGAAACATGGCAAGCTTTTATTTGTTGCGAGTGTTAGAATGACTGTGCAACTGATTTTAGCAGGTTATATACTCACATATATAATTAAAAATCCAGCCTGGTATTTTTCCGTATTGTATATTGCCGCAATGATAATTTTTGCGACAGTGAGAGTTATTTCAAAAAATAAATGGTTATCTAAAAAATTTAAGTGGATAATTTTTGGCTCAATTGTCTTTTCGGGTCTGTCTATTTTGATATTCGTATTAAATGTTACTATAAGAGTTAATATGTTTAATCCACGATATGCAATAACTATAGGCGGAATGATTATAGGCAATACAATGACTGGGTTGAATTTAGCTCTTAAAAATTTCCAAGAACTCATAAATGACAACGAAAATATGATTGAAACACTTATAAACATAGGTGCCGAGCCAACTAAAATTATGAAACCCTTTATTGATAAATCTTTTGAAACAGCTATCTTACCCACACTCAATTCAATGCTGGGAATGGGAATAATAGCTTTGCCGGGAATGATGACCGGGCAAATTTTATCCGGAACAATTCCGACAACTGCTATTTTATATCAGATAGCCATTATGATTTCTATTTGTACATCTAATTCAATCGCTGTATTCATAGCACTTTTTGTAGGAAGTAAAACTCTCTGGAATAAGAAAAGTCAATTTGTTTTTATGAGGTAGAATATTGAAATTTAAAGCTATTTTATTCGATTTTGACGGAACAGTCGTAAAATCCCATATTGGTGTTTTAAACGGCGTTCAATATGCGCTCAAGGAAAAAAATATAAATGTTGAGCCGAAAACAGATATGATGAGATTTATGGGGCTGCCACTTGAGATAGGATATGCCGAAGTCTATGGTATAGATGACAAAGATCTTGTCAAAGAATTGGTGCAAATTCACAGAAAATATTATGAAGAAAAGGGCATATATGAAATGGAGCTTTTCGAGAATATGAGAGAGCTTCTACAAGAATTAAAACATTTGCCCCTAAAGTTAGCAATTGCCTCATCTAAACCAGAAGTGTTTGTCTTAGACGGACTTAAAAATTTAGAAATTTATGAATATTTTGATGTGATTTGCGGAACTCTATTTAAGGAAAATAATCCCGATAAAACAAGAATTTTAAGGCGGGCTATGGTAGAAATGGGCGTTGCCTGTGAAGACACTTTGATGTTGGGCGACAGAAAATATGATATGAATGCCGCAGTTAGCTTGAATGTGCATCCCGTTGGTGTATCTTATGGTTATGGCACCGTTGATGAATTAAAGGAGTCGGGTGCTAAAGAAATAATAGACAATCCCTTAGACTTACTTAAAATTATTTGATTTTAATATTTAAAACGGCTGTCAGTTTTAACTGACAACCGTTTTTTGTTATATATTATATTTTTAGAAGACAACTACCAACAACATTTTGAAATTTTCAGGTGCATATACAGAATGTGGATGATTTGATGGCATTACAATAGACTCTCCCTCATGAAGTTCGTATGGTACACCGTCAATAGTGATTTCTCCGACACCGTCTAAGCAAGTGACAAAAGCATCTCCGTCTGAATTATGCGTACTGATTTCTTCTCCTTTAGAAAATGAAAACAGAGTTACACTGACTGCAGGATTTTGGGCAAGAGTTTTACTCACTACTTGACCCTCTTGATATGAAACTTGTTCTTTCAAATTTACGACTTCTGATTGTACAATATTTTTTATTCTTTTTTTATCCATAAAATTACCTCCTGTCTTATTTTCAAATACATTATAACAGATTAAAATTACAAGCTATGTTGTTATTACAACAAATTTGTCGATACAAAAACAAAAAGACAAATTGTAGTATTTATATAGACAAAGGTGTTATAATATGTATCGAGAAATTTTTTCCATATTTTTGTAATGGAAATTTATTGTTTTTTTGAAATAAATGGTAAAGGAAAATTGCGATGAATTATGAAAGTCTTTTTTCGCCGATGAAAATCGGGAATGTTACTATTAAAAACAGAATTGTAATGACTCCCGCTGAAATGAATTTAAACCGCCCCGACGGTACACCAACTGAACGCTCTATTGCCTATCACGAACGCAGAGCTCGTGGTGGTGCTGGTCTTATTATTCCTGGAATATGCAGGGTAAATGATTGGAATGCTCTTACATCTTTTGGTCAATTGTCAATGAGCCATGATTATCATATTGAGCCGATGAAAAAATTAGTTGAAGCAGTGCACAAGCATGACGCTAAAATAGCTATACAACTACATCATGCTGGAAGACAGGTAAATGGAATTGTTTATAATTTTCTTCCCTTTGTACTTCCTATAGAAAAAGTTTTCCCCAACTTTATGCAAAAGATGTTTAAGATGATGACTCCAATTTTAGAATCTTCATTGATTGACTTGAACACTTTCAGTATTTTCTCAGTTTATGCACCGTCTAAAGTTGAAAAGAGTGCTCATGTTTCTCCACCCAATCGTGCGATGACAAAAAGAGAAATAAAAAAAGTTATACAGGACTTTATAAATGCCGCTGTCAGATGTCAAAAGGCAGGGATAGATATAGTGCAAATTCATGCGGCACATGGATATTTGATAAATCAATTTTTAAGTCCAAATACCAACCATAGAACAGACGAGTATGGTGGCAGTTTTGAAAACAGACTGAGATTTTTAGATGAAATTATCTTGGGAATAAGAGAAAAATGTGGAAAAGACTATCCTATAATGGTTCGTCTTACAGTAGATGAAATGTATGAAAAAATAGGAAAACCAGGTAAGGGATACACAATCGAAGAGGGCAAAAAAATTGCAAAACACCTTGAAGAACTCGGTGTAGACGCTTTAGATATAACAAGTGCCGGATATGATACATACAATTACTGGTTGGAACCGACATCGTTTGAAGTAGGTTGGAGAGATTATCTGACTGCTGAAATAAAATCTGTAGTAAAAACAATTCCCGTTGGTGGTGCAGCATTTATTCGTTCGCCAAAACAAGCAAATGAACTTATAGAAACAGGAAACAGAGACTTTGTCGGCTCTGCGAGAAACTTTTTCAGTGATCCCGATTGGGCAAATAAGGCTTACGAGGGAAGAGAAGACGAAATTATTCGTTGCATTGGTTGCCTGCACTGTATGTCGTCATGTATCGACCATGCTGCTGTTCACTTTGGAAAGGGTCTTGCTGGAGAATGTGCTCTCAATCCAGCCTTAGGGCATGAAATTTCAGATGAAAATATCAAAAGAGACGCAGCAGGTAAAAAAGCAATAGTGATAGGGGCAGGCCCCTCTGGTCTTATGGCAGCAAAGGTTATGGCTCGCCGAGGTTTTGAAGTTACGATTTTTGAAAAAGAATCAAAGGCTGGTGGACAAGTTATGATTGCCTCCACTCCTCATCTTCGTAAAAAACTCTATTGGGCAATTGAAGACTTAGAAAATTCGGTAAAAAAACTTGGCGTTACTATAAATTACAATACAGAAATAAGTGCAGAAGAAATCAAAAAAATGAATCCATATGCAGTTATTATTTCTACAGGTGGTACACCAATTGTTCCGAAATCAATTCCTGGAATTGATCTTCCGATTGTGAAAACTTCAACAGATATAATTATGGGCGACGAAAAGCCAGAAAATAAAAATATTGCAGTTATAGGCTCTGGAATGACGGGACTTGAAACAGCAGAAGAACTTGTTGAACAAAACAATAAAGTTACAATCGTAGAAATGGCGAAAGAAATTGCGCCTGGAACTTGGTTCCAACTCAGAGAAGATTCATTGAGCAGAATCGAAAAAGGCGATGTTAGATTTATGCCTAATTATAAATTGTTAGAAATAAAAAAAGACGCTATTGTAGTTGAATCAGTCAAAGATTCCAACAAAGAAACAATAGATGTTGATATGGTTGTTTTGGCAATGGGTGTTCGTTCGATTAATAAACTCTATGAAGAATTAAAAGACAGCGACATTCAAATTGCAATTTCAGGAGATGCTCAAAAGAGCGGAACAATAGCTCATGCAATTCATGGCGGATATAATGCTGCTTTAGAAATAAAATAAATCTATAATAAAAAACCGTGGAAATTTTCCACGGTTTTATTTTTATGAAATGTAATTTTTATTTATATGTAACCTCAATGCTATCTTTGGGGCATTTTTTCACACAGGCCCCGCACTGTATACATATAGACTGTTCAATTTCAAAAGGCTCTTTTATCTTTCCTTTCGGAGCACCAGTTGGACAAACTCTCGCACAAGCTGAACAACCGATACAGGTTTCTTTTACAATTTCAACTTTTGCTATATCTTTCTGATCTTCCGTCGGATGAATTGCATTGTTGGGACAAATATCTTGACATTGGCCACAACCCAAGCATTTTTCTAAATCAATTTCATAAATGGATGCGTCATCATTTATTGGTTGGGGAATATCGAAAAGACAATTAAATTTACAAGCTCCACAACCCAAGCATTTTTCTATATCTATTTTATAAGCCATTTTATCAACCTCCCGAGGCTGGAGACATAATCCATACCTCATCGCCGTCTTTGAGACTATATCTTTTTTTAGTAGTTTTTTCGCCGTTTACATATACTATTGCGTCGTTAAATTTTATTGGATCCGGTTTTTTTAATTTCGGATTTTCTTTTAAATTATTTTGATAAACTTTTTCCGCAACTTCATTTAGTATAGGAAAAATACCACCAATATCATCAACATTTATATTTTCTTTGGCAAGACGAGTGTCTGTTCTGAAAACGCCAAATAATTTTACAGTTATATCAGCCATTATTTATAAGCCTCCTCTACTGCTTTATCATAGACAGCTTTGTCTATTTTTATTCCAAGAGTTTTAAGTCTTAAATATGTTGGAATACCGTCTTTCCAGCCTCTTGCTCTGTTGTATACTTTTTTCATATATTCAAGCGGCACCTTTGTTCTGGGATCATTTTTATCCTGTAATTCATCGGTGAGTCTGCTGGGCAATTGATCGGCGTCAGCTTTTTGACCAAGAATAATATTAGATATTCTTTCAGCATTATATCCGTATGCACCCCAGGTTAAGAAATGAGCCATAGTTGACTTGATTCCAGTTGCGTATTTTACTGCATATGAGTTGGGCAACAAGGGAATATTTATTCTCGGTGCCTGTGGGAAGTGACTTAAAAGATTGACAATAGGACCAACATATGGGAATGCAGCCAAGATAAGTCTTGTGAGCCACCAATTAGGTTTTGCAATTAAAAATCCGGGTAAAACAGCATAACTTGTGAAAAGGCAGGCACCAGAAGCAGAAACTGCTTCCATAAGATTTTGGAACATTATTGCGAGAGCGGCTTTTCCGAAAGGTGTAAGTGGATCAACATCTAAACCAAGTCCCTCAACAACAACTAAATATCCTGCGTTCAAATGGCATCCGCCACGATTGGAAGTAGCATATCCAAGACCTTGACCTACTGCGTGACGAGGCTCATAAGCGGAAAGTTCCATTCCCTTAGAATGAATAGCAAAATCTTTACCACCGTATTTGTCACTCATTCTCTTTGAACCGTCAGCAAGTTCTGAAAATTTGCCTTCACGAAATGCAATCTTTTTGATTATCTCAGTTATATTATCTTTTCTGCCGAATTCTAAATCAAAATCTGCAATGCCTTTTTCTTTAAGTTCCATTGCATATGCGATTACGCCTGCTATAGAAATGGAGTCCATACCCATTTCATCTATGACATAGTTCCATTCAATTATTTTTTCAATGTCATTATTTAATATGTTTGGACCCATAAGACCTAAAATTTCAAGTTCTGGACCTTTAACAACTTTTCCATCTACTTTTACTCGTCTTTCGCAACGAATAACGCAAGTTTTACATGCACCATTAGAAACGAGATGATTTTCAGTGAGTTCTTCTCCCGAAACCATTTCAAAGTCATCAAAACGACCCTTGGAGAAGTTTTTAGTTGCTAAAATTTTGTGAGCTTGCATGGGAGCAACAAGTCCAGCTGTTCCCAGTTTGGGAAGTTGTCTACCTGTAAGTGGATGTGTGCGTAAAATTTTACTCCATTTTCTGTTTGTTTCACGCAATTTTTCTCTGTTTGCCACTTCTGGAACCAAATGCCCAAAAGCAGTTACAGCTTTCAAATTTTTATCTCCGAAAACGGCTCCGACTCCACCACGACCAGCTGTTCTCTCTCCACTGAATACACAGGCATATAAAACTTTGTTTTCTCCTGCGGGACCAATGGCGAGTTTACCAGCTTTTTGTGGTTTTAATTTTTCTTGAGTTTCTGCAGTTGTCAAACCAGCAAGTTCGGTTGCGTCTTCAAAGGTAACTCCGTCTACAGTTATATTTACAGTGGTGAGTTTATCCGCTTTTCCTGTGAAAATAACTGCGTCATATCCACATCTTTTAAGTGAAAGTCCAAAAACTCCTCCGCAGTTAGAAGAAGTCAGTATGTTGGTGAGTGGAGATATTGTCGATATATTGAATCTCGAAGTGTTGGGACTGCCACAACCAGAAAGAGGTCCCGTAGTTACAACAATCCAATTATCTTCATCAAAAGCTTTCATCCCTGGTTTAATGTGGTGCAAGAGAATATCAGCGGCCATTACTTTACCGCCTAATGTGCGTTTTCTGTCCTCATCTGTCCAAGGAAAGAGAGAATGTGTTTTGTTTGTAAGGTCTACAAAAAGAACCTTTCCCATATAACCTTTAAGTTCAGACATTATAATTCCTCTTTTCTACAATTACATTTTTCAGACGGTTTAATCTTTAGTGCATTGATTTCCTCATTGTCTAACACAAATAACTTGCCAGCGATAGAATTATCGCCGATAAGATATTTTATTGAAATTGAAACCATCTGTGCCCCTATAATTCCCGCTGTACAGCTTATGTTTTTGAGTCCGACGCTCTCATTAAGCATACCTGCACAATCAAGACAAGGCGTTGTTTTCGGCAAAAATAGATATGAATTACCGAAAAATCCGTTTATACCACCATTTACAAGTGGTATTTGGTTATTTATACAAAAAGTATTTGCGATTCTCCTTGTTTTGACATTGTCAAGTGCAAGTACTATCAAATCACAATCTTTTGCAAAATCTAAATCATTTTCACTTTCTATCTTTTTATCAATAGAATGTACTTTGCAGTCTGTATTATATTTAGTTAAAAAGTCAGACATCATAACAGTCTTTTTTCTGCCTATATCAGATGCCCTATATACAAATTGTCTATTTAAATTACTTTCGCTTATAGTATCGAAATCACAGATATAGATATTTCCAATTCCAGCGCCAACAAGATGAACACAACAGTTACAGCCCAGACCACCAAGACCTATTACGGCAACTTTTTTTGAAGAAATATCAAAACCTTGAGTATCGCTTTTGATACTCATTTATAATCTCCGCCACAATTTAAGGTGTCGCCAGATAAAACCTCAACGGCATGGGGTAAAACGGGAATTATAAATTCTAAAGATTCTTTAACCGCTTTTGGACTACCGGGGAGATTTATAATTAAAGTTTGGTTTCTTATCCCAGAAGTTGCCCTTGAAAGCATAGCCATATCTGTAATTTCAAGGCTCTTTTGACGAATTGCATTTGCAATTCCGGGAACCGATTTATCAATAATACTTAAAGTGGCTTCGGGAGTTACATCTCGAGGTGCAAATCCAGTTCCACCAGTTGTAAAAACAATTGAACTTTTTTTCTCATCGCAGAGAAATTTAAGAGTTTCTTTTATTGTTTCAATTTCATCTGGAACAATAATATATTCTTCTGTTTCGGCAAGTGGCGACATAATCTCGGAAATTATCGGTCCACTCTTATCTTGTGCTTCTCCTCTGGAGCATCTATCGCTTACACAAACAACAGAAATAAGCATATTTTTAGACCTCTTATTTATGAATTTTTGTTCTTATGTATTGTAACATATAAACAAATGTATTACAATTATAGGCGTGAAGGATGTTGAGAATAACAAAATTCACAGACCAATTAGGTGAATTGCGGTAAAACCGCTTTAATTCATATTCCGATTTTCATCGTCTAAACCTTTTGGCATGATGATGAAAACGCAGCCGAAAAACACTGGCTTTTGCCATCGGCATAGGGTTTTGGAGGAAACTCCTTTGCCTTCCGTGATTGAGAAGGAGAATGAATTATGAAAAATGTCAGAAAAATTTTGGCAGCTCTTATTGCTTTAATAATTGTATTTTCATTAAGTGCTTGCCAAAGAAAAAAAGCACCGGATAATCCAACAATAAGGATTTCCACCACGACATCGGTTAACGACTCTGGATTGCTTGGAAAGCTTCAACCGGAATTTGAAAAAAAGACTGGTTATAAGCTCGAAATTCAATCTGCTGGAACAGGTGCCGCCATCCAAAAGGCAAAGGACGGAAATGCCGATCTTATCCTTGTTCATGCTAAAGCTTCTGAAGAAGAATTTATCAAAGAGGGATATGGCGTTAAGAGACTTCCATTTATGTACAATTATTTTGTAATTGTTGGACCGAAGTCAGACCCCGCAAAAATTGCTGATTCTAAGGACGCAGCTGAAGCTTTTGACAAAATCAGAACTGCTAAACAACCCTTTATTTCAAGAGGCGACAATAGTGGAACTCATAAAGCTGAACTTAAAATCTGGAAAGACAATACTCCAGACCCTGCTGCTGAAGAATGGTATGTAAGTGCCGGAAAAGGAATGGGCGAATGTCTCACAATGGCGAAAGAAAAGAATGCTTACTGCCTTACTGACAAAGCAACCTTTTTGGCAATGAAGGAAAAGGGAGATTTAGAAATCGTACTTGATAAGGGCGAAGATATGAAAAATACCTATTCTCTTATTAAGTGTAACCCCGACAAACTTAAAGGCCTTAATACTGAAGGCGCCGACGCTTTCATTGAGTGGATGCTGTCCGACGAAGCAAGCGCTTTAATCGAAAAGTACGGCGTTGAAGAATATGGTCAACCCTTATTCTTCCTAATTGAAGATAGTCAAAAGTGAGTAAACTGCTCGAAAGCTTTCGTTTGCTTTTGACAATGGACACTGAAATTTTGCAGATAATCGGCGTCACATTGAGGATGTCGTTTTTCAGCACAACTATTTCGTGTTTAGTTGGCATGCCCTTAGGTATATTGCTTAGCAAGGGAAATTTTAAGGGCAAAAATTCTATTAAAAGATTAGTCAACACCCTAATGGGCTTGCCACCTGTAGTGGCAGGCCTGTTGGTCTATTTATTATTCACAAGATATGGACCATTTGGAGATTTGCAACTACTTTTCACCGTAGAGATCATGGTAATAGCTCAATGCGTTTTAATAACTCCTATTGTAATTTCCAATACGCATTATATTGTGGAAGTAAAGTCAAATCAGCTTATTGAAACTGCAAAGGGAATGGGACTCGGTAAATTTAAAACTTTTGCATTACTTTTTACTGAGAACAGAAGATCTTTAATATCTGTTGTCTTGACGGCTTTTGGCCGTTCCATTGCTGAAGTTGGTGCTGTTAGCTTAGTAGGCGGTAATATACAGTGGAAAACAAGAGTTATGACTACTGCAATTTTGCTTGAAACAAATAAAGGAGATTTTACCTTTGCTCTCGCTTTGGGCATAATTTTGCTTTTCATAGCCCTTATTGTCAACATTCTGGCTTCAATACTCTCAAAGGAGAATGAAAGATGATAAAGGTGCGCTCATTAAAGAAAATTTATGACGGTGTTACGGTTTTAAATATAGACCATCTTGATATTGAAGAGGGAAAGACCATAGCATTGATTGGACCAAATGGTTGTGGCAAAAGCACTTTTTTGAAAATTTTTTCAAAAGTCATTAAAGCAACGCAAGGGGAAATACAGTATGACGGTTCGGTTTTATACTTACCTCAACAGAGCTTAGCTTTTTCTAAAACAGTAATTAAGAATATTTTATATGGCGCAAAAGCAGACAAAAAAAATGCTTTGATGCGAGCTGATATGCTGATTGAAAAAACAGGACTCACAGCTCTGAAAGATAAAAAGGCAAACAAACTTTCTGGAGGAGAACTTCAAAAAACAGCCATATGTCGATTGTTGATAAATGACTGCGATTATCTTTTGTTAGACGAACCGACAAGTGCAACCGATATAGAGAGCGCTCAATCAATACGCAATTTAGTTTCAGATTATAAAAAGGAAACAGGCTGTACCGTCATTATGACAACGCATTCTCCCGCAGAAGCAAAGGAAATGGCAGATACAATAATAATGTTACATGACGGAGAAATTGCAGAAGTGGGCACTCCTGAAAAATTATTTGAAAATCCATCTACTGATTGGGGTAAAAAATTTATAGGTCAATGGAAGATTTAAAAAATTATGTTAAATGTTATTTCGTTTGAACAAGCTAAAAAAATTATAGATGAGATATGTGATACCTCTTTTGCAACAAAAACGGTATCTCTGGAAGAGGCTTTGGGAAAAATTTCTGCTTGTCGTATTACAAGTAGTGAAAATATTCCGTCATTTGACAGATCTACAGTTGACGGATTTGCTGTAAGGGCAAGTGATACCTTTGGTGCTGGAGAAAGTATTCCGTCCATGCTCACAATAAAAAAAGAAATTCTTATGGGGGAAAATGAAACTCTGGAAATCTTTCCTGGAGAATGTGCCGCTGTTTCTACAGGAGGCATGTTACCCAAAGGGGCAGACGCCGTCGTTATGGTAGAACATACCCAAACTCAACTTGATGAGCTTTGTCTTGTTTTCAAAGCAGTAAGTCCTTTTGAAAATATGACAAAACTTGGCGACGATTTGTCGGTCGATGAAGTTATAGTAAATGAAAATACTAAATTAGAACCCTTTCATATAGGATCTCTTGCTGCCGCAGGAATCAAAAATATTAAAGTATATGAAAAAATAAAAGTTGGAATCATCTCAACTGGAGATGAAATTGTTGAAATAGATATTGTTCCAAAACCTGGTCAGGTGAGAGATGTAAATTCATATCTCTTAAAGGCAATGTTTGAAAAATATGGGTTTGAGGCAGACTGTCTGGGAATTATTAAAGATGAAAGAAAAAACATAAAATTTGCCATAGAAAAAGCAGTAAAAAACTATGATATGGTCGTTATCTCTGGTGGTTCATCAGCTGGTGTGAGAGATATGACTGAGGGTATCATTTCAGAACTTGGTAAAACTTTTGTACATGGAATAGCAATGAAACCAGGAAAACCAACTATAATAGGTAAAATAGGAAAAACTCCAATTTTTGGACTTCCAGGTCATCCTTTGGCAGCATTCTTTGTTGTACAAACCTTGATTTTGCCTACCCTATTAAAAAAACAAAATGCGTCGAAAAGTTTTTGCACTGAAAACTGTATTTTAGACGCAAATGTATCTTCAAATCATGGAAGAGAAGAATTTTTATGTGTTAAGATTATAGATGAAAAAGCAGTGCCAGTTTATGGAAAATCGGGAATAATTTCTCTTTTGTCAAATTCTGACGGATATATAAAAATCGATAGAAATACAGAGGGAATAAAAAAAGGAAAAACGGTAAAAGTCTTTTTATTTTAGGTGATTTTATGAAACATAATTATTTGAGTAACACTCCACTTGAAGACGCCAAAGCTAATTATTTTGATTTTGTGAAAAAATCTGGTTTTAAATTTCAGACAGAAAAAATAAATTCACAAAAATCAAACGGTAGAATTTTAGCGGCACCAGTTTATGCAAAGCTCTGTTCTCCACATTATAATGCAAGTGCGATGGACGGCGTAGCTGTTTGGGCAGAAGATACTTATGGAGCTTCAGAAATAAACCATATAACTTTAGATAAAGAACATTATACAGAAGTTGATACAGGTGACGCTCTCCCTGAAAATACGGACGCCGTTATAATGGTTGAAGATATTTTATCTGAAAATAATGGGGAAATTACCATAAATGCCCCGGTACATCCTTGGCAAAATGTCAGACAAGTGGGCGAAGATCTCTGTATGGGAGATATGATTGCAAGCTCTTATACAAAAATAACTCCTTATTTTTGCGGAGCTTTTCTTGCTGGAGGAGTAAAGCAAGTAGAAGTCATTAAAAAGCCTGTTTTTGGTATAATACCAACAGGAGATGAGATTATTGCTCCCGATAAAGACCCTGAAAAGGGAGAAATTTTAGAATTTAACTCATCTGTCTTTTCTGCCATGCTCAGTGAATGGGGAGCAGATTCAATTGTTTATGATATTGTTCCAGACAAAAAAGAGCTGTTGACTGAAGCTGTAAAAAAGGCAAAGAGTGAATGTGACTGTGTTTTACTTTTAGCTGGCTCATCGGCGGGAAGAGATGATTATACAAGCGAAATTGTATCTTCCCTCGGAACACTTTGTGTTCATGGTATTGCTGTTAAACCTGGGAAACCTGCTATTTTAGGTGCAATAGACGAAACACCAGTAATAGGCTTGCCTGGTTATCCCGTTTCAGCTATTGTTATAATGAACGAAATAGTAAAAGAACTTGTAGGCATTTATTATAATGTGAAAATAGAGGAAGAAAAAACCATAAAAGCAGTGTTGGGAAAGAGAGTTGTATCTTCGCTTAAATATCGTGAATACATAAGAGTAACTCTCGGCAAAATTGACGGTAAATATATTGCTGTGCCATTGCCCAGAGGAGCGGGGATTATAACCAGTTTTACAAAAGCTCTCGGAGTAATTGAAATACCTCAAAACTGTGAGGGAATAGAACAAGGAGATGTGATAGAAGTGAAAATTTTAACAGATGAAAAAAATATTGAAAACGCTCTCATAATTACAGGTAGCCACGATCCGATAATTGACGAAATTGCAGATATTTTGAAGAAAAAAGATAATAATATTCTTGTAACCTCTTCTCATGTAGGTAGCATGGGCGCAATTGACGCCATAAAATCAGGTAGAGCTCATTTAGGCGCAATTCATTTATTAGATGAAAAGACGGGAGAATATAATCAGTCCTATATAGATAAATATTTTCCCAATGGCGGAGTTGTGCTTAAAAAGGGAGTTAAACGAATTCAAGGTTTAATGGTAGCAAAGGGCAATCCTTTAAATATCAATAAATTTGAAGATATTGTTGGACACAGATATGTTTCCCGTCAAAGAGGTTCTGGAACAAGAATTTTATGTGATTATTTGATAAAAAAATATAATATGAATATAGATGACATAAATGGATATGATAATGAAGAATTTACACATACAGCAGTAGCAGCAAATATTAAAGCAGGTAACGCCGATGTTGGACTTGGTATTTATTCTGCCGCCAAAATGTATGATTTAGATTTTATCCCAATTTGTGACGAAGAATATGATTTCTTAATTGACGAAAAATATATAGACAGTCCTTTGACTAAAGCTTTTTTATCGGCACTCGATAGCGATGAATTTATTGAAAGAATTGAACTGTTAGGTGGATACAGCAAGGAGAAATAATGGACTTTACTCATTTAAATAAAAAGGGTGAAGCTATAATGGTAGATGTCGGCGAAAAAGAAATAACTCGTCGTTCGGCAAAGGCTTTCGCTGCCATAAAGATGAATCCTGAAACCTTGCAAAAATTATTATCATCTGAATTAAAAAAAGGCGATGGACTTGCTGTTTCGAGAATAGCTGGCATAAATGGCGCAAAAAAAACAGCAGAATTGATACCACTATGCCATATCATTCCAATTGAAAGTGTTGAAATAACTTTTGAAAACAATGGAGTAGATGAATTATATATTTATTCTTTTGCTCGTTGTAGTTATAAAACGGGAATTGAAATGGAGGCTTTGACTGCTGTTTCAGTAGCGGCTTTGACTGTCTATGATATGTGCAAGGCAATAGATAGAAAAATGGAGATAAAGCAAATCAAACTTCTTGAAAAAACAGGAGGCAAAAGCGATTTCGTAAATGATTGATAATTTTGGAAGAGATATAAATTATCTTAGAGTGTCAGTTACTCAAAGGTGCAATTTAAGATGCGTTTATTGTGGAACGGAAATTCCAGATGCTAAAGAAATATCTGCAAACGATATATCGAAAATAGTATCTGCTTTTGCAAAATGCGGAATAACCAAAGTTAGACTAACGGGTGGAGAGCCTCTTGTTCGCAAAGATATTGTCGATATTACAAAGAAAATTAGCAATATAGATGGAATTAAAAAAATTGCCATAACTACAAATGGCGTGCTGTTGTCAGATTATGCTAAACCTTTGCAGGATGCGGGTATTTCCGTTGTAAATATTAGCTTAGATTCTCTAAATAGAGAAAGATATAAAAAAATAACGGGATTTGATCTTCTACCTACAGTGCTTGAAAGTATTGATGTAGCTGAAAAAGTCGGAATGAAAATAAGAGTAAATACCGTATTGATAAAGGGCGAAAATGAAGATGAGGCAGAGGATATATTAAATCTTGCCAAAGACAGAAAAATTGATGTTAGATTTATTGAACTTATGCCTTTTTCAGATACTGGATCCAATGAAAAGTTGATTGTAACTGGAGATGAGCTCATAAAGAAATTTGATTTTTTAGAAAAAATTGATACGGGAAATTCAAATTTTGAAAAGAGTGTAGCGAGATATTACAAGGCAGAGGGATTCAAAGGTCGGATAGGATTTATAAACCCCATAAGCGATAAATTTTGTGATGGTTGTAACAGAATCAGACTGCTCAGCGATGGAAAAATAAGACCTTGCCTCGGATACGATTCCAGTGTCGACATAATGCCATTTATAGATGATGAGGAAAAACTCACGCAGGAAATAGAGAAAATAATATTATCAAAGCCGAATGGTCATAGTTTTAACTGTGAATATGGTAACTTTCATGCAATGAATAAAATAGGAGGTTAAAATGGAAGGTAAAGTTGTTGCTATCAATATAAGTGAGAAAAAGAAAACTCCTAAAAAAACAATAAACCCTGGAACACTGATAGAAAATTTCGGATTTGAGGGAGACGCACATGCTGGTTCTTGGCATAGACAAGTCAGCTTGCTTGCAAAAGAGAGCATAGAAAAATCAAAAGGTATGCGTACTGATGGAATTTGTCATGGTATATTTGCGGAAAATTTGACTACAGAGGGAATTAAATTACATGCCTTGCCCGTTGGGACAAAACTTGCTGTTGGCGACTGTGTAATAGAAATAACGCAGATAGGCAAAGAATGTCATGACGGCTGTGCCATTAAAGAACTTGTCGGTCAGTGCATTATGCCCAAAGAGGGAATTTTCGCAAAAGTTATAAAAGGCGGAAAAGTATATCAGGGAGATATTATTGAAGTAATAGACTGACAATAAATTTTTAATTGTTAAAAATTATAAAAATATAAATTGCTTGAGATCTTTTATGATTTCAAGCAATTTTTTATATTCATATAATCTACATCAATTAAATTTGTTTATATAAAATCTCATTTGTCCGTTATGAAAAACAAATTTTAATTAAATTTTCCTATATAAAACCTTATTCGTCAAGTATGGAGAACAAATATTAATTAAAAATCGTCTATATAAAACTTTATCCGACCGTTATGAAAAACAAACATCAATTAAAACCGTCTATGTAAAATCTCATCTGTCCTTTATGAAAAACAAACATTAATTAAAACCGTCTATATAAAATCTCATCTGTCCGTTATGAAAAACAAATATCAATTAAAATCGTCTATATAAAATCTTATTAGTCAGGTATGGAGAACAAACTTTAATTAAAAATTTATTATACGATACCCTCTCCGTCAGGAGAGGGTATCCCCCATCTCGACCTTGTTTTGAAAAATAACTTTAAATTTTAGCGATTTTAATCGTTAAAGCTTGCAAAAAATTAAAAATTGTTGCACAATATGAAGAAATAATTTTTAATTAAAAATTTGTTAATGATTGGAAGTGTTGTATGAATAAGGAGAAAGGCAAAGGCAAGTTCGTATCAAATTTCGGATTTTTGATGGCGTCTATCGGATCAGCCGTAGGACTTGGCAATCTTTGGGGTTTCCCATACAAAATGGGGAAAAATGGTGGATTTGCATTTTTGCTTGTCTATCTGTTGCTTGTTGTAACTGTGGGCTTTCCTCTTGTAATGGGAGAAATTGCTCTGGGTCGTCGCACTGGAAAAGGCGGTATACAAGCATATAAACAGATTGACTCAAAATTTACTTTTAACGGTTGGTTTGCTGTCTTGGCACCAGTATTTTTACTTTGTTTTTACTCCGTTTTTGGGGGATATATATTAAAATATTTCATTGCAAATCTTGGTGACTTGTTTAATTTATCTTTTGGTGTAGGTGGAGCAAATTCTGAAGCTTTCTTTGGAAATTTCATCGGAGCAGGACTTGAACCTCTCATTTATACCATTATTTTCCATATTGCAACAATCATCATTGTTAGCTTGGGTATTTCAGGGGGAATCGAAAAGTTTTCTGCTTTTGCAATGCCAACACTTACTGTAATGTTGATTATTATTGTAATTCGTGCTTGCACCTTGCCGGGTGCAATGGCAGGTCTGGAATTTGTATTCAAGCCTGACTTTACTGTGTTCAAGGGAACAGGAATTTTAAAAGTTTTAGGTGCGGCTGGAAGTCAGATGTTCTTTTCTCTTTCTCTTAGCTCTGGTGCAATAATTGCTTTCGGTTCTTATCTTGATAAAAAAGCCAATATTGAAAAGAATGCTGCAATAGTAACTTTTTCCGATACTCTGATAGCAATTTTAGCAGCTATGGCAGTTATGCCCGCTGTGTTTGCCTTTAATTTAGAGCCATCTGGTGGTCCAGGGCTACTCTTTGTTTCAATTCAAGCTGTTTTCAACGACCTTGGAAAAACGGGTCCTTTCTTCGGAACACTATTTTATCTTCTTGTTTTATTTGCTGCTTTGACTTCTTCAATAGCCATGGCAGAGGGAACTATCTCAGCAATGCTTGACGCTCAAATTTCAAGAGGTAAAAAGCCCAATAGAATTTTAATGTCCTTTATAGTTATGACTCTCACTCTTATGGGAGCAATTCTTGTCTGCATAGACGCACTTGGTTCAAAAGGTTTATGGCACCCATTCGGACTTGGCACATGGTTAGATGTCTTTGATTTACTCGCAGAGGGAATATTAATGCCCGTTGGTGGATTTTTCCTCGCAATATTACTCGGTTGGGTTAAACCTAAGGTGTTAGACGATGAATTGAGAACTGGAAGCGATTATAAAACCGAGAAATTTTTCAAATTTTGCTTTAAATATTTAGCAACACCTATTCTTTTCTTTATAACTTTAGTTCAGTTAAATGAATTTTTTGGAATAATCAAGTTTTAATCAAAAAGCGTTCCCGAAAGGGAACGCTTTTTCTTAAATTTCTTTTACAAAATTTTCAATATCATATCTCATAAAGTGTCTTGGACTTGGTTTTGAAGTATCGGACGGATAACCAAAGGCAATCATAAAAACAGGGACCATATTTTCGGGTAAATCGAAATTATCATAAATTTTTTGAGAATCATATCCTCGTATCCAAAGAGTGTGTATGCCCATTTCTTCCGCCATATACATCATCTGCGTACCAGCTATGGAGCAGTCCTGTTCTCCAGCATTGAAATCGACAAAAACAGTTTCTCTATCATTTACCCAAACTGTGTCTTTGTCATAGCAAAATAAAATTATTACGGGAGCGTCAAGGGGCTTAGGAGTAACATTTTTGGCTTTTTGTAAACCCTCTTCGCTTTTTATTACAAAAAATCTCTGAGGTTGATAATTGTGAGCAGTTGGAGCAATTCTGCCAGCTTCTAAGATTTTATCGAGTTTTTCTTTTTCAATTTTTTTATCGCTGAAATTTCTTTCAGAATATCGCTCTTCAAATAATTTAAGTAAATCCATTTAATCTTTCCTTTCTGCTTTTATTAAAATCATTATATCATTTTTGTATCATATACTCTTTCATATAAAATTTTTCTAATATTTATAAATTCATTTTCATTTATTTTTCGTCCAAAACTCATTAAATTTAAAGCGATAGCGGATTTTTTATCAGAATATGCTGGCTGAATATAGTCATATTCGTTGAAATAAAATCCGTTTTTTATATAAAAATTCATTCTACTTTTAGATTTTAAGTCAATTGGAGGTTCTATTTCTAAAATAATAATTTTATCAGTATTTTGGCAAAGAAAGCTCAGTAGAAGACTTCCCAAACCTTGATTTCGTTTTGAGTTGTCTACTGCCAAATGCTCGACATATAAAAATTCACGAAAATGCCAGTAAGCGACGAAAGCTATTATCTTCTCATCTTCATCTATAAATTTAACTGTATACTCGGGATTTAATAATAGATTTTTCTGTTCTTGATAATCTCTGTGTTCGTCACTCGGAAAAATCATATTTAGCATAGAATAAAATTCGTCAAAATTTTCCCAACTTAAACTTTTCATTTTCTCTGCTCCTAATTTTTACTGTGATATAATGTAATTATAAAATAATTTTGGAGATATATTATGACTGAAAAAATAAATATAAGTTCCAAAGAACATACAGAATTTATTGATATTACTTCAAGAGTACAATCTGCAGTTTATGAAAGTGGCGTTACTTCTGGTATGTGCCTTATTTATATACCTCATACAACGGCAGGCGTTACGATAAATGAAAACTCAGATCCAGATGTTCAAAGAGATTTGATAAAGGAACTTGAAAAAATTGTGCCTTGGAACGATGATTTTGCTCACTTTGAGGGAAATTCTGCCGCACATTTGAAAGCTACCATCTGTGGATTTTCAGAACTTATTCCGATTGAAAACGGAAAACTTGATATGGGCATTTGGCAGGCGATTTATTTTGCTGAATTTGATGGTCCACGAAACCGTAATTTTATATTGAAAATTTTTGGAGTTTAGGTAAGAATAACTCATATATAATTTTTAATCTCTTATTTGAGGAATGTTTAATAATATAAAAAAATCTCAGTTTGTACAAACTGAGATTTTTGGTGGGTGAGGGCGGATTCGAACCACCGAAAGCAAAGCTAACAGATTTACAGTCTGCCCCGTTTGACCGCTTCGGTACTCACCCATATGGAGCTGATGGACGGACTTGAACCCCCGACCTGCTGATTACAAATCAGCTGCTCTACCAACTGAGCTACATCAGCACATAAAATGCACAACTGAAAATGATGCTCCGATAATATAACATAAATGAAAATTGTAGTCAATACAAATTGAGCAGTTTATCATTTAAAATATTCATCTTTTTTAGATTTACAAATAAAATTCAAAATATTATATATTTTTTTAATAATAAATAAGTTAAGTATACAGAATATGAAAAATCGTATTAACCAAAGGAAATGAAAAATATCAAGCCTTGCCACAGAGTAGATAAAAGTATGTCAAAAAAAGAAAAAAGATAAATTCTTCCGTCAGTAAACATACTAAACTCTATAAAAAAGAAAAATATAAGTGTTCCCAACACTTATAAAAACAAAAGCCAGAAGCGCTCCCGTCAGGGAGTGCTCCTAACACTTATAAAAACAATAGACAGAAGCGCCCCCGTATGGGAGTGCTCACAACAACTATAAAAAAAAAAGCCCATAAGCGCTCCCGTCAGGGAGTGCTCCCAACACTTATAAAAACAAATAAAAATTTGAGACTTTAAAGTGATTTTTTAAATTTTATATTAACCTTTTGAAAAACGATTTCTAAATTTAATAAAAAACTATAAAAATGCTTAAATTTACTTGTATTTTCAAATTCATTGTGATATTATGTCAAGGCACGCTTTGAGAAAGGCGTATTTAGATATGCGTTGATACGGGAGGTGGCGATCCTCTGAGATCGGGAATTTCCGTGGAGTATGTCCGATTTTAAACCGGGCGAATTGCCAATATGGCGAAGTTGTCTATCCCGGAAAATATTTTTCCGGTTTTTTATCTGCTCTAATGCAAAAACACCCGGGGCAGTGTAGACAATTAAAGCCCGCCAAAATAGGAGGAAATTATGGCGGTAAAAGAAAGACTTAGAATCAGACTGAAGAGTTATGATCACAACCTTGTTGACAAAGCAGCAGAAAAAATCATCGAAACTGCTAAGAGAACAGGTGCAAAAGTGAGTGGACCAATTCCGCTCCCCACAGAAAAGGAAATTGTGACAATTTTGAGAGCTGTTCATAAATATAAGGACAGCCGTGAACAGTTTGAACAAAGTACACACAAGAGAATGATTGATATTTTAAGACCATCAAGCAAAACGGTTGACGCTTTAACAGGAATGGAATTGCCTGCCGGCGTAGAAATAGAAATCAAAAACTGACAAACTAAGGTCAAGTTGAGAAATCAACCAATAACCGAAGGAGGAAATCATGAAAAAGGGTATTCTTGGAAAAAAGATAGGCATGACCCAAATTTTTGACGAAAACGGCAAGATGATTCCCGTAACCGTTATAGAAGCGGGACCTTGCAATGTAGTTCAAAAGAAAACAATCGAAAGCGACGGATACAACGCTCTTCAAATCGGATTTGGTGACATTAAAATAAAAAATGTCAACAAACCTCTCAAAGGACATTTTGATAAAGCTGACACAGCTCCAAAAAGAGTTCTCAGAGAATTTAGATTAGATGATATTGAAAGCTATAATGTTGGCGACATCATCAAGACAGACAAATTTGAAGCTGGCGAAAAAGTAGATGTAACCGGAACAAGCAAGGGAAAAGGTTTTGCTGGTGTTATAAAGAGATGGAACTTTGCTATTCTCAAAGCTACACATGGTACTGGACCCAATGCAAGGCGTGGAGGTTCAATCGGTAACTGCGCTGACCCGGGAAAAGTTATCAAAGGACATAAGATGGCTGGTCATCTCGGAAATAAAAAAGTTACAGTTCAGAATTTAGATGTAATAAAGGTTGACCCAGAAAACAATCTTATTGTAATAAGAGGTGCTGTTCCAGGAGCTAAAGGTTCCGTTGTAAGCATCATAGATAGTGTTAAAGCGTAAGGAGGAAAAGTAAATGCCCAGTGTATCAGTTTTAGATCTAAAGGGAAAAAAGACCGGTACGGTAAAACTTAATGACGACATTTTTGCCATTAAGCCAAACGAAGCGGTAATACACTTTATGGTCGTTAATTATTTAGCTGCACAAAGACAGGGAACTCAATCCACCCTAACGCGTTCAGAAGTAAGTGGTGGCGGAAAGAAGCCCTGGAGACAAAAGGGAACAGGTAGAGCAAGACAAGGTTCTACAAGAGCTCCACAATGGAGACATGGTGGCGTTGCCTTGGGACCTAAACCCAGAAAATATGACTTTTCAGTCAATAAAAAAGTAAGACGCCTTGGAATGAAATCTGCATTCAGTGTAAAGGCTAACCTCAACGAAATTAAAGTTTTGGATATTGAGGGACTCAGCGAAATTAAGACAAAGACAGTAGCTGATTTCTTAAAAGCTGCAGGTGTAACTGGAAAAACACTTTTCGTATTACCTGAAAAGAATGATGTTTTTTACAGAAGCTCAAGAAATATTGAGGGCGTAAAAACTACACTTGTTAATACACTCAATGTATACGACATTATGAATTGCGACAATTTCATCGTTATTAAAGACGCTGTAAAGAAAATTGAGGAGGTGTATGCATAATGAAAGCTGCAACAGATATAATCCTCGCTCCGATAATTACTGAAGAGAGTATGTCGGGTGCTTCAATGAATAAATACACCTTTAAGGTAGCAAAAAAAGCAAACAAAATCGAAATTAAAAAAGCGGTTGAAGAATTGTTCGATGTTGAAGTTCTTAAAGTTAATACACTTAATGTTAAAGGTCATCTTCGTCGTCGTGGAACAATGCAAGGTTACACTCCTTCATGGAAGAAAGCTGTAGTTACCTTGACCGAAGATTCCAAAACAATTGAGTTCTTCGACGGAATGATGTAAGGCAAGTAAGGAGAGAAAAATGGCAAATAAAGTATACAAGCCGACTTCAAATGCTCGTAGAGATATGTCGGTAACGGATTATTCGCAGTTGTCAAAAGAAGGTCCCGAAAAGAGCTTACTTACATCTCTTAAGAACAAATCGGGAAGAAACAACTACGGAAGAATCACTGTTCGTCATAGAGGCGGACAAAATCGCAGGAAGTATAGAATTATAGATTTCAAAAGAGATAAGCGTGATATTTTCGCAGAAGTTAAAACTCTTGAATATGATCCGAACAGAAGTGGATTTATCGCTCTCTTAGAATACGAAGACGGCGAGAAGAGATATATTGTAGCTCCCCAAGGTCTCAAAGTGGGAGATAAGGTAATTGCTGGAGAAAATTCTGATATTAAACCAGGAAATGCATTGCCACTTACAAATATTCCAATCGGAACATTTATCTATAATATAGAACTCAATCCGGGTTCAGGCGGACAACTTGCAAGAAGTGCTGGAAACTCCGCACAGCTTATGGCAAGAGAAAACGGATATGCTTTACTTAGACTTCCATCTGGAGAACTTCGTAATGTAGATGAAAGATGTTATGCTTCCATCGGCGAAGTTACAAATCCTGAACATGAGAATGTTACAATCGGTAAAGCTGGAAGAAAAAGACACATGGGTTTTCGTCCCACAGTCAGAGGTTCTGTTATGAACCCGAACGATCACCCACATGGTGGTGGTGAGGGTAAGGCACCTATCGGTAGACCTTCTCCGATGACTCCATGGGGTAAACCCGCTCTCGGATACAAGACGAGAAAGAAGACAAAGAAATCTGACGCATTGATTGTCAGAAGAAGAAACGCTAAATAGTCGTGAAAGGAGAAAATAGATGAGCAGAAGTACAAAAAAAGCGCCCTATGTTCAAGAAGCACTCATGAAGAGAGTTGAAGAAATGAACGAAAAAGGTGAAAAAAGAGTACTTAAAACTTGGAGCAGAAGTTCCACAATCTATCCCGAATTCGTAGGGCATACTTTCGCCGTTCACGACGGAAGAAAACATGTGCCGGTGTATGTAACCGAAGATATGGTCGGACATAAACTCGGGGAATTCGCAGTAACAAGAACATTTAAAGGTCATGCGGGTTCTAAGACAACATCGCAAAGATAGGTCAAAGGAGTGTGTAAATAATGCAGGCAAAAGCAAAATCAACTTTTGTAAGAATTGCGCCAAGTAAGGTTGCTATCGTATTGGACCTTATCAGAGGAGAAGATACTGACAAAGCAATGGCAGTTTTAAAACACACGCCCAAGGCAGCTTGCGAAATTCTTATAAAATTACTTAAATCGGCAATTGCAAATGCTGAAAATAAGAATATGGATACGAGTAACTTATATATATCCGAATGTTATGCAAACCAAGGTCCAACTCTTAAGAGAATCAGACCGAGAGCACAAGGTCGTGCATTTCGTATCAACAAAAAGACATCACATATTACAATTGTGCTTGAGGAAAGGAATTAGGGAGGAGGACAAAAATGGGACAAAAAATAAATCCTAACGGACTTCGTGTAGGCGTCATCAGAAATTGGGATTCTCGTTGGTATGCTAACGACAAAGATTTCGGTGATATTCTTGTAGAAGACTACAAATTGCGTGAATTCCTTGAAAAGAAACTGACTAATGCCGGAGTGGCAAAGATCGAAATCGAAAGAGATAAAAGACAAGTTCGCATAAATATTCACACCGCAAAACCTGGTATCGTTATCGGTAGAGGCGGAGCTGAAATTGAAAAACTCAAAGCAGAATGCGAAAAGCTTTTAGGAAAAAATGTTTCACTTAATATTGTTGAAATTAAACAACCTGATTTAAATTCCAGATTAGTTGCTGAAAAAATTGCAGCTGAACTTGAAGCAAGAAAATCATTTAGAAGAGTTGTTAAAAGAGCAATCGGATTTACGATGAAACTCGGTGCAAAGGGAATAAAAGTTCAATGTTCTGGAAGACTTGGCGGAGCTGAAATCGCAAGAACAGAACACTATCATGAGGGAACAATTCCACTACAGACAATTAGAGCTGATATTGACTATGGATTTGCAGAAGCAAAGACAACATACGGTCGTATAGGCGTTAAGGTTTGGATTTACAAGGGCGAAGTTCTACACGCAAACGCCCAAGACGAAAAGAAACCTACAAAGAGAAGAAATTACAGAAGACGCAACAACAAGAGGGGAGGAACACAAAATGCTAATGCCCAAAAGAGTGAAATATAGAAGACAGCATAGAGGCAGAATGACTGGTCAAGCCAACAAAGGCAACACAATCAGTTACGGTCAGTACGGTCTTAAAGCACTTGAAAGTTCATGGATTACTTCAAATCAAATTGAAGCCGCTCGTATTGCCATGACAAGATATATTAAGCGTGGCGGACAAGTGTGGATAAAACTCTTCCCCGATAAGCCGGTAACAAAGAAACCTGCTGAAACCCGTATGGGTAAAGGTAAAGGTGCTCCTGAATATTGGGTAGCAGTTGTTAAACCCGGTAGAATTATGTTTGAAATCACAGGTGTTGGAGAAGACGTAGCAAAAGAAGCACTCAGACTTGCCGCTGCAAAACTCCCGATAAAATGTACGTTTGTAGCTAAAGGACAGGAAGGTGAAGGCAGTGAAATCTAACGAAATAAGAAAAATGTCTGCTTCCGAAATGGATGCTAAATTGCTTGAACTGAAAGACGAGCTTTTCAAATTGCGTTTTCAACAGGCAACAAATCAGTTGGAAAATCCTATGAGAATAAAAGCTGTCAGAAAAGATATAGCAAGAATTAAAACTTTCATTCGTATGAATGAACTTGAAAGCAAGAAGGCTTAAGGAGGAAAAAATGATCGACAGAAATTTAAGAAAACAGAGAGTCGGCGTTGTATCTTCCGACAAAATGGACAAGACAGTTGTTGTTTCAGTTAAAGACAGAGTTACTCATCCACTCTACAAAAAGATTGTAAACAGAACTGTTAAAGTTAAAGCTCATGACGAGAAAAACGAATGTAGAATCGGAGATAGAGTTTTAATTATGGAAACTCGCCCTCTTTCTAAAGATAAAAGATGGCGAATTGTAAAGATTATAGAAAAAGCTCAGTAAGGAGGGATCACAGTGATACAACAGGAATCCATATTAAAGGTTGCCGACAATTCCGGAGCAAAGGAAATTAAATGTATCCGTGTTCTCGGAGGAACGGGCAGAAGATTTGCAAATATTGGTGATGTAATAGTTGCAGCAGTTCAAAAGGCAAACCCCGGCGGCGGAGCTAAAAAAGGTGAAGTTGTTCGTGCAGTTGTAGTAAGAACGGTAAAGGGTTTGCGTAGAGAAGACGGCTCATATATTCGTTTCGATGAAAATGCTGCTGTTTTGATTAAGGAAGATAAAAACCCAAGAGGAACCCGTATTTTCGGACCTGTAGCAAGAGAACTCAGAGACCATGACTTTATCAAAATTTTAAGTCTTGCTCCCGAAGTTCTTTAATGGAGGATACTGATGAACAAAGTACACGTTAAAACAGGTGACACCGTAGTAGTTATCAACGGGAAATACAGAGGTAAACAAGGCAAGGTAATTGCAGTAAGCCCCAAAGAGGGAAAGGTCCTCGTTGAAGGCGTAAATATAATCACAAAGCACTTGAAAGGCGGAAAGCCCGGTCAAGAGAGCGGACTTGTAAAAGCAGAGAGTGCATTGTATGCAAGCAAGGTTCAACTTGTTTGTCCCGTATGCAAAAAGCCTACAAGAATAGGACATGCATTTGACAAAAACGGTAAAAAAGTTCGCCAATGTAAAAACAGCGGTTGTGCCGCAACATTTGAATAGGGGGAAGGATAATGGCAAAACTCAAAGAAACATATAAAAATGACATTATTCCCGCTCTCATGAAAAAATTCAATTATGAAAGTGTAATGCAAGTACCGAAGCTTGAAAAAGTTGTATTAAACATAGCTTGCGGTGAAGCAAAGGAAAATGCTAAAGTTATTGAATCGGTTACAAGCGATTTAGAACAGATTACAGGTCAAAAAGCAGTAATTTGTAAAGCTAAGAAGAGCGTTGCTAACTTTAAGCTTAGAGAGGGAATGCCAATCGGAGCAAAGGTTACTCTTAGAGGAAACAAAATGTATGAATTTGTTGAAAGATTTTTCAATCTTGCTCTTCCACGAGTAAGAGACTTTAGAGGAATTAATCCAAATTCATTTGACGGTAGAGGAAATTACTCTTTGGGAGTTAGAGAACAACTTATATTCCCAGAAATTGTATACGATAAGATAGACCAAATTCGTGGTATGGACATAAGCTTTATTACAAGTGCAAAGACAGACGAAGAAGCTAAAGAGCTTTTAACTTTGCTCGGCGCACCATTTGCAAGTTAAGGAGGTAACTAAGTGGCTAAACAGGCAATGAAAGAAAAGCAGGCTAAACCTGCGAAGTATTCAACAAGAGAATATAACAGATGTAAAATTTGCGGCAGACCACATGGTTATCTTCGTAAATATGGCATTTGTCGTATCTGCTTTAGGGAGCTTGCTCACAAAGGGCAAATCCCGGGCGTTAAGAAATCCAGTTGGTAATAGCAAGGAGGAGAATGCATGCAGATTACAGATTCAATCGCTGATATGCTTACAAGAATCAGAAACGCAAATTCCGCTAAGCACGATTCAGTAAAAATTCCCGCATCCAACATGAAAAAAGCTATTGCTCAAATTCTCTTGGATGAAGGATACATAAAAGATTTTAAAGTAAGTGAGGACAACAAACAGGGTATGATTGAAATCACCCTCAAGTATGGTCCTAACAAATCACAGGTTTTATCCGGAATAAGAAGAGTTTCTAAACCGGGTCTTAGAATTTATAAAAACTGTGAAGAACTTCCTAAAGTTATGAGAGGTCTTGGCGTTGCTATCATCTCTACATCAAAGGGAGTTATGACGGATAAAAAGGCACGCGCCGAAAAAGTTGGCGGCGAAGTGCTCGCATTTGTTTGGTAAGGAGGGAAAAGCATGTCAAGAATAGGAAACAAACCGATTGCGATTCCCGACGGCGTTGAAATTAAAATCGACGGAAACAAAATAAATGTAAAGGGAAAAAACGGAGAACTTAATAGAGAAATTAATCCACAAATTGTTGCAGAAATCAAAGACAAAGAGTTGATTGTTTCTAAAGCAAAACAAACTAAAGAAACTGAAGCTTTACATGGACTTACTCGTACTCTTATTGCCAATATGGTTGAAGGTGTTTCACAGGGATTTAAAAAACAACTTGAAATCAATGGTGTTGGATATACCGCAGCAAAACAGGGAAAAACCCTTGTACTCAATATTGGTTATTCTCATAAGGTTAATTTCGATGAGCCAGACGGAATAAAAATTGAAGTTCCCTCAGCAAATACAATAATAATTTCTGGTGCCGACAAAAGATTGGTAGGTCAACTTGCAGCTGATATTAGAGCAAAGAGACCACCCGAACCATATAAAGGCAAAGGAATTAAATATGTTGATGAGCATATAAGAAGAAAAGAAGGTAAAGCCGGTAAGGTTTCCGGTTAATAGGGGGAAAAATAAATGGTTAAAAACAAAAAAGACTCAAGAATTAGACGCCATATGCGTGTTCGCGCAAAGATTTCCGGAACCGAAGCTTGTCCCCGCTTGAATGTATATCGTTCGCTCAACAATATCTATGCACAGATTATTGATGATGAAACAGGTAAGACGCTCGTAAGCGCTTCTTCCGCAGAAAAAGATTTCAAAGATTACGGTGGCAATGTAGAAGCCGCAGCAAAAGTCGGAGAAACTTTGGCAAAAAGAGCTGCCGAAAACAAAATTAAGCAAGTTGTTTTCGATCGTGGAGGATATCTGTATCATGGTCGTGTTAAAGCTTTAGCTGACGCAGCAAGAGCTGGCGGACTTGATTTTTAGTAGGGAGGAATTAAATGACAAATTTTATAGATGCCTCAAAGCTTGAACTTGAAGAAAGAGTTGTTTCCATTAATCGTGTTGCTAAAACTGTAAAGGGCGGTAGAATTTTCAAATTTGCTGCACTTGTAGTTGTAGGAGACGGTAACGGAATCATCGGTTTTGGAATCGGCAAATCTGGAGAAGTTCCGGATGCTATCAGAAAAGGCATTGAAAATGCTAAAAAGAACCTTATAAAAATTAGCCTTATGGGTTCAACGATTCCTCATGAAATTATAGGTAAATACGGAGCAGGAGAAGTTCTTCTTAAACCCGCAGCTTCTGGTACAGGAGTTATCGCTGGTGGAGCTGTTCGTGCTGTCGTAGAATTGGCTGGAATTAAAGACATCAGAACAAAAGCTTTAAGATCCAACAATCCTATCAATGTTGTAAGAGCAACATTTGAGGGACTCGCCACTCTTAGAGGCGTAAGCGAAGTTGCCAAGACAAGAGGCAAAAATGTTTCGGACATTTTAGGTTAGGGGAAGAAAATGAGCACTAAAGAAAAGAAACTTAAGATAGAACTCAAAAAAAGTTTTATCGCAGGAACAAAACAACAGGAAAGTGTTGCTAATTCTCTCGGACTTAAAAAGATAGGCGACACAACCGTACAACCGGATAATCCGGCAACACGCGGTAAAATTAGAAAGATTAATCACTTAGTAAGCATAGAAGAAGCTTAATCGGAGGTGAAAGAATGAAATTACACGAATTATCACCTGCCGCAAACTCGAAAAAAAGCAGAACAAGAGTAGGCAGAGGAACGGGCTCGGGCCATGGAAAAACTTCATCCAGAGGACATAAGGGACAAAAGGCAAGAGCGGGTTATTCGAGCAGATCCGGTTTTGAAGGCGGACAAATGCCACTTCAAAGAAGACTTCCTAAGAGAGGCTTCAACAATATTTTCCGCAAAAACATAGAATCGGTAAATATTACACTTTTAGATCAATTCTTTGAGGATAAGGCAAAAATTGACAGAGACGCTTTAATTTCTAAAGGACTTATTTCCAAAAGATGTGATGGCGTCAAAATCCTCGGTAATGGAGAAACGAAGAAAAAATTCGAGGTATCTGCAAACGCATTTTCAGCGTCCGCAAAAGAGAAGCTCGAAGCTGCCGGAGGCTCTGTAAAGGAGATATAAGATGATCCAAACTTTAGTTACAGCATTAAAAGATAAAGAACTAAGAAGAAAAATCTTATATACTTTATTTGTAATTTTGATTTTCCGTTTAGGTGCTGCAATTCCAGTACCTTTCACAGATGCATCTCAGGGAATTGTTTCCGATGTATCTTCAGGAAATTTTATGAATTACTTGAGTATGATGACTGGAGACGCATTTAATTACGGAACACTCTTTGCAATGTCTATCACACCGTATATTAATGCATCTATTATCATTCAACTTCTGACCGTTGCTATCAAACCTCTTGAGCGACTGGCTAAAGAGGGAGAGACAGGAAGAAAGAAAATCAATGCAATAACAAGATACTTGGCTATTGTCATAGCTCTTATACAATCTACTGCATATTTCTTTTATCTGAAATCTTACGGATACCTCACCGTAGATGCCGCAGGCGCTCCATTTACTGGATTTTCACTTGTTTTACAGGCAATCACAGTAATTGCAGTTTTAACTGCTGGTTCATCTGTCTTGATTTGGCTCGGTGAACAAATCAACAAAAAAGGTGTAGGAAACGGAATATCAATCTTGCTCTTTGCCGGTATCATATCCAGAATACCTACAACGATAACAAGTATTTTCCAATATTTCTCACATGGTGGACTTTACTATGCTTTCGCACCGATAGCATTGGTATCCATGATATTAATGGTAGTTTTCATCGTTTGGATGGACAATTCAGAGAGAAAAATTCCAGTTATATATGCAAAGAGAGTTGTTGGCAGAAAATTATACGGCGGACAAAATACACATATTCCGATTAAAGTAAATATGTCTGGTGTTATGTCAATCATCTTTGCGTCATCAATTCTTTCCTTGCCACCTACAATTAAAATGTTTTTCGGTGACAGGATAAAAGACGGAACATTCAGTGATAAGTTTTTCAAATTATTCAATGCAGATCACTGGTTCTATGGATTGATTTACTTTATTTTCATCATTTTCTTTGCTTATTTCTACGCTATGATTCAATATAATCCAATTGAAATGGCAAATAATTTGAGAAAAAATAGCGGTTCCATTCCAGGAATAAGACCGGGTAAACCCACTTCCGATTATTTGATAAAAGTTTTAAACAGAATAATCTTAATCGGCGCATTGTTGATAAGTGTTGTTGCACTATATCCTATTATATTCTCACAAATTACATCGCTTGCTAAAGCCCCGATGAATATAGCCCTTGGCGGAACTTCGGTACTGATTATAGTCGGCGTTGCAATAGAAACAATAAGACAACTGGAATCACAGTTGATTATGAGACAATATAAAGGATTCTTGGATTAAAGAGAGGCACTCTTAAGATGAATATAATTTTTTTCGGCGCTCCGGGAGCAGGTAAGGGAACACAGGGCGAGATTGCTTCAAAGGCACTCGGAATCCCCGAAGTTTCTACTGGCAATATGATAAGAGAAGCTTTGGCAAATCAAACTGAAATTGGAAAAAAAGCCAAAGAATATATCGAAAATGGTCTTTTACTTCCGGACGAAGTAGTTATTGAAATCATAAAGGAAAGACTTTCCGAGGATGACTGTAAAAACGGATTTATTTTAGACGGTTTCCCACGCACAATAGCGCAAGCTCAAGCCTTGGAAGATCTTGGAATAAAAATTGATAAGGTTATCGAGATACAAGTAGATGACGAGACAATTTTAGAGAGAATGACGGGTCGTCGTGTTTGCTCTAAATGTGGTGCCTCTTATCACTTGTTATACAAAAAACCTATGAAAGAAAATGTTTGTGATAACTGTGGATCGCCTTTGATGATCAGAAAGGACGATAATGCCGATACGGTTGAAACTCGTATAAAAGTTTATCATGAACAAACCGAACCTCTGAAAAGCTTTTACGAAGAGAGAGGAAAACTTTATAAAGTTAAGGGAACTCAAAGCGTAGAAGAAGTTTCAAATGAGGTAATAAATATTTTGAAGGCAAGATCTTGATTATTATAAAAAATGATAAAGAACTTGATATGATGAGAGAAGCTGGAAAAATTTCAGCAGAAGCTCTGGAATATGCAGGAAGTCTTGTAAAACCCGGAATAAGCACTTGGGAAATTGATAAAAAAATAGAAAACTTCATTTTATCAAAGAATGCGAAACCATCATTTAAAAATTTATATGGATTTCCGGGTAGTGCATGCATTTCTGTAAATGATGTTTTAATTCATGGAATACCTGATAAAAACATCATCTTGAAAGAGGGAGACATCATCAGTATAGATCTCGGTGCCAACTACAGAGGATATAATGGGGATAACACCAAAACATTCCCCGTTGGAGAAGTTTCAGCAGATATAGTAAAATTGCTTAAAGTTACTGAAGAATCTCTGCTCAAAGGAATAGACAAAGCTGTGGCTGGCAACAGAGTTTCCGATATATCAGGTGCTGTACAGGACTGGTGTGAAAAAAACGGATATTCTATAGTAAAGGAATATACGGGTCATGGTGTGGGTAAGAAATTGCACGAAGATCCGTCTATCCCAAACTACAGAGGACATATTCGTGGTCCGCGGCTGATGTGCGGTATGACAATAGCTATCGAACCCATGGTAAATATGGGAAGCCCGAAGGTAGTTGCCGATCCTGATGGTTGGAATGTGAGAAGTGCAGATGGATTGCCCAATGCGCATTTTGAACATACAGTCGCTATAACGGAAAACGGGCCCGAGATTCTAACTCTGCCTTAGGTGATATATGGAAATAGGCACACTTGTTTATTCGATTGCGGGGCATGATAAAGGTCAATATTTTATTGTCACGCAAATCGACCAAGATTTTTGTTTTTTGGTTAATGGCAAGCAGCGCAAGCTTTCCAATCCTAAAAAGAAAAATCCAAAGCACGTAAGAAAGACCAATATGAAGTTTAGTTTAAACGACCAAAATACCGATAAAGAAATTAGGAGGTTTATCAATGTCCAAAGAGGATATGATAGAAGTTGAAGGTACGGTAGTAGAGGCTTTGCCCAATGCAATGTTTCAGGTGGAGCTGGAAAATGGACACAAAATTTTAGCCCATATTTCTGGAAAACTTCGTATGAATTTCATAAGAATTTTACCGGGAGACAAAGTTACAATCGAGATGTCACCCTATGATCTTAGTCGTGGCAGGATTACATGGAGAACGAAATAACATTTATATACAGTGATTTTATAATCAAGGAGGCAAAAAAATGAAAGTAAAACCTTCTGTAAAGAAAATGTGCGAAAAATGTAAGATAATTAAACGCAAGGGAAGAGTAATGGTAATTTGCGAAAACCCTAAACATAAACAGCGTCAAGGTTAACGGAGGTATAATATGGCTCGTATATCAGGTGTAGATTTACCTGCAGATAAGAGAATTGAAATAGCTTTAACCTATATTTATGGTATCGGTTTAACAACAGCTAAGAAGATTGTCAACGCTACAGGAATTGATCCGAATCTCAGAGTTAAAGATATGAATGAAGATGACGTAACAAAGCTTCGTGAATATATCGAAAACAATTTAACTATCGAGGGCGATCTCAGAAGAGAAAAAGCTTTTGATATTAAGCGTTTGACTGAAATCGGAAGTTATAGAGGAAGTCGACACAAGAAGGGACTTCCAGTAAGAGGTCAACGCTCAAAGACTAATGCAAGGACAGTAAAAGGTCCTAAGAGATTAGCAGCAAGCAGGAAAAAGGGTTAAGGAGGATAACTGATGGCAAGCAAACAAGGACAAAAGAAAACCGCTGTCCGTAAAAGAAATAAGAAGAATATTCAGGCAGGTGCCGCTCATATTCAATCCACATTTAACAACACTATCGTAACTATTTCCGATACGCAGGGTAACGCAATCAGCTGGGCAAGTGCAGGAGAACTCGGTTTTAGAGGCTCTAAAAAATCCACTCCTTTCGCAGCTCAATCTGCTGCAGAAACTGCTGCAAAACTTGCTATGGAACATGGCATGAAAACTGTAGAAGTTTATGTTAAAGGTCCTGGAGCAGGAAGAGAAGCAGCAATCAGAGCGTTGCAGACAACAGGACTTGAAGTTACTTTAATTAAAGATGTAACACCAATTCCACATAACGGTTGTCGTCCACCCAAGAGAAGAAGAGTATAACAGGAGGGAAATATGTCAAGATATACAGCGGCGGCATGCAAATTATGTCGTAGAGAAGGTAAAAAGCTCCTGCTCAAAGGAGATAGATGTTATACAAACAAATGCTCTTTAGAGAGAAGATCTTATGCACCTGGACAACATGGTCAAGGTCGTTCTAAGAGATCTGAATATGGTTTACAGCTTCGTGCAAAACAACAGGCAAGAAGATACTATGGTATTAGAGAAAGCCAGTTCCACAAGTATTTCCTAATGGCAGAAAAAATGGACGGTATCACTGGTGAAAACTTGCTTATGCTCTGTGAATTGAGACTGGATAATGTAGTTTATACTTTAGGCTGGGCAGATTCCAGAACACAGGCAAGACAACTTGTAAATCATGGGCATTTTACAGTTAACGGTCAAAAAGTTGATGTTCCGTCTTATCTGGTTAAGGCTGGAGATGAAATCGGAATAAGAGATAAGAGCCGACAGAACGAAAACATAAAGGCTTTGCTTGAAAAAAATCAAGCCAGACCTGTTTCAGAATGGTTGAAGAGAGATTCTTCAGGAACAAAGGCAACTGTATCTACATTGCCGACTCGTGAACAAATCACAGTTCCAGTTGAAGAACACTTAATCGTTGAGTATTATTCCAAATAATATCTGACCTAATTAAATAAAAAGGAGGCTTTTTAATGATAGTAATCGAGAAGCCCGAAATCGAAATGATTGATTCGGAAGATTCAACTTATGGGAAATTCGTCTTTGAACCCTTGGAAAGAGGATTCGGAACAACCGTAGGCAATAGTTTGAGAAGAGTTTTACTTTCTTCTTTGCCAGGTTATGCGATAACTTCCGTAAAAATAGAAGGAGTTCAGCACGAATTTTCACAGATTGAAGGTATTAAAGAAGATGTTACCGAAATCGTGTTGAACCTAAAGAGTGTAATCTTAAAATTACATTCTGACGGACCAAAAACTGTTTATATAGAAGCGGCAGGAGAAAAAGAAGTAACAGCTGGAGATATAAGAGGCGATAGCGATATTGAAATTCTCAATCCCGATTTACACATTGCCTCACTTTCCAAAGATGCTAAATTATCCATGGAACTTGTCGTTGATAATGGCAGAGGATATGTAAGCGCAGAACAAAATAAACAGGATATGACACCTGTTATAGGAGTTATTGCAATTGACTCGATTTACACACCTGTTTTAAGAGCAAATTACAATGTTGAAAACACTCGTGTAGGCCGTAGAATAGATTATGATAAACTCACTTTGGAAGTTTGGACAAATGGAACAATTTCCGCAAGAGAAGCCGTTTCACTTGCAGCAAAAATTTTGAGCGATCATCTCAAAATGTTTATAGATTTATCAGATAAAAAATATGTTGATGATGTAATTGTTCAAAAGAAAGAAGAATCAGAAGATCAAGTTTTAGATATGACAATAGAAGAATTAGATTTATCTGTTCGTTCTTTCAACTGCTTAAAGAGAGCTGGAATCAATACAGTCGGCGAACTTTTAGATAAGACACCGTCTGAAATGATGAAAGTCAAGAATTTAGGTAAAAAATCTCTTGAAGAAGTTTTGACAAAGTTAGAATCATTAGATTTGAAGCTCAAGGAAGAAGAATAATTTGAATTTATAACCTTAACTAAGGAGGGAAAATATGCCCGGTTCAAGAAAATTGTCGAGAAATACCGCTCATCGCAAAGCTATGTGCAGAGGTATCGTTACATATTTATTTGACAACGGAAAAGTTGAACTCACGCTTGCAAGAGCAAAAGAAGTTAGAAAAATGGCAGAAAAAATGATAACAGTTGCCAAAGAAAATGACCTTACTGCTAAGAGAAAGGCTTTTGCATATATAACAAAAGAAGAGACAGTCAAAAAATTATTTGACGAAATCGCACCGAAATATGCAGATAGAGACGGCGGTTATACTCGTATCATCCAGATAGGACCAAGACGAGGAGACGCTGCAGAAATGTGTATTCTCGAACTCATATAATCAAAAAACAACCGATTAAATTAATCGGTTGTCTTTTTTTTATTTATTATTTAGCAAAGGGGAAGAAGAAAAAGTTACCATCTCGAGAAACGACGATATTTTTTACACTTTTTCTATGCTCAACTAAGGTTTTATAATTTTCAAGTGGAATGAATATCCCCGTATCATAAATCCATTTTTCAGCCTTATTACAGGCTTCATTTTTAGCAGATGAATTTGATTGAGCAGAGGCATTATAAATTAAATTGTCAAATTCTAAGCTCTGTATTGAAATGAAGTTTTCCTTAAAATTTGAATGTAAAGACATTAAAATTTCATCGGCAAATTTATTTTCAGCAAAAATTGGAAAAATTATAATATCATAAGTTTTGGAATTTGCCTTTTCAAAAAGCTCATTATAATCCAAAGTTTCAAGCTTTATAGATGTATTAATTCCAACAACTTCCTGCCAATTTGCAATTATCATCTTTGCTCTTTGTTCGTCTTCTTTCAGACATGAAACTGTCAGATTTATTTTTTCTCCTCTAATAGAACTGCGAGCATAATTTGTTTTTGCCAAATTTTTATCGTAAATAAATTTATAATCGACGCTCTTATAATCTTTATTTATCGTTATCGGAGTATTTTTTGAAATAAAGGAATTTATATTTTCTGCAAAAGCTTTTTTATCAGTTGCATAAAATAGAGCTTTTCGGAAGTTTATATCTTTTAAATTTGCATTACTTGGATTAAATATGAGTGTCTTTACAGCGTTATTTATCTCAATGGACTTTATTGACGGAAGATTTTTAGTTTCTGTATTTACTGGAATTTTAGCTATTGTATAACCTTTTCTTTCGGCAAGTTTTTCGTCATATAAATTTTGCTCCTCGTCTAAGACAAAAGTCACACCGTCATTTTTCACTTTATAATCTTTGAAAGTTTCACTCTTTTTTATCTTGACATATTTGTCTTCCGAAATATCACTTACATAATATGGACCATTGGATAAAATCAGAGTTGGCAAAAGACCATATCGACCTTTTGATTTTTCAAAAAATTCACGATTAGTCGGCATAAAAACAGGTAAAGTTAATTTATATAAAAAATTTTCATCGGGATTTTCTAATTCAAAGGTAATCACATTATCTAAAGAAGTACTTACCCCCAATGAAGAAATATCTGCCTTACCTTGATGAATTTCTTTGGCATTTTTTATATTATAAGTAAAAAATACATCGGGATTAGTGTTTTCAGGGCTCACTGCTCTTTGTACAGCAAAGAGAAAATCATCGGCTTTGACTTTAGTATTGAAAGTTTTTTCATAGTCTTCACCCAAAATATCGGCAAGTTTTTTGCTCTTTTTTTTCGGCAGTCTCCATTTACAATTTTCATTCAAATAAAAAGTATAGCGCCTGAAATCGGGAGAATGAGTGTATCTCAGTGCACAACCTGGCACAATATTATTATTTTCGTCAACTCTCATCAATCCTTGATAGCAATTTATGATTATATTTTTTCCGTCAATGGATGTAACTTCTCGTGAATCGAGCGTTTCGGGAATAGCCAAAATGGGTGTGTAAAAAAATTTATCTCCACCAAAGGAGCAAGACGATAAAAAAACTAAAGTTATCGCCATAAAAATCACATTCAATTTTAATATAAATTTATTTTTTCTCATATTGATTATTATATCATAATTTTTAAGATATACGGCAAATGACCGTCTCATTATTGGGAAACTAAAAATAAGTGTGATATAATTTATATCATAAAATCTACGGAGGTAATCACATGCAAGCTCAAACGCCGACTATTTTTTTGATTATAATTATATTTATTGTTTTAATTTCTTTTGCTTTTTTATATTTGATATATGCAAAACTTTCAAAGCAGGATGATAAAAAACAAAATATTGAAGAAAAAATGAATCAAATTACAGATGAACAGCGTTGCGCTTTTCGTGATATGAGAATGGAAAATGCCGAGCTGATGAAGTCAAATAGAGTGGAACTTGCTGAGTCTGTAAATAATTTGAGTAAACAAATTGCAATTCAGTTAAATATCATTCAGACGAACAACGATAAGCGTTTAGATGAGATGAAAAAAACAGTTGATGAAAATTTAACTGAAATTAAAAATGAACAGCGTTGCGCTTTTGGCAATATGAGAATGGAAAATGCCGAGCTTATGAAGTCAAATAGAGAAGAACTGTCGGGATCTTTCAACAATTTGAGTAAGCAAGTTGCAATACAATTAAATAACATTCAGACGAACAACGACAAGCGTTTAGACGAAATGAGAAAAACAGTTGACGAAAATCTAACCGATACACTAAATAAGCGAATTGCAACATCTTTTAAAACAGTATCTGATCAACTTGAAAGTGTATATAAATCAATGGGAGAAATGAGTAAGCTCTCGACCTCTCTTTCAGATAATGTAACTGATTTGAGCCGTGTTTTAACTAATGTAAAGACGAGGGGAACATGGGCAGAAGTACAGTTAGAAAACATTTTTGACCAGATGATTCCAGGAAGATATGATAAAAATGTATCGACGAATAACAACAGTCAGAGAGTTGAATTTGCAATAAAAATTCCATCGGAAAATGCCAAAAATGGATTTTTATATCTTCCGGTCGATTCCAAATTTCCAGTTGAAGCTTATACAAGAATTCAAAATGCTGCAGATGAGGGAGATGAATCACTGTTGGCATCGGCAAAAAAAGAGCTTCGAGATACAGTTAAAAAACAGGCACAGCAGATTTCCAAATATATAAATGAACCGACCACGACGCCCTTTGCAATAATGTATCTTGCAACAGAGGGGCTCTATGCTGAAATAGCTTCCGACAAAGAAAATATACTGGATCGCATTCAGAGAGAATATCATATTATTGTGGCAGGCCCGTCTAATATAATGGCTTTATTGAGTGCTTTCCAAATGGGATTTAAGACAATAGCAATAAATGACAAGATGAAAGACATAAGGGAAATTCTCTCGCAGGCACTAAAACAATATGATATGTTCGCTGATGATATAGAAAAAGCACAGAAATCTTTAGATGCTGCAAGCGCTAAAATAAATCAAGTCGCTAAACGAAATGGCATAATGTATAGGAAAATAAAGAAAATTGATAGCGTCGAAATACAAGATGAAATAGATGACGAAATAGACGATATAAAACTTCTTGATTATTAAAAAGGAGATATAATATGAAAGATTATGATTTACTAAATAGAATGACCATTCGTGAAAAATTATTGCTTTTAGGTGGTGGCTCATTTTTTTCGACAAAGAGTTTTATAAAATACGGAATAAATTCTTTGGAATTTTCAGACGGTCCAAATGGACTTCGTAGAAACGGAAATCATATCTGTTATCCATCATCGGCTGCTATGGCGTCATCTTGGAATCTTGATATTATTAAAGATGAAGCTGTTTCTATTGCAAGTGAATGTGCACATGACCGAGTTTCTCTTTTGCTGGCGCCGGGGATAAATATAAAAAGACACCCATACTGTGGTCGTAATTTTGAATATTATTCCGAGGACCCATATTTGACAGCACAAATGGCGACTACCTTTGTCAAAGCTCTGCAAAAAGAGGGAATAGGAGCCTGTATTAAGCATTATCTTGGCAATAACTGTGAAACTAATAGAATGACAAGTAACTCAGTTATTGATAAGAGAGCATTGCGTGAAATTTATACCTATGCTTTTGAAAATGTCGTAAAAAATGCAAAACCGTGGGCAGTAATGACAAGTTATAACAGAGTAAATGGAGAATATCCGTCAGAGAGTCCCGAATTTTTATATAATCTTTTGAGAAAAACTTTCGGGCATAAAAATTTAATTGTAACTGATTGGAGTGCCACTTCAAATAGAACAGCTCAAATAAAGGCTACAAACGACCTTGAAATGCCGAGCCCCGGTTATTACAGAGTGTCAGAAGTTATAAAAGATTATCATTCGGGAAAAATTACAGAAGAACAGATAAATAAAAGCTGTAAAAGGCTCATAAAGTTAATTGATAAAAGTGAAATCCAACTTATGAAACCGAAAACAGAAGTCAATCTTGATTCTCTGCATGAAAAAACAGTAGAATATGCCACTCAAACAGCTATTTTACTTAAAAACGAAAATAAGGTATTCCCGATAGACCTAAATGATAAAATTGCCATTATTGGAGAATATGCTGAAAAACCGATTCTTTCGGGCATGGGCTCTGCCTATGTTAAACCCTATAAATCAAAAAACTTCCTCAATTTGATGAAGACAAATGGATATAATTTTGAATATTCCAAAGGATATGATCTTTTTGACTTAGAGCAACAAAAAGCCTATTTACAAAATGAGGCAATTGCAACAGCGAGAGAGGCTGATAAAGTTATTCTCTTTGCTGGAAGCTTGCCCTCTGAATATTCAGAAGCTATGGACAGGCAAACTCTTGATTTACCAATAAATCAACTTAAATTAATAGACGAAATCATAAAACTCAAAAAACAAGTGGCAGTTGTAACCTGTTCTTCGTCTGTTATAAAGCTTCCTTTTAAAGATAGCATACAAACTATAATGCACACTTATCCCATGGGAGAAGGTGGTCCAGAAGCTCTGTTCAATTTAATCACTGGCAAAACATCTCCATCTGGGAAATTAGCTGAAACCTTTATTGAGTCTGAAAAAGATTTGCCTACCAAAAATCTTTTTGGAGACAGAAATGAAAATGTTGTCTACGATGAAAGTATTTTTGTAGGTTACAGATATTACGACATAGCAAATAAAACCGTCAATTATCCTTTCGGCCATGGTCTTTCATATGCAGATTTTGAATATTCTGACATTAAAATAGACAAAAAATTAAATGTTACATTTAATATTAAAAATATTTCTGATACCAAAGCTTTTGAAACAGCTCAAGTTTATATTTCCTTTGTAGGCGACTCAAAAATTTACCGTCCTACAAAAGTTCTAAAGGGTTTTCAGAAAGTAGAACTTGAGGCTGGTCAAACAAAATCAGTTACAATAAAGCTATTTCATGATAGTTTTGAATATTTTAGCTTATCAGAAAATAAATTTATCATAGAAAAGGGACATTACAAAATTTTAGTTGGCTCTTCTTCTAAAGATATAAGACTGGAAAAGAAAATATTTCTCAATGCTAAATCAGAAACAATTTCAGATAAAAATTATAGAGAAAAAACTCCGTCATATTATATGGGCAGACCAGATTTAGCCGCAGACTGTGAAAAAAATATTATCTTTGACAATAAATTAAATTTATATAAAACAGAAAAATCTTTTGAATATGATGAATTTACGAAATTGAATGACGGATATAAATTCCCTGCAATTTCTCGAAAAATTGAAAGATTTACAAATCGCTTGACGCCCAAATGCAGTATGTTTGTAAAAATGGGGGCAGATACGGTCGGCAATTTTCCACTATCTCGATTGCCCGCTTTATATAAAGGAATGTTAAATAAGGACGCTGTGAAAGATATTTACTATATTGTCACTAAAGGCAAATCAAAAGAAAGGATAAAAGACTTGTCTACAAATATAATAAAGTCTTTGCCCACAGCTTTTATGACTTATTTTTACAAAGACCATAAATAAGATATAAAAAAGCCGAACAATTTGTTCGGCTTTTTATTATTATTTTTCATCTTTGAGTACAGTTTTTTCAATAATTTCAGTCTGTTCTCCGTCTGGTGTCTGAATTTTAATTTCCGTTCTTTCTTTGCTCTCCACTTTGGGATTTTCTATTGGATTTTCAATGGAATAAATGTGTTCTAAAACAGTCTTTATTGAATACTCTATTGGATTTACATCTATATTCTTTCCAGAGTCTTCGTGAGTTTCATAAAAGTCTGGTTTGCTGTTGTGCAGACTTGTCAAAACACCAGTCATATAATTTGCACTGTCGAAAGGTCTTGCCTGAGTATGCTGATATGCAGAGCTTGTCGATTTAAGATCTATATGTGAAGCTTTGGCAGATTTTTTCAATTTAGAAGCTAACTTACCTTTTACATTAAAATTATTTTTTCCCTCAAGTGTGTCAAGACAGATAACTTCTGTTTTACCAGGACCATAAAAGTCAATATTTTCTTTTATAAATTGTCTTGTTCCAGCATTGGCTGGATATTTACTTCCAGCAAAGAGAACGCAAATTTGAGTATGCTTGAAATTTAAATCTTGAGTTTTTAAGTATCTTAAAACTCCTAAAATTGAAAAACAACCAGTTAAATTATTTGCAATTCCGGGAGTAGACTTTGAGTCATTGAATCCAAAACCATATATAAAACAGATGAGCGCAGCAAGAGCAGAGGATATACCACTCACATATAAGAATAAAACGGAATTAAAGGTAAAGGACATAAGATCATATTTTTCGAGTAAGCTCAAAGCGGGGTAGAGGACGGACAGTAAAATCAAAATTAAACTTATAATCTTCAAAAGGGCATTGAAAGCTCCGTTAAAGATTTTACTTGTTGGAGCGTCCATATTTGCAGTTAAAATTATATTTTTTTCTATATTTTCCGTCGGTCTTTTAATAACCATAATGTTTTTAGCATTTTTCTTTTTGGAAATTGAAAAAATTCCAAAGAAAAATAACAAAACAAGCGCCCATATTAAAATGCTTGGTATCGACAAAATGGGAAGTAGCGCATGGGAAAGAAAAATCAAAACAGTCATAACTAAGAGCAAAAATCCATTGAAAAAGTTAGAATATCTTTTTCTATTGAGGCGAGCAGTATAAGTTTTGTCTATTACTTGATCGCTGAAAGCGTCTGATTCTTTTTTCAAAATTTCAGAAAAAGCAATTTCATTTTTTGAGGCGGGCGCTCTATTTAATATCATTTCTGAATTTTCTTTAATTGTTTTTTTCAGAGTTCGAACCGCATAATTAGAACATTCACGGACATCTCCGACATATCTATTATTACTTTCAAAAGCTGTCATAAAAGTTCCTCTCAATTTTTATCCGAGCAAATCGGACATTTTTCATTTTTCTTTATATCGGTTTTTTCAAATTTCATTTCTAAAGCGTTGTAATACAAAAGTTTTCCCGCAATAGGCACTTCTAAACCGAGAATATATTGTAAAAGAGAAGTTGCTGCTATTGAACCTAAGGTACTCACAACAGAGCCGATATAACCATAAGTTTCTTCTGGTGGCTCTTTTGTGCCATATAGACAGGCGAGGCAGGGGGTCGTCTTTGGATCAATGAAAGTAATTGTTCCCATAAATCCACTTGAAGATACATCTACAAAAGGCGTATTGAGTTCAACACAAGCTTCATTGACAATCATCTTTGCCTGTATGCTGTCAACACCTATGGCAACTAAGTCATATTGCCCGATTATTTCCACAGCATTTTCTTTGTTGATAGCAGTGGAAATAGGTAAGACAACAATATCTGGATTGAATGCCTTTAATTTTTTTGCGGCACTATCTACTTTCAAATTTCCTATATCATCATAATGATGTAAAATTTCACGATTCAAATTATGTACGCTTATTATATTAGGATCAATAATTCCAATTGTACCCACACCAGCGGCGGCTAAATTATATAAAAGAGTTGAATTGACTCCACCGACGCCGACAACCAATACAGACGAGTCTTCTATTTTGGACTGGCCGTTTTGGCTGATTTCTTTTAGACACATCTGTCGTGCATATCTATCTGCATTCATTTTATATTATGCTCCTTTTCAAATATCGAGGAAATTATAACAAAGAGCACTTTATTATTCAACAAAATATAAGTAGTACAATGCCATAATTTACAAATGAATACAATATGAATATTTTACTCACCTTATAAAGTACATATAAATAAAAAAATCCCGATTTTACGGGATTTTTCATTATATAAAGAGCTTTTAATTATTCTTCCCATGGGAAGTGATAATCTAAATTAAACATATCTCGTACTTCTGACAATTCACCTTGAAGAGATTTATTTATCTGAACACCCTTATCTTTATTTTCTTGATAAAATAGATATTCTTTTTCGCCAGCTGTATATATTCTCTCTTGATCGGGGGCTTTTTGAGAATTTCTAAGTTCTCTGAGAATATCTCCAGTTGTCTTTCTAAAGCTATCAGCGCCTACAAAAGCCTCTGTGTTTATGGCAATGAAGAAATGACCAAGATGATAAGGAACTCTGTTTCCGTCTTTGTCTAAACCTCTGAGAGACTTTAAGAAACTTCCGGCAGCAAGAGCGGCAGAAAGAATTTCAACAACAGTGGCATATCCATAACCTTTATATCCACCCGTATCTTCGCCAAATCCACCCAAGGGAGCTAAAGCAGCATTTCCAGTAGTGAGTTTTTCTAAAATTTCTTTGGAATCTACAAGCACATTTCCCTGTCTGTCAGTGACAACACCTGCTGGAGTATCTTGACCAACTCTATTGAAAACTTCAATTTTACCTCTTTGCATAATTGAAGTTGCGCAGTCGAGCATAAAGTCAAAAGGCTCATCTGTGGGAAAACCAACAGTCAAAGGATTGGTACCCAACATATTTTCAACGCCAAAGGTTGGTGCAATAGACGGTCTTGCGTTTGTTCCGGTAATACCGATACAATTTTTTTCTGTTGCCATTGAAGCATAATATCCAGCAATTCCATAATGTGTTGAATTGCGAACCGAAACCATACCCATACCATATTCAAGGGCTTTGTCAATAGCCATATTCATAGCTCTATGTGAAATTACATGCCCCATACCGTCATGTCCGTCTATTACAGCAGTTGTGGGCGTTTCTCTTACTATTTCAAAATTTGTCTTTACATTTTGAATACCGATATTAATTCTATCAATATATATCGGCTTGAAGCGATTCATACCATGAGAAAAAATTCCTCTTTTGTCGGACTCAATTAAAACTTCCGCACAAATTTTTGCTTCATCTGCGGGAACGCCTATTGCAGTAAAGGCATCCGACATAAATTTCTCTGCGGTATCAAAAGGTAAATAGAAATCACTCATCATGTTCCTCCCAATTTAGTGAACGACTTACAGCTTTTTTCCAGCCTCTATAAAGTTCATCTCTCTTTTCATTGCTCATTTCAGGGCTGAAAATTTTATCACATTCTCTGAGATGTTCTATTTCAGAGAGATTATCCCAAAATCCAACGGCAAGACCAGCAAGATAAGCACAGCCAAGAGCGGTTGTTTCAACTACTTTAGGACGGTTGACATCTGCATTTATAAAATCAGATTGAATTTGTAAAAGTAAATTTGAAGCACTTGCACCACCGTCTACTCTAAGCTCTTTAATATCTATTGAGCTGTCCTCACGCATTGCAAGATATAAATCTTTAACTTGAAAAGCGATACACTCTCTTGCAGCTCTCAAAATATGAGATCTGTTAACTCCGCGAGTAAGACCCATAATGCAACCTCTGGCATACATATCCCAATAAGGTGCGCCTAAACCAGTGAAAGCAGGTACCAAGAAACAGCCGTTTGAATCTGGAACTTCGCTTGCATATTTATCGCACTCAAGAGTGTTGTCAATGAGATGAACTTCATCTCTAAGCCATTTTATAGTTGAACCGGCATTAAAGGCGCTTCCCTCAAGACAGTAAGTAACTTTATCTCCTATAACCCAAGCGATACCTGACGTCAAATCATTTTTAGATGAAACTCGCTCATCGCCTGTATTCATAAGCAAGAAAGCTCCTGTACCGTAAGTGTTCTTAGCCATGCCCTTTTCAAAACAAGCTTGACCAAAGAGAGCAGCAGGCTGATCTCCAATAGCACTTGCAATCGGCACGCCCTCTAAAGTTTCCAAACCGATGATATTTCTTGTGAATTTTCCATATACCTCACTTGAGGGTCTAACTTCGGGTAGAATTGACATCGGAATACCCAAAGTGTCGCAAATTTCTTTATCCCAACAAAGCTCTTTTGTATTAAATAGCATTGTTCTGCATGCGTTGGAATAATCAGTTACATGTACTGCTTCATCGGAAACACAGCCTCCAGAAAAATTCCAAATAAGCCAAGTATCAATATTTCCGAAGAGCAAATTTCCCTCATCAGCAAGTTTTCTTGCCTTAGGCACGTTGTCAAGTATCCACTTGATTTTGGTTGCCGAAAAATAAGCGTCTAATAAAAGTCCTGTTTTCTCTTTTATCATATCGGAAAGCCCTTGTTTTTTGAGCTCTTCGACCATTCCAGCTGTTCTTCTGCATTGCCAAACTATTGCATTATATACGGGAATACCAGTTGTTTTATCCCATAGAACTGTTGTTTCACGCTGATTGGTAACGCCTATTGCGGCAATTTCATCGGGAGTAATATCACTATCTCTAAATACATTTGCCATGGAAATCATTTCACTATAAAGGATGTCTATAGCGTCATGCTCAACATATCCCGCCTTAGGATAAATTTGCTTAAATTCCCTTTGACTTGTTCTAACAATTTCGCCCTTGCGGTTGAATATGATTGCTCGTGAACTTGTAGTTCCCTGATCCAGCGCTAAAATGTATTTTTTCATATCTTTCTCCTATTCTTCCGAATCCAACATTTTTTCAAGTTTCTTCAAATAAGTATACCTGTCTGCTGCAATTTTTTCAGCTTTTTCAAATAAATTATCTGCTTTGTCGGGGAAGAATCTCTTGAGTGAAGAATATCTCACTTCATTCATCAAGAAGTCAGTGTAATTTGAAGTTGGAGCTTTACTGTCAATAATAAGTGGATTTTTGCCCTCTTTTTTGAGATCGGGATTGAATCTAAAGTTGTGCCAATATCCAGCTTCAACAGCTTTCTTCTCTTCACTTATGCTAAGACCTAAACCGCCTTTAATACCATGATTTATACATGGAGAATATGCGATTATAATTGACGGTCCCTTGTAATTTTCAGCTTCTTTTATAGCTTTCAGACATTGATTATAGTCTGCACCCATTGAAATTTGAGCCACATATACATAACCATAAGTCATTGCCATTGAAGCCAAATCCTTTTTCTTTATCTCTTTACCTGAAGAGTCAAACTTAGCAATTGCACCCATATTTGTTGCCTTTGAAGCTTGACCACCAGTGTTTGAATAAACTTCTGTATCGAAAACAAAAATATTTACATCTTCATTTTTAGCAAGAACATGGTCCAAACCACCGAAACCAATATCATATGCCCAGCCATCTCCGCCGAAAATCCAGAAAGATTTTTTGGAAATGAAGTTTTTATTATTCAGAAGATCTTTTATTAAATCTGAACAGTAAGCACTGTCTGAATTAAATTTTTCAAGTTCTTCGATTAAAATTTCGCTTACAAGAGCATTCTTTTCTGTATCGTCATAAGTTTGAATCCAAGATTCACAGGCTGATTTCAATGTTTCTGAAATATCATCACACTGTGTGAGCTTTTGAACGTTGTCAAGAAGTCTTCCTCTCACTGCCTTATTTGCAAGGAACATACCATATCCATATTCAGCATTGTCTTCAAAAAGTGAATTTGCCCAAGCTGGACCTTTTCCCTTAGCATTTACTGTATATGGAGTACTTGGAGAAGATGAACCCCAAATTGATGAACAGCCGGTTGCGTTTGCTATGAGCATTTTATCTCCGAAAAGTTGTGTAATGAGTTTTGCATATGGAGTTTCGCCACAACCTGCACAAGCACCAGAAAATTCGAGTAAGGGCTTGTTAAACTGACTTCCCTTAACAGTCGTATTCTTAAATTTATCTTTTACTTGCGGTTTACATGAAAGAGTTTGAGCATAGTCAAATTCTTTTTGCTTGTCTTTTTGACTTGCAAAAGTTTCCATAGTAAGAGCTTTTTGACCTTTTTTACCAGGACAAACATTTGCACAAGAACCGCAGGATAGGCAGTCCATAGGGGAAACAGTGATTGCAAATTCCATATCTTCAACGCCATTCATGGGCATTGTCTTCATTCCCTCAGGTCTGTTTTCTGCTTCTTCTTTATTTAATACTGCTGGTCTGATTACTGCATGAGGACATACATAAGAGCAGAAATTACATTGAATACAGTTGTCGGGATTCCATTCTGGAACATGAACAGCTGTTCCTCTCTTTTCAAATGCAGCAGTACCTTGAGGAATGGTGCCGTCAGCATATTCGCCTGCGAAAGCAGAAACAGGAATTTCATCGCCTCGTTGTTTGTTTGAAAGATCTAAAACATCTTTTATAAATCTCTTAATTTCAGGACGATCTGTTTTTATTTCCTTTGTTGTATCTTCGTCTTGAGCATTTGCCCATTCTTTTGGAACATTTACTTTTTTGACATTTTCAATACCTTTGTCGATAGCGTCATAGTTCATTTGAACGATTTTATCGCCTTTTTTGCCATAAGATTTCTTAGCTGCAGCTTTCATATGGCTTCTGGCTTCTTCAATCGGAATAATATTTGCAATTGAGAAGAAAGCCGATTGTAAAATAGTATTGATTCTATTTCCAAGACCGAGTTCCTCTGCAGTTTTTGTACCATTTATGATATAGAAAGAAATATTTTTATTTGCAAGATCTCTCTTAACATTTGCAGGAAGATGTTTTTCAAGTTCATCTTCATTCCAAATACAATTTAATAAGAAATCTCCGTTTTCTTTCAAATCAGAGGTCATATCATAGTTATATAAGTATGATGGATTATGACAGGCTACAAAATCAGCATGCTTTATTAAGTAAGTTGATTTAATGGGAGATTTTCCGAATCTCAAATGCGAAACGGTAATACCACCTGATTTTTTAGAGTCATAGGAAAAATATCCTTGAACAAATAAATCTGTATTATCTCCAATGATTTTAATTGAGTTTTTATTTGCACCAACAGTTCCGTCAGAACCGATACCCCAAAACTTACAGCTTTTTGTTCCCTCTGGAGTTGTATTGAGAGAACCATTTTCGCTTAAAGAAAGATTAGTAATATCGTCATTTATTGACATTGTGAATTCTTCTTTGGGATTTTCCGACTTCATATTGTCGTAAACTGCTTTTACTGAAACGGGGGGAGTGTCTTTAGAACCGAGACCATATCTTCCTCCGTAAACTGGAAGATCTTTGAATTTACTGTCTTTGAGAGAAGCAACAACATCTAAATAAAGTGGTTCTCCTAAAGCACCTGGTTCTTTTGTTCTGTCAAGTACAGAAATTGCTTTAACTGTAGAGGGGAGAGCGGAAAGCAAATGTTCCTTTGAAAAAGGTCTGTAAAGTCTAACTTTAATCAAACCATATTTTTCCCCTTTAGCATTCAAATTATCAATAGTTTCTTCTATGGTATCGCAGACAGATCCCATTGCAATAATTACATACTCAGCGTCCGAAGCTCCATAATAATTGAATAATTGATAATCTGTACCAATTTTTTCATTTATATTTTTCATATAATCTTCTACTACGCCAACAATTTTGTCATAGTAAGGGTTGCAAGCTTCTCTTGCTTGGAAAAAGACATCGGGATTTTGAGCACTTCCACGAAGCACTGGATTTTCAGGTGTCAAAGCTCTGTCTTTAAATTCTTGAAGAGCTTTTTTATCAATCATTTTTCCGAGATCTTCATAATCCCAAATCTTTATTTTTTGAATTTCGTGAGATGTTCTGAATCCGTCGAAAAAGTGCAAGAAAGGAACTCTTCCTCTAATAGCTGCCAAATGGGCAACGGCGCCTAAATCCATAACTTCCTGAGGATTTCCAGAAGCAAGCATTGCAAAGCCGGTTTGTCTTGCAGCATAAATATCAGAATGGTCTCCGAAAATGTTTAGTGCATGAGTTGCAAGAGATCTTGCTGAAACATGAAAAACACCGGGGAGTAATTCTCCAGCCATTTTATACATATTCGGAATCATAAGCAAAAGTCCTTGAGAAGCTGTATAAGTTGTTGCTAAAGCACCAGCTTGCAAAGTACCATGCATGGCACCAGCAGCGCCTCCCTCAGATTGCATTTCCGAAACTTCAACTTTTCTACCAAATACATTCTTAACGCCAGCAGTCGCCATCTTATCAACTTCTTCAGCCATAGTTGAAGAGGGAGTGATAGGATAAATTGACGCAACCTCTGAAAAGGCATACGACACATGCGCAGCGGCGGTATTTCCGTCCATAGTTTTTTGCTTTCGTTCTAACATAATATCCTCCGATCTTTCTTCTGATTTAAGAAAGGTATATATAAATATACTATATAAATTTGTCTGTTTGATGTACTTACAAGTGTATTTTAATATCAATCGTTAATTTATTAACATAGTTTTCAAACTCTATAAAAAGTATATAAAATGCCTGAATGTATGAAGTATAACATATAAAAATGTATAGAAAAATGATTAAAATAACCAAAAAAACAGCCCTATGACAACAATAAAATATGTGAATGTTGGAATGTTATAAAAATAGTGTTAAAAATTTGACACTCTAATTTTGATTTATTATAATTTAGACATAATTTCAGTTAAATCAGCATATACGAAAGGAAAGTCAAAAATGGATGACGGTCATGGGAGTTTAAATTTAATCCTGATGATTGTCGGAGTTCTTTTGCTTCTGACAATTCAATTTTTTTACACGTTATCTAAAAAAGCTTTTACCTGTCTGAAAGATAAAGAAATTTTAGATAGGGCAAAAAAGGGAGATAAAAAAGCACAGAAAATAATGCTCTTACTCAAGAATCCGCATTTATTTTCAAGTGCCTTGTTTTATGCCACTTTGATTGTAATCAATTTTACAATAACAATTTTAACTGTAAATCTTGTGCCTATGCTCAGACAAGCACTTATCTCCATTCTTCCAAGTCTTCCTTTGCTTTTTGCAGATTTTCTGGCAATAGTGATTATTATTCCGATAGTTAGTTTTATCATATATATATTCGGATACTTAATCCCCGAAAGGCTTGCGGCGCATAAGCCAATGAAACTCGCCTATGCTCTGTACTTACCCGTTAAAATCACTCTTTCATTACATAAACCGACGATAAATTTTGCCTTTTTCATTATAAATTCAGTATGTAAAATTTTTAATATTGACATAATGAAAGCTGAAAAAATCGTCACTGAAGAAGATATTCGTATGTTAGTTGATGTAGGGGAAGAAAAGGGAGTTATCGAAAACGAACAAAAAGAAATGATAAATAATGTTTTCGATTTTGATGACATTCTTGCCGAAGAAGTGATGACTCACAGAACAGATATAGTCGCAACTGCAAAAGATACACCGCTCAAAAAGATAGTAGAGCTTTCAATAGATAAGGGATATTCCAGAATACCCGTATATGAAGATACAATTGACAATATAATCGGTATTGTTTACATAAAAGACTTGAACAAATATATCTTTTCGACTTTGCCAAAAAACAAAGACGCCCAGTCTGTTATGCGAAGCGCAATTTATCTACCTCAAACCCTGTCTTGCGCCAAAACATTTGAAAAAATGAAAGCAAATAATGTAAAAATGGCAATCGTTGTAGATGAATTTGGCGGAACAGCCGGAATAATCACAATGGAAGACTTAGTTGAATACATAGTCGGAGATATACACGATGAATATGATAAAGATGAACCCGATTTTTACAAAAAAGATGCTTCAAATTATATTTTGAGTGGTCAAATGTCAATTGAAGATTTAGCGAAAATTTGTAAAACAGATTTTCCCGAAGACGACTATGACACAGTTGGTGGATTTATATCTTTCCTTTTAGGATATGTTCCTAAGAACGGAGATTTAAATAAAGTAAGATACGAAAATTTTGAATTTACTGTTCTAAAAGTTGAGGGCAGAAGAATTGCAAAAGTCGGACTTACAATATTACCTAAAAAAGAGAACGAAATAGACAATGATTGACGGAGGAATTTATGGTAAAAGTTGCTATTAATGGATTTGGAAGAATTGGAAGATTGGCATTTAGACAAATGTTCAAAACACCAGGATACGATATTGTTGCGATAAATGATTTGACTTCACCAGAAATGCTTGCTCATCTTCTCAAATATGATTCAGCACAAGGAAGATACGAACTTGCCGACAAGGTAAGCACAAAAGACGATTATATTATCGTAGACGGAGAAGAAATTAAAATTTTCTCAGAGCCAGACGCAAACAATCTTCCTTGGAAAGATTTAGATGTAGATGTTGTTTTAGAATGTAGTGGATTCTATGCTAAAAAAGATAAGGCTATGGCACACATCAATGCTGGTGCAAAGAAAGTTATAATCTCTGCTCCTGCTGGCGACGATCTCCCCACAATAGTTTTCGGAGTTAACGAGGGAATTTTGAAAAAAGAAGACCGTATTATTTCAGCGGCTTCATGTACTACAAATTGCCTTGCTCCTATGGCAAAAGCACTCAATAATTATGCCACTATCGAAAGTGGAATTATGACCACCATTCACGCTTTTACAGGAGATCAAATGACACTTGACGGACCTCACAGAAAAGGCGATTTCAGAAGAGCAAGAGCGGCTTCTGTAAATATAGTGCCCAACACCACAGGTGCTGCAAAGGCTATCGGACTTGTTATTCCTGAATTAAACGGAAAACTCATCGGAGCAGCTCAGAGAGTTCCAGTTCCAGCAGGTTCCACAACCATTTTAGTTGCAGTAATTCAAGGTGCTCAAGAAGAAGTTACAGTTGATTCTATAAATGCATATATGAAGTCTGTTAAAAATGATTGCTTTGGTTACAACGAAGATCCAATTGTTTCAAGCGACATTATCGGTATGACCTATGGAAGCCTTTTTGACGCAACTCAAACCATGGTAAATAAAATCGAAGATGGCAAATATTTAGTACAAGTTGTTTCATGGTACGACAACGAAAATTCATATACCACTCAAATGGTAAAGACAATCAAATATTTTGCTGAAATGTAAAAATAAAGTTCCCTCTGTTTAAGGGAGGGAAGGCGCCCACTCCTAACGGAGTGGGCTTTCTTATTAGGTAAAAATAAAGTTCCATAATAAGAGCCTTTAATATTAGGTAAAAATAAAGCCCCATAATAAGA
>JAUNLX010000003.1 GCA_030532035.1 Clostridia bacterium | reverse complement strand
CCGATTGTGATGAATATGTAGCAACACAGTGTATGATATGGGAAATAGAAAAGGGCAGAAATTTTAGAGATGATTTGCTTAGGAGTAATTCATCAAAAATTGCATATCAAAGACTAAAAGAAAGAATGAATGAACATAGTAGAGTACCGTCATTTGATAAGAAAACCGTAGAACTTAAATGGGATAAAAATACAAAAACATATAAGGGAAAAATAACAGATACAAATAATGAACTTAAAAATTTCTCAATAAGTAAAGTAAACGGTGTAACAATGAAGAAAAACGGAAATGCATTGGAAATTGAAAGTACAAGAATAATAGAAACACCTTTAAGAGTAAATGCAAATAAAACAACCGTACCAAAAGCAAAAAGTTCAAAGGGAATGAAAAATGCACCCTGTCGGGTGCATTTTTCTTACTTCACAATCACGATTTTATATGAAGTAATTTGTTTGCAGTAGATTAATCATTGATATTATGATCCAAAGTATCAAGACTTTCCTTCAACTGCTTGGGGAGGTTGTTAAATTGCGAATAGAATTCTTTTATACCATCAACTTCTTCTTTCCAAAGTTCTTTATCAACTGTGAGCATTTTTTCAAGGTCCTCCCTGCTGACCTCGTCTTCAATACCCTGCAAATTAATATCTTCTACTTTGGGAAGATAGCCGATTTCTGTTTCGACTGCGTCTACTTCGCCTTCACATCTCTTGATAATCCAATCAAGTACACGCAAGTTGTCTCCAAATCCAGGCCACATAAATTTGCCGTCTTCGTCTTTTCTAAACCAGTTAACATTGAAAATTTTAGGTGCCTTATCTTTATCAAGATTTGCTCCAATTTCAATCCAATGCTTAAAATATTCTGACATATTGTAGCCACAGAAAGGAAGCATTGCCATGGGGTCACGACGAACTACTCCAACTGCTCCTGCTGCTGCTGCCGTTGTTTCGGAAGCCATTACAGAGCCTACAAAAACTCCATGATCCCAGTCTCTTGATTCATACACAAGTGGAGCGAGTTTTGCTCTTCTTCCACCGAAGATAAATGCAGAAATCGGAACACCCTGCGGATTTTCAAATTCATCTGATAAAACAGGGCAATTTACTGCTGGAGCTGTAAATCTACTGTTTGGATGAGCTCCTTTTTCAGAGGACTCTTTTCCGTTCCAATCATTACCCTTCCAATCAACAGCATTTTCAGGAGGATTGTCATTTAATCCCTCCCACCATGGTGTATTGTCAGATTTATCTAAAACAACATTTGTAAAGATTGTATCTCTTTTTGTTGTGGCAAGAGCATTCGGATTTGATTTTGAGTTTGTTCCAGGTGCAACACCGAAGAAACCATATTCTGGGTTCATCGCATAGAGTCTACCGTCTTCGCCTTTTCTAATCCAAGAAATATCGTCTCCGACAGTCCAAACTTTGTATCCCTTTTCTCTATATACTTCTGGCGGAATAAGCATTGCTAAATTTGTTTTTCCACAAGCTGATGGGAATGCAGCACAAACATATTTGACTTCACCTTGAGGATTTTCAATTCCCAAAATAAGCATATGTTCAGCTTGCCAACCCTCTTGTTTTCCTTGATATGAAGCGATTCTAAGCGCAAAACATTTTTTACCTAAGATAACATTTCCACCATATCCAGAATTGACTGAATAAATTGTATTGTCTTGTGGGAAATGACAAATATATCTTTTTTCGGCGTCGAGGTCACATTTTGAATGTATTCCACGAACCCAATCGTTGCTATCTCCCAATACATCCAATACTTTTTTGCCAACTCTTGTCATGATAGCCATATTCAATACAACATAGATAGAGTCTGTTACTTCAATTCCCGCTTTAGAAAATGGAGAACCTATTACACCCATAGAATAGGGAATAACATACATTGTTCTGTCTTTCATAGAATCACGAGCTATGTCATTTAACATCTTGTAGCACTCATCGGGATCCATCCAATGATTTGTTGGACCGGCTTCTTCCTTTGTAGGTGTGCAGATGAAAGTTCTATCTTCTACACGAGCAACATCATTTACTGCCGTTCTGTGCAAATAACAGCCAGGATATTTATCCTGATTAAGCTGAAGAATTTCCCCAGTGGAGCAAGCTTGTTGTCTAAGGTCATTTAATTGTTCTTCACTTCCGTCAATCCATACTGTTTTAGAGGGAGACAAAAGGTCTTCACAATCTTTTACCCATTCTAAAATCGTTTTATTCTGTGTAAGCATTTGAATTTCTGCTCCTTTCAAAAATGAAATTTTTTCATTCTTTAATTTCTTTTTTCTTATAAATCATACAATTTATAGCCATTATTGTCAATGTTTTTGAATTTTTCAATGTCTTATGTTGCATTTTTCTTCTTATTGCCATATTTTCCGTTCTAACTTTTCTTTTTTTTGTATGTATTGTATAATTGCTATATGAAAATTTCCTTTATCATTCCTTGTTTCAACGAGGAAAAAAATGTTGAAAAAATGAAAGATTCTATTTCATCGGCATATAAAAATTATGACGATGTTATTACAGAACTCATTTTTATAGACGACGGTTCCAGTGATAACACTTTGGAAAATCTGCGCAAATTAAAAAGTGATACCAAGACCGAAATCAAAGTAATTGAGCTTTCTCGTCATTTCGGAAAAGAAAGCGCTATGTTTGCAGGGTTGTCTTTGTCAAGCGGCGATTATATTTGTAATATTGATGCCGATGGACAACAAGAGCCTATAATTACAGTCAAAATGTTTGACACTTTGAAAAAAAATAAAAATCTTGACTGCGTTACTGCCGTAGCAAAAAAAAGAAAGGAAAAATTTACTCAAGTTTTTTTCAAGTCCTTGTTTTATAAGACAATGAATTTTATTTCTGAAACTGAATTTGTAAATGGCGCCTCTGACTTTCGTATGTATACAAGGCAGGTTGCAAATTGTATTTTGGGAATGAAAGAATATCACAGATTCACAAAAGGAATTTTTTCCTTTGTTGGTTTCAATACCATATATATTGAATATACACCTCTTGAGCGAAAGACAAGTAAAAGCAAATGGTCATTTAAAAAATTATATTATTATGCTCTTGAGGGTTTTACCTCTTTCGGCAGTCATTTGTTAAACTCTTTATTCATAATTGGAATTCTTCTATTTATCGCCTCTATAATTATGTTTATAAAATTTGTTTCAAGTAATGGAATAGAGGGATATTTCTTTGATTTGCCCGCTATATTTTTATTAAATTTTATAATGTTAATCGAAAGCATAAAATTGCCAGTTCTTGCACTACTATCTGAATATTTATCGAAAATTTATATTCAGTCAAAGAACAGACCTGTTTTTATAATTAAAAATTCGTACAATCTTTAATATCTATATTGAAAAGACGCATAAGTTAACTTATGCGTCTTTTGTTTATTCTGCGTCTTCAAAGGATAATTTATCATTTTCAAAAATGAATTTATATTTTTGTCCCTTTTTAATCGAACCATCTAAAATGAGGTTTGCTATGCTGTCCTCTATTTCAGTGCTAATAGCTCTGTTCAATGGTCTTGCTCCATATTCAGGATCATATCCTTTGTCGGCAACAAATCTTACAACACTTTCATCAAAGGTTGCATAAATTTCACTTTTTTCTAACCTTTGAGCCAAGTTTTCAAGCAAGTTTTTGGCAATGATTTCAATTTCTTCTTTTTTCAAGCTCTTGAATACAATTATGTCATCAACTCTGTTTAAAAATTCTGGTCTAAATGTCTTTTTGAGTTCGCCTAAAACTGCATTTTTTATTTTGTCATCCGATATTTGTTTTTCGTCATCTTCATTCTTGAAACCAAGGACTCCTCCTTGATTCATAATAGCAGAAGCACCTACATTGGAAGTCATAATTATAATTGTGTTTTTGAAGTTAACTTTGACACCTTGAGAATCCGTAAGTACTCCATCGTCTAAAATTTGAAGTAACATATTGAAAATATCCGGATGAGCTTTCTCTATTTCGTCAAACAAAATAACACTGTATGGTTTTCTTCTGACTTGTTCAGTGAGTTGTCCTCCCTCGTCATAGCCGACATATCCAGGAGGTGAACCAATTAATTTAGACGCCGCATATTTTTCCATATATTCAGACATATCAAATCTTATAATTTTGCTTTCATCTCCGAACATAGTTTCTGCAATTGCCTTTGAAAGTTCAGTTTTACCTACACCTGTAGGTCCAAGGAAGATAAAAGAGCCTATTGGTCTTTTAGGGTCTTTGATTCCCGTTCTCGATCTTCTTATGGCACTACTTACTGATTTCACAGCTTCATCTTGCCCAATTATTCTCTTGTGTAACTCTTCTTCTAAGTTTAAGAGCCTCTTGCTTTCAGATTCTGTCAACTGAGTTACGGGTATATTTGTCCACTGTGAAACTATGGAAGCGATGTCTTCTTTGGAAACACATTTTTCCAATTTATTAGAGTCTTCTTTCCACTGTTCTTTTGCCTTTTTGAGTTCTTCATTTAATTTGCTTTCTTCATCACGAAGTTTAGCCGCTTTTTCAAACTCTTGCTGAGATACTGCAACTTCTTTTTCTGATTTTGTATCTGCAATTTTCTTTTCCAACTCTTTTAAGCTCTTTGGCGCCGTTACCGATTTAAGTCTTATTCTTGATGCAGCTTCATCAATTAAGTCAATTGCCTTATCTGGCAAAAATCTATCGCCAATATATCTTGAACTCATTTCAACAGCAGCTTCAATTGCTTCATCGGAAATTTTAACTTTGTGATGAGCTTCATATTTATCTCTTATCCCCTTTAAGATGACAATGCTGTCTTCTTTTGTCGGCTCATCTACCATAACGGGTTGGAATCTTCTTTCTAATGCCGAATCTTTTTCGATATGCTTTCTATATTCATTTATAGTTGTAGCTCCAATTACTTGAAGCTCGCCTCTTGCAAGCGACGGTTTCAGAATATTTCCCGCATCCATCGAACCCTCAGCACTACCTGCTCCAACAATGGTATGAATTTCATCTATAAATAACATAGTGTCGTCAGAGGCTCTAACTTCGTCTAAAACTTTTTGCATACGCTCTTCAAATTCGCCTCTGAATTTACTTCCTGCAACCATTGAATTTAAATCAAGGGTAACAATTCTCTTATCTTTGAGAATGTCCGGCACTTCATTTTTGGAAATTTTTAATGAAAGCCCCTCTGCAATTGCAGTTTTTCCTACACCCGGTTCACCTATTAAAACTGGGTTATTTTTTGTTCTACGGCTTAAAATTTGAATTACTCTTTGGATTTCTTTTTCTCGACCTATAACTGGATCAATCTTGTTTTCCTTAGCTAATTTTGTCAAATCTCTTCCATATTTGTCGAGGGTCGGTGTTTCTTTGCTTTTACTCTGACCTGCAGTTCCATTCATTTTATGATTTCCAGAAAATTCATTTTCTATATCATTGGAATTTATTCCAAGTTTATAGAGAATATAGAAAGCACTGCTCTCGTTGTCGCTTAACATTCCTATAAATAGGTGTTGAGCTCCTGCCAAAGTGAGACCTTGACTCCTTGCAAGTCTAAGTGCATAGTCTATTATATTTTTTATATCTGGAGAAAAAGCTTCGGGTGTAAGGGTGGTTGCCTTTCCCTCTCCAATACTCTGTCGAAGTATTTCTTTCATTTCCGAAAAACCTATGTTTTTGCTTGCAAGCACTCTGCCAGTAACTGAATTTTCATTTTCAGACAAGGCACAGAGCAGATGTTCGCTGCCAACATAGTTATGACCCATATCTTCGGCAATTTTTATGGAAAGATTTAAAATTTCATTGGCTTCATCATTAAAACCTGAAAACTTAAACATATTTATTCCTCCTTTTTATCCTTTTCTTCTTTTTTGTTTTTTTCTTCATTGATTAAGTCTCTTATTCTCGCAGCTTCTTCATAATTTTGTTCTTCCACCGCTTTTTCTAATTGCATTTGAAGATTTGACTTATCTTCTTTTTTCTCCTCTTCATCATCTACTACCGTATATGCTATCTGTGGTTCCCTTTTATTTTCATATCCGCCAAACATTGAATTTTCAAATTCAGGTAATTGGAAAAAGCTTTCCCCAGAAAGAATTGAGGGTGCATTGAAAAAGTTTTCAAATAAATTTCCAAATCCTGAAAAAACAGGTTTATTGAAAATATCGGAATATCCAAGTTTTGCTGCACAGTCAGAGCAGAGATGTAATTCCTTTGTCTGTCCGTTTATCGACCTTTTAATAAAAACATTCGATTGTCTGTGATTACAATTTTGACACAACATATTATTCCTCCTCATCTAAAATATTCATAATCATATTTTTGAAAATACTTGCTCTAATTTTATTTCTATCTTTTCGCTCTGCATCTTTGAGCGTGCTGTCAGATAAAGCTGAAAGAATGAGCCTTGTTTCTTTCAAATTCAAAAATTCTGAATTATAAAAATTGTGTACCAAGGCTTTTAACATCTTTTCATCAATTTCATTTCCAGCACTGTTGAGAGCATCAATAACATATTCAAGATTATCATTTGTAACTCTGGAAATTCGGATATATCCTCCGCCTCCTCTTTGAGATTCAACTATATATCCATGCTCTGGTGTAAACCTTGATGATATTACATAATTGATTTGGCTGGGGACACAGCCGAATTCATTCGCAAATTCATTTCTTGAAATTTCAGTGATTCCGTCGTCAGCTAACATTTTTAAAATTATATCTGTTATTTCATTGGATAAGCTCATTTTTATATCCCCTTTTTCATTTTAGGTTAATTTAGACTTTGACTTTCTTTAACCTTTGATTGAATTATATATCATTGGTCAGAAAAAGTCAAACTTTTTTGACCAGTTATTTTTTTATAAACGGTTCAAGTGCCCTGCTCGCTGACGCGAGCAGGTTAAATATACTTTTTTATTTTTTATAAAATATTTAGGAGCTCTGCTCGCTGGCGCGAGCAGGGTAAATATACTTTTTTTATAAACAGTTTAGGAGCTCTGCTCGCTGGTGCGAGCAGGGTAAATATACTTTTTTTATTTTTTATAAAATATTTAGGAGCTCTGCTCGCTGGTGCGAGCAGGGTAAATATACTTTGTTTATTTTTTTATAAAGTGTTTAGGGGTTATGCTCGCAAAAAATTCTCCAATCTCAGTAGAGTAAGAAAAATTTTACTAAATCTCGCCGTATATAATTTGAATATTTTTACCAATCACCCTTATATACTTATTAAATTGTGAATAAAGTTTCAATATTTTAGTGGATAAGCTTAATTCGATTGAAACTGTTAGCTTTTTATTATATAATCGTCGATTGTAATATACTTATTTAATACATAAGCAAGGAAGTTGATTTTGTCTTGGCAGATACGACAATTAATAAGAAAAAATTAAATAAAATTTTGCCAATCACTTTGATAATACTACTTCTGGCCGCTACTGCAATTGATTATTTTTATAACTATCGTACTCACACGCAAAAAATGACAAAACAATCTTTTGCAATGGGCGCTCCAATTTTTTGCTCTATTTATACAGATGACGAAGCTTATTCAGATAAAATTTCAAAAGAAATTTTTGACCAAATAAAATATGCAGATACAGTATGTCTATCTTCAACTGGTGTCCAGTCCGATATTTATAAATTAAATCAAAATAAAAGCGCAATTATATCCCCTGCCACTTTGGAAGTGATGAAAAAGGGAATTGAATATAACAAAGACTGTGAATTATTCGATATAACCATCGGAAATCTTTCACACCTTTGGGGAATTGATACAGATCGTGCAAAAGTTCCCACTCAAGAAGAAATAAATACAGCTCTATCAACAATTGATATAAATTCAATTAAAATTTTTGAAATAACAAATAAGGTTGTAATTGGCAAAAATCAAAAAATTGATTTAGGCGCAATTGGAAAAGGCGTTGCCTGCGACGAAGCAAAGAAAATTTTTGTAAATCAAAATACAAAATCCGCTATCGTTTCTGTTGGAGGCAGCATAGTTTTACATGGTAGTTTTCCCAATTCAAAAGACGGTCTTTGGACAGTAGGAATAAAAAGACCAGAGCTTGGCAAAAATGATTATGTTATTTCTGTCAAAGTTCCTGCCTGTTTCGTTTCCACTTCTGGAGACTATGAAAAAGTTCTTTCTAAAAACGGGAAAAATTATCATCACATATTAGACCCATTTACAGGTTATCCAGTAGATAATGATTTAAGCTCCGTTACAGTATTTGCAAATAGTGGAGTAGACGCCGACTTTTTATCTACCGCTTGCTTTTCACTCGGTTATAATGAAAAATCTCTCAATTTATTGAAAAAATACAACGCTCAAGCAATTTTTATTGATCACAACAAAAAAGTTACCTGTACGGATGAAATAAAAGATAAAATTAAAATCGAAGATCATACATATAAATTTTAAAATGCAAAAATTAATAAAAAAATCCGATATTATTTTAATAATCTGCTTGGGTTTGATTTTAGTTTTGTTCTTACTTTTCAGATCATATAAATCAAAAACTCAAAAAAACGAATTAATTGCAGAAATATCTGTAAAAAATCAAATTGTCTACACTATAAATCTTTCACAAGTAGAGAAACCCTATATTATACAGTTAGATTCTAATCCTACTTCAATTGTTGAAATTGAAAAAGGCAGAATAAGATATAAATCTTCAAATTGTCCAGATAAAATTTGCGTACGAACTTCTTGGCTAAATGGAAATCTTCAAAGTGCTGCCTGTCTTCCTGCAAAATCGTCTATTGTAATTAAAACTCAGGAAAAAGACAAAGACCAAGCGGATGTCATCACATATTAGGAGAAGCATATTGAACAGCAAAAAAAATAATGTAAATCCTAAACTTCAAAAATTAGCTTTAACGGCTGTTTTATCTGCACAGGCCATAGTATTATCCTTTGCAGAAAGCCTTATCCCCATATCAACGGTATTACCACCTGGAGCTAAAATTGGGCTTGCAAATATAGTTACAATGTTCGCCGTTATATCAGGAGGCTTCTTTTCAGCTCTTACAGTTACAATATTAAAATCGTTATTTATATTGATTATTTCAGGCCCTATGGCATTTACAATGAGTATATCTGGCGGAATTGTGAGCTTAGTTGTAATGACTTTAATTTTTAAATTACCTAAAAATCCATTTGGAATTATAGGAGTTTCAATAATTGCCGCTGTTTCTCATAATTTCGCACAGCTTTTGGTTTCTGTCTTTATCACTCATACAAAAGCTCTATTTTGGACATATTCCCCTGCTTTACTTATTTTCGGAATAATTGCAGGAATTCTTACGGGATTGCTTTTAAATTTTTCTATGCCCCTTTTGAAAAAACAAGAAAAATATTTTGGTTCTAAGACGAAAGTCTGAACATATAAATATGATGTCGCTAAAGCGTAAATATTTAAGGAGTTGAATAAATGAAAGGAACTAAGTTGCAAGATGTGCTAAAAGCCCGCTTTAAAAATCATGGCGGAGCAAGGGTTTCTCACTACAAGAATACCAAAGCACAAAAGGTAGTGCGTATGCCGGCTCCGGCAAAAGTTCTTCTGCCTATGCAGCAGCATATCGGTGCTCCTTGTACCCCAACTGTTAAAGTCGGAGACGAGGTTGCAATCGGTCAGGTTGTCGGTGACAGTGAAGCTTTTGTCAGTGCCCCAATACACGCAACAGTTTCGGGAAAGGTTACAGCTGTCGGAGATATTAAAATTTCCACAGGTGCCAGTGTTCCCGGAGTAACAATCGAATCTGACGGTGAAATGCGTCTTTATGACGGAATAAAACCGCCTGAATTTGATACGAAAGAAAAGTTTTTGAAAGCCGTAAGAGATTCTGGGCTCGTAGGTCTTGGTGGAGCTGGATTCCCCGCCCATGTTAAACTCAATTTCAAAGACGAGTTAAATGTTGATACCTTAATAATCAACGGTGCGGAATGTGAACCTTTTATCACAGTTGACTACAGAGAAATGATGGATAGTCCCTCAGACATTCTCTATGGTATCTATCAAACAAAAAAGGCAATTGGATTCAAGAATGTAATAATCGCAGTTGAAGACAATAAACCAGATGTATTTGATGTTTTGAAAAAAGCAGATGAAGAATTGCCGGAATCAGATCACAGTGTTCAGTTTGTAATGCTCAAATCAGAATATCCACAGGGTGCTGAAAAAGTTCTAATTCGTTCTGTAACCGGAAAAGAAGTTCCAGTTGGAAAACTTCCTGCTGATGTCGGTGTAGTTGTAATGAATGTTACATCCATCGCATTTTTGGGAAGATATTTAAAAACTGGAAAACCACTTGTAAGTCGTTCTCTCACAGTTGACGGTTCCGCAATTGCAGAACCTAAAAATGTAAGAGTGCCACTTGGAACTCCAATCTGTGATTTAATTGAATTCTGTGGCGGTTTCAAAGCAGAACCTTATAAAATCACAATGGGTGGACCAATGATGGGTATTACCGTTCCGGAATTTTGTATGCCGGTTATTAAAAATAACAACGCAATTTTATGTTTTGCAAAGGAATCTTTACCAATCAAAAAGCAAACTAATTGTATAAATTGCGGTAAATGTGTAAGAACTTGTCCAATGAAACTCATACCATGTAGAATATCAAAGGCTTATACAAATAAAAATGTAGAAGATTTACAAGCTCTTTGGGCTACAAATTGTATGGAATGTGGCTGTTGTTCCTATGTCTGCCCCGCTGGCATTCCCCTTGTTCAAAATATTAAACTTGGAAAAGCTCTCTTGAGAGAAGAAAAATTAAAGGAGGAAGCTGCGAAATGAACGAAAACAAAAATACAAAGCTCACGATGAGCGTTTCACCTCACTTTAAATCAACTGAAACTACAATGGGAGTTATGCTCAATGTTATTATCGCTTTACTTCCAGCTTTAATAGCATCTATATTTGTTTTCAGAATGAAAGCATTTATGGTAATCGCAACTTCTGTTGTTTCTTGTGTTATCTTTGAGTATATCGCAAGAAAACTTATGAAAAAAGAAAACACAATTTACGATTTAAGTGCAGTAGTTACAGGCATTTTGCTTGCCTTTAACCTCCCTTCAAATATTCCGCTTTGGATAGTTGTATTAGGTGCTTTAATCGCAATTGTTGTTGTAAAACAATTCTTCGGTGGACTGGGACAAAACTTCGTCAATCCTGCTTTAGCTGCAAGAATTATATTGATGTCCTCTTTCCCTGCAAGAATGTCATCTTGGCCACTTCCTGGAAAAGATGTCACTGTTACAGGTGCTACTCCCATGGCTCTTTTGAAGCAACATAATATGGATGCTCTTCCGAGCATAAAAGATATGTTCTTCGGTCTTCACGGAGGATCTCTTGGAGAAACTTGTGCTATTGCATTAATTTTAGGTGGACTCTACCTTATGATCAAAAAGGTTATTACACCTACAATTCCTTTAACTTATATAGCAACAGTTGCAATTGGTATGCTCTTTGCAAGTAAATTTGATTTGACTTTTACACTCTATGAAATCTTGGGTGGCGGACTTTTACTTGGAGCTATCTTTATGGCAACAGATTATGTTACCTGCCCAGTAACTGAAAAAGGCAGATTTATTTATGCTCTATGTGCGGGAATTCTCACTTTACTTATAAGATTATTCGCTTCAATGCCTGAGGGTGTTTCATTCTCTATAATTCTTATGAACATCTTTACCCCTCAAATTGATAAAATTACTCGTACAAAACCCTTTGGTTTCATTAAAGAAAAGAAAGCCAAAAAAGCAAAGGAGGAGAAATAATGAAAAAAGCTAAGGTTATTTTAATTCCTACAATTTCTCTCTTCATCATTTGTATGGTTGCTACGGCTTTACTTGCTCTTACTAACAAGGTTACTCTTCCTAAAATTGAAGAAATCAATATGGAAATTGCAGCCGAATCAAGAAAACAAGTTTTACCTGAAGCCACTTCATTTGAAAAGAAAAATGCTGACGGTGTCGGAGAATATTATATAGGTCTTGATAAAGATAAAAATATTGTAGGTTATGTGTTCACCTGCCCCGGAACAAATAAAGGCTATGGTGGTGTCGTTGAAGTTATGACGGGAATAGACAAAGAAGGTAAAGTTACCGGCGTAAATCCAATTACACTCAATGAAACTCCCGGACTTGGAATGAATGCAGCAAAAGACACCTTTAAGAATCAATTCAAAGGCAAGTCTGGTGAACTTGAAGTTATAAAATCAGCTCCTAAAGATAATCAAATTCAAGCACTTACAAGTGCGACAGTTACATCAAGAGCTTTCACAAGTTCTGTTAATGCTGCCCTTGAAAATTATGAAAAGATTGGAGGACAAAACTGATGGCTAAAGAAAAGAAAATGAATATCGGAAAAGAATTTTCTAAAGGTATTATTTCTGATAACCCTGTTTTTAGACTTGTTCTTGGAACTTGTCCTTCCTTGGCAGTTTCAACCTCACTTGAAAACGCTCTCGGAATGGGAATCGCCGCATCTTTTGTTTTAATTTGCTCAAATGTGGTTATTTCCGCACTTCGTAAAGTTATTCCAGATAAAGTAAGAATTCCTGCTTTTATCGTAGTTATTGCAACTTTTGTTTCTATTGTTCAAATGGTTGTTCAAGCTTTTGCTCCAGCATTAAACGACGCACTTGGAATTTATCTTCCACTTATAGTTGTTAACTGTATCTTGCTTGGAAGAGCAGAAGCTTATGCAAGTAAAAATCCTGTTTTCTATTCAGCTATAGATGGTTTAGGTATGGGATTTGGTTTCACTATTGCAATTGCTTTAATGGCAATAGTAAGAGAAATCTTTGGTGCCGGAACACTCACTCTTAAATTACTCGGCAAAGGCATCCTCTTAGATTTCAATCCCTATATTGCAAGAGTTGGCTTAGAACCAATCTTAATATTCATTCTTGCTCCTGGTGGATTCTTTGTCTTTGGAATTTTAATGGCTCTTTTCAATAAAATTGCCGAAAGCAAAGGAAAGCAAAAAGCAGAACTCGGCTGTGCTGGTTGCCCAATGAGCAAAACTTGTGCTTCTTGCGAAACAAATAATGATAAAAAAGTGGAGGTGGCTTCTAAATGAAATTTTTCTTATTTATATTTTTAACAGCTATCCTTACAAATAACTTTATTTTATCTAAGTTCCTTGGAATCTGTCCTTTCCTTGGTGTTTCTAAAAAAACTGGAACAGCAGTAGGTATGAGTGCTGCAGTTATCTTTGTTATGGCACTTGCAACTGCCGTTACTTATCCAATAAATAAATACATTCTCGTTAAGTACGATATGGTATATCTTCAAACAATTGTTTTCATTCTCGTTATTGCCGCTCTCGTACAATTTATCGAAACTTTCTTGAAAAAATATGTTAAGGCTCTATACAACGCACTTGGAATTTATCTTCCTTTGATTACTACAAACTGTGCAGTTTTAGGTGTTGTTGTTCTTAACGTTACTGAAAATTATAATTTTGGACAGTCAATCGTAAACTCTATCGGCGCTGGAATTGGATTTATGGTTGCAATGGTAATGTTCTCTGGCGTACGGGAAAGACTTGAAGGAAACGATATTCCAAAGCTTCTCCAAGGTCTTCCGATTACTTTAGTAGCTGCCTCTCTTACGGCTTGTTCTTTCTTAGGATTCACAGGTCTTGTAGAGGGCATGCTCAAAATATAGGAGGTGCTAAATGAATCCAATTTTACTTGCTATAATCGTTGTTGCTGTTATAGGTCTTGTTTTAGGTCTATTACTCGCTATCGCCTCCATAGTTATGGCTGTACCGGTAGACGAAAAAGCAGTTGCAATTGAAGAAGTTCTTCCTGGTGCTAACTGTGGAGCCTGTGGATTTTCAGGCTGTTCTGGTTATGCTGCAGCTCTTGCCGGTGGCAAAACTACTGAAACAAATCTCTGCTCACCTGGTGGCGCTGAAGTTGCCGGTGAAATAGCTTCTCTTTTAGGCGTTGCAGCTGGAGATGTAAATCCAAAATCAGCTGTCGTACACTGTAATGGAACAGAGGAAAACTGTGCAACTATGTATGACTACAGTGGCGTATCCACTTGTAAAGCAGCAAAAATGCTCTACGGCGGCCCTAAATCTTGCTCTTATGCTTGCTTGGGTCTCGGAGACTGTGTTCGTTCTTGTGAATATGGCGCAATTCAAATTTGTGACGGTGTTGCAAGAATTGACTCAACTAAATGCGTAACTTGTAAAAAATGTATCTCTGCTTGTCCTCAATCTATAATTGACCTTGCACTTAAAAACAAAGATCAGGCAATAGTTTATTGTTCTAATCATGATAAAGGCGGACAAACCAGAAAAGACTGTAAAGTGGGTTGTATAGGTTGTATGAAGTGCGTAAAAGTTTGTGAATTTGACGCAATTCATGTAGATAATTTCCTTGCCCATGTTGACAGTGATAAATGTACTGGCTGTGGAAAATGTGTAGAGGTTTGCCCTCAAAACACTATTTCAATGGCAACTCTCCCCTCAGCTCAATAATTTATTTAAAACAAAAACAGATCGCAACTGCGGTCTGTTTTTTATTTTCAAATTTAATTTTATATAATTATCTCTTCAAATCAAGGCATATCAATATAAATCAAACTAAATAAAACAATTTAAAAGCATACTGATTTAAGACAAGATTGTTATAAAAATATCAATATTCGTCAGTTTATTGTAAAAGGAAATCATTAAATTGATTTTTTTGTAACAATTTCCGTTGATTTAATTGGCACATAATTTTATAATATTCTCAAATGATTTTTATCAGGGAGGTATACATGAAAAGAGTATATAATTTTTCTGCCGGTCCTTCTACTATGCCGGAAGAAGTTCTAAAACAAGCAGCTGAGGAAATGCTTTGTTATAAAGACAGTGGACAATCTGTTATGGAAATGTCTCACAGAAGTCCTGAATTTAACGAAATAATCACTCATGCAGAAGAACTCATCAGAGAGATAATGAATGTTCCAGATAACTATAAAGTTTTATTTTTGCAAGGTGGAGCTTCAACTCAATTTGCTGCTATTCCACTTAACTTTATGCAAAAAAATCGTAAAGCCGATTACATAATAACTGGTAATTGGGCAAATAAAGCTTATCAAGAAGCTTGTAAATATGGCGATTGCAAGATCGTTGCAAATTCCAAAGACAAGACTTATTCTTATATTCCCAAGACAAAGAGAGAAGATTTCAGAGAAGACGCCGATTATGTATATATTTGCTACAACAACACAATTTATGGCACACTTTATCCTGAAATTCCCGACACTGGCGACATTCCTTTAATCGCAGATATAAGTTCCTGCATATTATCTGAACCACTTGATATATCTAAATTTGCAATGGTATATGCCGGTGCCCAGAAAAATGTTGCTCAGTCCGGTCTTGTAATAGCTATAATAAGAGAAGATATGCTTGGAAATGCTCATCCTATGTGTCCAACTATGTTAAATTATCAAGTTATGGCTGAAAATGATTCTCTTTATAATACTCCAAATTGCTATGGTATATACATCTGTATGTTAGTTTTGGAATATATCAAAAAAATGGGCGGACTCGAAGAAATGCAAAAGAGAAACATTAAAAAAGCTGATTTACTCTATGATTATCTCGATCAAAGCAAGCTTTTCAATGCAACTGTTGAAAAACCTGATCGTTCACTTATGAATGTACCCTTTGTAACACCTAATGAAGAACTCGACAAAAAATTCATAGCAAAATGTAAAGAAAATAATATTATAAATATCAAAGGACATCGTTCTGTTGGCGGAATGAGAGCATCTATTTACAACGCTATGTCCTATGAGGGAGTAGAAAAACTTGTTGAAGTTATGAAAGAATTTGAAAAGGAGAACAACTAATGTATAACATATTAAAGCTCAATAAAATATCTTCTTGTGGAACAGATATGTTAAATGGGGAAAAATTTTCCTGTTCAGATGAAGTTAAAAACCCGGACGCTATTCTCGTTAGAAGTGCGAAAATGCACGATTTTGAGCTCCCTGAAAATCTCCTTGCAATAGCAAGAGCTGGAGCTGGAGTAAATAATATACCGGTAGAAAAATGTATAGAAAACGGTGTTGTTGTCTTCAATACACCTGGAGCTAATGCAAATGCAGTTAAAGAACTCATAATGTGTATGCTTTTCTTAACTTCCAGAAAAATAATACCTGGTATTGAATTTGCTAAAAGCCTTGCTGGTAAAGGCGACGAAATTCCCAAATTAATCGAAAAGGGAAAAGCTGCTTTTGTTGGCCCCGAAATTAAAGGCAAAACACTTGGTGTTATTGGACTCGGAGCAATAGGCGCAAGCGTTGCGAATGCAGCTATAGACCTTGGAATGAATGTTCGTGGATATGATCCTTTTCTTTCAATTGACGCAGCATGGAATTTAAATACTTCAATAATTCATTCAACTACCTTAGATGATATTTTTGAAAACAGTGATTATATTACCTTGCATCTTCCAGCAACTGCAGATACCAAAAATATGATAAACAGTGAAAGCATTGCAAAAATGAAAGACAATGTCAGACTCCTCAATTTCTCTCGTGACGACCTTGTTTCAACAGACGATGTTGTCGAAGGTTTGTCAAATGGAAAAATTGCCGCATATGCAACTGACTTTGTAAATGAGCAATTACTCGCTACAAGTGGTGTTATTCCTGTTCCTCACTTAGGCGCTTCAACTCCTGAATCAGAAGACAACTGTGCTAAAATGGCTGTTTCTCAACTCATTGACTATATTGAAAATGGAAATATCAGAAATTCAGTTAATATGCCAACTTCTATTATGGATAGAACCGCTCCTGTTAGAGTTTGTGCAATACACAAAAACATTCCCACTATGATAAGCAAAATTACTCAACCCTTTACTGACGCTGGAATAAACATAAACGATTTGCTCAATCGTTCTAAAGGAAATTTCGCATATACAATGGTTGATGTTGAATCAGTTACAGACGAATTAATTGATACAATCAACAATATTGACGGTATAATAAGAGTAAGAGTCTTAAAGTAATTGTGATTTAATCACTTTTATATCTCCGAAAACAATATATAATCTCTCTTGACATCTTCAAGAGAGATTTTTTTAATAAATTTTTTAACGGAGTGTTTTATGAATTATATTTTTACATTTGCTGAGGGGCTCTTAGCTTTTATATCGCCCTGTATTCTACCTCTGCTGCCACTCTATCTGTCTTATTTTGGCGGCAAAAGTGCTGAGCAGAAAAAATCGAAAGTGGCTGTCAATGCCTTTAGTTTTGTCATTGGATTTTCTATAACTTTCGTTTTACTTGGACTTTTGGCAGGCAGTCTTGGTAGCTTTTTAATGACTTATAAGAAACCGATTAAAATTATTTTGGGAATAATAGTAATTATTTTCGGTATTTCATTTATGGGACTTTTCAAAAAAGATCTTTTCAAAGGAACTGTTAAATATGAGATGAAAGGAGATTTTAGTTTCTTTTCCTCTCTTCTCTTCGGAATTGTCTTTGCTGTTAGTTTCACTCCCTGCCTTGGAGTATATTTAAGTGCAGCTTTACTTGCAGCAGCGACAACCGGCAATAGATTGCAGGGGGCTTTGTTGCTTCTTTCTTTTGCCGCTGGACTGGGCATACCATTCTTACTCAGTGCCCTATTATTAGACAAACTCAACAAAGCTTTTAATTTTATAAAGAAACATTATAAACAGGTAAAAATGATAAGTGGCGGAATTTTAGTAATTATGGGTATTTTAATGGCATTTCAAATAATTTGAGGAGTTAAATATGAATAATACAGTGAAAAAAATATTATTAATTGCAATTGTTTTAATTTCAATCATAGTAATCGCAGTTTATATAACACAATCAAAGAAAAACACACCTACAGTTGAGGCTCCCGTTTCTCAAACTCAAGAAAAAGAAAAAGCCCCCGACATAGAGATAACTGATGTCAACGGCAAAAAAATAAAGCTTTCCTCACTTAAAGGAAAAGGCATTGTATTAAATTTCTTTTCTACTCACTGTCCGCCTTGCAAGGCTGAACTTCCCGATTTTCAAAAAGTATATAATGAATATTCCGACAATGAAAATGTAGAATTTGTATGCGTAAGCGTAATTGGCGCTTTGGGAGAAAAACAGGACGACGCAAAAAAATATTTTGAAAAAAATAATTTTTCACTTCCACTCTACCTCGACGAAGACCAGTCTGCGTCAAATGCATATAATGTATATTCTATTCCCCAAACGTATATCATAGATAAAGACGGATATATCGTAAATAATCATTTGGGAATGGTAGATGAAGATACTTTGAAATCTGATATAGAACAGATTACCAAATAGTTTCGGCAAAACCGAGAATTAAAGGCAAAGTGATAAGTGATACGATAGTTGAAATAGATACTAATGTCGCTCCAAGCTTTTCATTTGCGTCATATTTTGCGGCAAACATGGTCAATATAGCTGCCACTGGCGTTCCGGCGCCAATAAGACAAACCATGGCTGCCGTTTTATCCATTTTAATAAAGTATAATATCGGCAGTATGATAACAGGAACTACAATCAGTCTTAAAAAAATTGCATAATATTGTTTCCAGCGTTTGAAATCTTCTTTTTTTAACAAAGAGAGATAATATCCGATTATTATCATTGGTAAAGGGGCATTCATCGCAGAGAGCATATCTAATGACGATACAGCAACTTCAGGTAATTTCATTTGAGAAATCATAAGTATCAAACCTATGCAAACAGCAACAACTCCAGGGTTCAACAAGATTTTTTTGACTGAAAAGCGTTCCTTACCTGAGCTCATCATAAACAGTCCATAGGTCCAGATAAAGATATTAAAGACACCAAGATATATTGCACCATAAAATACACCCTCGTCGCCAAGTAAAGCTTGTTCTAATGGCAGGCCCATAAAACCAGCATTGGAAAAAATTACAGCAAATCGATAGAGTTTTTCTGTCGATTTATCTTTATCTTTAATAAACAAATATGCAATCAATATAGAAATTAAAAAACATACAAAGGTTACGATTGCAACAATACCCAAACTCTTTAACTGTGCAGAATTTACCTTACGATAAAATGAGCGAATAATCGCAGCAGGACAAACAAAAAGCAAAACAAAATTTGTAAGGCTCTTTATAGATTTTTCATCTATTATCTTCGCTTTAGCAGAGATAATACCTATGACGACCATAATAAATAAAATAAAAACTTGTCTAAATACAATAAAAAAACTTTCAGCCACTCTTTGTCCTCTCTACAAAATAAATTCTTGACTTCCAAATTTAGACGACGCAACATCAATCAAATAATCTTCTTTTTCTCTTGCACCATTTGTACAAAGAGATTTTGTCACTGTATCAAATGATAATTCTGGTAAATTATTATTTTCACTTAAATGGCCCAAAATAAAACGAGTGGTGTTGGACTTCAGAAGCTCAAAAGCAAATTTTGCTGCAGAATAATTTGATAAATGACCCAAATTAGATGAAATTCTATCCTTTATCTTTCTGGGATAATAGCCATAGTAGAGCATTTTATCGTCATAATTGGTTTCCAATAAAATTCCATTACATCCGATTATTTTTTCTCTCATATCATCGGTTATAATACCAGTATCTGTTGCAACACAAAAACTTGTATCCGCCCTAAAAACAATTTTATATCCACAACTTTCGGCTGAATCATGACTTGTTGCAAATGGAATTATCTGCATATTACAAATTTCAGTGCCAGAATTTATATCATAATACTCGTCTTTATTATTTAAGATACCCTTTTTTAAAAGCGAATTTAAAGTTCCCTGCGTAGCAAAAACGGGAACTTTTTTTTGATTTAAAAAAACACGAAGCCCACAAATATGATCTGAATGCTCATGAGTTATAAATATTGCCTTTATATCATCTAAAGATATTCTGTTTCTTTGTAGTGATTCTTTGGTAAACTTATAAGATTTTCCAACATCAATAAGAATCCCCCCTGCACTGTTTCCAGCGTACGAGGAATTTCCTTTACTTGATGAATATAAGTTTACAAATTTCGCCATATTATGTTCCAAAAATTAAAGGGTGTTTCCACCCTCATATATTAAATAAAATTTACTATCCTGCTATTATATCTTCATTTTTTTCATCATCGAAGTCTCGACGACATATATCGGCACCTAAATGCTGAAGCTTGCTTACAATATCTTCATATCCTCTGTCTATGTATTGAATATTGGAAATTATCGTTTCCCCTTTAGCAGAAAGTCCAGCGATTACCATTGCCGCTCCTGCCCTGAGGTCATCTACATATAATGGCGCACCTTTCAGATGATCCACGCCTTTGAAAACAGCCACTTTTCCATTGACATCAATCTGTGCTCCCATTCTAAGTAGTTGATTTGCATATTTGAATCTGTTGTCCCATACGCTCTCTGTGATAATTCCTGTTCCATCACAAATTGCGAGCAAAGCTCCAAATTGAGGTTGCATATCTGTTGGGAATCCTGGGTGTGGCATTGTCTTGATATTAGTGCATTTTAGTTTTTCTTCTGAAACGACCCTCACCTGATCGTCTCCCTCAATTACTGTAACACCTGTTTCAATTAATTTTGCTGAGATGGACTCTAAGTGTTTAGGTATAACATTCTTAATTGTTACATCTCCGCCTGTTGCGGCGGCTGCCACCATATATGTTCCAGCTTCAATTTGATCCGGAATCACAGAGTATTCACAGCCATGTAATTCGGAAACACCGTAAATTTTGATTACATCTGTTCCAGCGCCTCTTACATCTGCACCCATCATATTCAAAAAGTTTGCTAAATCGACAATATGAGGTTCTTTAGCTGCATTTTCGATAACTGTTTTTCCCTTTGCCAAGGTTGCTGCAAGCATTGTATTCATTGTTGCACCAACGGAAATAACATCCATGTAAACAGAATCGCCGACAAGCTCATCTGCCTTTGCGTCTACAACACCGCCACTGCCTAAATTTACTTTGGCTCCTATAGCTTCAAAGCCCTTGATATGCTGATCAATCGGTCTTACTCCACCAAAATTACAGCCACCGGGCATAGCCACCTTTGCTCTTTTAAATCTTCCGAGTAAAGCGCCAATAAAATAATATGAAGCTCTCAAATATTTTGTGTATTCGTAGGGAACGCTATAATGTCTAACTGAGCTTGTATCTATTTCAACAGTATGTCTATTAATATATGTAATCTTTGCTCCCAAATAATCAAGTGTCTTTATCATCATATTTACATCACTGATTTCGGGAACATTTGTAATTCTGCAAACACCTGAACATAAAAGAGTTGCGGGAATAACAGCGACTGCCGCATTCTTAGCGCCACTTATCTCTACTTCTCCCACAAGTCTTTTAGAACCATTTATTACAAATTTTTCCAAGTAAAAATCACCTCATATTACTTAATTATTGAATTTTTCTCTTTACTCTGCTATAAAATCACAAACAGAGCATATCTGAGATTTGCGAATTTAAACTAAATAATATTTTAGCAATTATAGCATTTTAAAGGCAAATTGAAAAGTGCCAACCACTATATATAGATATTAAAAAATAAAATTTACAATTATCTACTTTTTGAACAAAATTTTACATATTATAATCACAAAATTAACGAAAAAAATCGAGCTATTAAAAGCCCGATTTTTAATATGAATTTATTTTTTCTTATGCAGGTAGATTTTCAATTACAAATTTTACAATAAATAAAACTACAATAACATACATTATTGGATGAATTTCCTTGAATTTTCCTCTAACAGCTTTGATTATTGTATATGAAATGAAACCGAAAGCAAGACCATTTGTAATAGAGTAGAAAATTGGCATTGTAAATACAGTGAGAAATGCTGGAATGGCAGTTTCTATATCATTCCATTCAATTTCTTTGAGTGATGAGCACATCATAACGCCTACAAGAATTAATACTGGAGCTGTAGCAGCTGCTGGAACAAAACCGAGCAAAGGAGAAAGTACTAAAGAGAGCAAGAAACAGAAAGCTGTTACAAATGAAGTGAGAGCTGTTTTACCTCCAGCCGAAATACCTGCAGTTGATTCAACATAAGTTGTAACTGTTGAAGTTCCTAAAATCGCACCTGCAGCTGTTGCTGTTGCGTCTGCAAACATTGCTTTTTCAGCTTTGGGCAAATTACCGTCTTTGTCAAGATAACCGGCTTTGTTTGCGGCACCTATCAAGGTTCCAACTGTATCAAACATATCAACAAGTACTAAGGTTATTAAAACGGAAACTATTGCCATAATGGGTGCTGCAAAAAATTCTTTGAAACCGAAGAAAGCTTTTCCGAAAGTTGAGAAGTCAACCTGAGGAACCCAAGATGTAGGAAGACTGAGTCCCATATCAATTTTAAGTCCAAATTGGCAGATACAGCCGACTATGGAAGTTCCTATGATTGAAATAAAGAGAGCAGCAGGAACTTTAGATACAACTAAAATTATTGCAAGGATTAAACCGAAAAGTGCAAGTAAAGTTGTTGGGCTTTTAAGTGAGGCCATACCAATAATGGTACCAGTTTCAGATGACAGAAATCCAGCATTGCTAAATCCAATCAATGCAATGAACATTCCAATACCAGCTGAAATAGCCTTTTTTAATTGTAATGGTATTGCATTTATCATTGCCTGTCTGAAACCTGAAACAGTCAAAAGCATAAAGAAAATTCCGGCAATGAATACAGCAGAAAGAGAAGCTGTCCAAGAAAGTCCCATTTGACCACATAGAGTGAAAGCAAAAACAGCATTCAATCCCATTCCCGGTGCCTGTGCGAGCGGATAATTTGTTAAAAGTCCTATTAAGAATGTACCTAATGCGGCAGCTAAACAAGTAGCCGTCATCACTGCAACAGTCGGCATTTTTGCGGGACCGTCAGGACCCAACATTGATGGATTTACAAAGATAATGTAAGCCATCGTAAAGAATGTCGTCAAACCAGCAATTATTTCAGTTTTGACATTTGTGTTGTGCTCTTTGAGCTTAAACAACTTTTCCATAGTTACCTCCTAAATAAAGCTATGAATATTGTACATTTTATGACAAAGTTTAGCAAGCTATAAAAAATTATATTTATATAGCACTTTTTCTAAAACTTTTTTTTCATTATATGGAATAATTTTACCAGCTGTTTTCATAATCGTTTCGTTGCCTTTTCCACAGAGCACCAAAACATCTCCACTTTTAAGTATAGAAACAGCAAGGTCTATCGCCTTTTCCCTGTCTGCTTCAATAATATATTTGCCACCGACTTTTTCTACTGATTTTGCAATTTCTTTTGCAATTTCTTCAGCAGATTCGTTACCACTATCATCATCCGTAATAATTGATAAATCAGCATATTTGCCAGAAGCTTCTCCCATTTGACTTCTTCTATCAAAAGCATGGCCTCCGACGCTGCCGAATAAAGATATAAGTCTTCCATCGGTCATTGTCTTTAATGTCTTGAGTACATTTTCCATACTCATACCCTCATGAGCAAAATCTACAACTATATTTATTCCGTTATCTGAATACATAAGTTCAGTTCTGCCATCGACTTTTAAATTTTTCAACGCTCTTTTTATTATTTCATCTGAAATGCCCAATTTTCGTGAAAGCAAAATAGCACCCGTAGCATTTAGAGCGTTATATTTTCCAGGCATAGATAATGTAAATTTCTCCTCTTGTTTTTTATCAGAAACTTCAAATTCACAACCTATAAAACCCTTACGCAATATATCTTTATGTGATTTTAAGATCAAATCACAGTCTTCACTTTCTCCATAGTAAAGTTTATTGCCTTTACATCCGCTTGTAATGCGTTCAGCAAATTTATCATCCCTATATACAACGGCATTTTTAGACTTCTTAAATAAAAGAGCCTTAGAATTTATATAATCTTCAAAATCTTCATGATCAGTTCCGCCGATATGTTCTCTGCCAAGATTAGTAAATACGCCATATTCAAATTTAACATCATCTAAACGGTGTCTTTTGAGTCCCAGTGAAGATGACTCAATTACAACATATTCTACACCAGCGTCTACCATTTCACTCAAATTCTTTTGAATTTCATACGACTCAGGAGTCGTATTGTCAGTTTCCTTATATATTTTTCCGTAAAATACACCGAGACTGCCTATCAGTCCCACTTTGTGTGGAGAATTTTTTAAGATTTCATACATCATAGAACAAAAAGTCGTCTTTCCCTTTGTTCCAGTAACTCCAATGATTTTTAATTTTTCCGAGGGATGAGAAAAAAAGTTTGCAGAAATTTCGCTTAGTTTTTTTCTGGTATCAGGTGTTTTGATTACGACAGCGTCATCATTTAATTTCACATCATCTGAAACTAAAAAAGCTCTGCAACCTTGCTCATAAGCATTTTTTATATACTTATGCCCGTCGGTTGCAAAACCTTTTAAAGCTACAAATAAAGTGTCTTTTTTAGCTTTTCTGGAATCATATACAATATCGGATATTTCAGGATCTATAGTTAAATTTGCCGACAAAATTTTTGATAATTTCACTAAAACACTCCCTCAAATTTTATCAAAATAAATTTTTGATAAAATTTTCTCTTCTTAAAAATTATATTTATAAAATTAAGTCATGTCAACAATTGGACTTATTGAAAACCTTGATAGAATCCCTGTTTTTATGTTATCATTACAGTGATTTTTTGTGTTTTGGTGGAGGCTATAATGAAAAACGAAATAGATAAAATCTACGACCCTCAAAAAATAGAGGATAAAATATATCAAAATTGGTTGGAAAAGAAATATTTCCACGCAAATGCGGACAAAGATAAAAAGTCATACACAATTATGATGCCGCCTCCGAATATAACCGGTCAGCTTCATATGGGACACGCATTTGATAATACGCTCCAGGATATTCTAATTAGATTTAAGAGAATGAGTGGCTACGATACACTTTGGCTGCCTGGAACAGACCATGCTTCAATCGCAACTGAAGCAAAAATAGTAGAAGCTTTGGCAAAAGAAGGCATTTCAAAAGATGATCTTGGAAGAGAAAAATTCCTTGAGAGAGCTTGGGAATGGAAAGAAACATACGGAAATAAAATCACTTCTCAAATCAAAAAAATGGGCTCTTCTTGCGATTGGGATAGGCTTAGATTTACGCTCGACGAGAGATGTTCTAAAGCTGTTAGAGAAGTCTTTGTAAGGCTCTATGAAAAAGGTTTAATTTATCGTGGAGAGAGAATGGTCAATTGGTGTTCTCACTGTTTGACTTCTATTTCTGATGCAGAAGTAGAGCACGAAGAGCAACCCACTCATCTTTGGCATGTAAAATATCCGCTTGAAGATAATAGCGGTGAACTCATAATTGCAACTACTCGACCCGAAACGATGCTCGGAGATACTGCTGTTGCGGTAAATCCGAATGATGAGAGATACAAAAATTTAATAGGCAAAAATCTTCTCCTCCCTTTGACGGATAGAAAAGTTCCCATAATTGCCGATTCTTATGTAGACACACAGTTTGGAACTGGGGCAGTTAAAATTACTCCGGCTCACGACCCAAATGACTTTGAAATTGGCTTGAGACACAATTTAGAAATTATAGATGTCATTACAGAAGACGGATATTTAAATGACAAAGCACTTCAATTTAAGGGAATGAGCCTAATTGAGGGTAGAAAAGCAGTCGTAAATGAACTCGAAAAACAGGGCTTTTTAGTTAAAACAGAAGATTATTCACACAATGTAGGCACTTGTTATAGATGCGGAACTACGATTGAGCCTAAAATTTCAATGCAATGGTTTGTCAAGATGGAACCTCTGGCAAAGCCTGCTATTAAAGCTGTAAAAGAAAATGATATAAAATTTATTCCAGAACACTTTGATAAAACATATTTCCATTGGATGGAAAATATCAAAGATTGGTGTATTTCTCGTCAGTTATGGTGGGGACATAGAATTCCTGCCTTTTATTGTGAAGATTGCGGAAAAACAATTGTTCAGAGAGAGGACCCCACAGAGTGCCCTCACTGCAAAAGTAAAAACTTAAAACAAGATGAAGATACCTTAGATACATGGTTTTCATCTGCACTCTGGCCCTTTTCAACTTTAGGTTGGCCAGAGAATACAGAAGACTTTCAAAAATATTTTCCTACCGATGTCTTAGTTACAGGATATGACATTATTTTCTTCTGGGTCGCCCGAATGATTTTTTCATCCCTCGAGCAAACTGAAAAAATTCCTTTTCATACAGTATTTATTCATGGTATCGTGAGAGATTCTCAGGGCAGAAAAATGTCAAAATCTTTGGGTAATGGAATTGATCCTCTTGAACTCATTGAAAAATATGGAGCTGACGCACTCCGATTCTCTTTAGTTATAGGAAACGCTCCTGGAAATGATATTAGGTATTCAGAAGACAAAGTTCTGAGTGCCAGAAATTTTGCAAACAAAGTCTATAATGCTGCAAGATTTATTCAAATGAATTTAGACGATGAAAAATTAAGACCTCTGCCCAAAAACTTGCAGACAGAGGACAAATGGTTGCTTCATGGAATTAACGAGCTTGCAAAACAAGTCGGATATAATTTAGAGCATTATGAACTTGGAACAGCAGTTCAAAAAATTTATGATTTTCTTTGGACTGTATTTTGCGATTGGTATATTGAACTTTCTAAAGCAAGAATTAATTCTGAAGACAAACAAGTTAAAGAAGATGTTCTTTCTGTTTTAGTCTTTGGTTTAACTGAATTACTTAAATTATTGCACCCAGTTATGCCTTTTATAACAGAATCCCTATTCCTGTCTTTACCTCATTCAGAAGAGTCTATTATGATTGCAGAATATCCAAAATTTAACGAAGATTTTGTGTTTGAAAAAGAATTCAACGACTTTGAAAAAGTTATTGACGCTCTCAAAGCGATAAGATCTCTTCGTACAAGTATGAATATTCCCAACAAAAAGAATTTAAGTCTTTATATAAAGTCAAAAGATTTCAATATTTTTGCAGATGCCAGCGCTTTTTTCAAAAATCTTGTAGGCGTTGATAAAATTTATGAGGGAGAGTTAAGTGAAAATGCAAGCATAATAACAACTCCAGATGCAAAGCTTTCTCTTGATCCCGATGAATTTGTCGATTATGCGGCAGAAGTAAAAAGACTTGAAAAAGAAAAAGAAAAATACGAAAAAGAAATTCAATTTTTAGAATCAAAGCTTTCAAATGAGAATTTTGTAAATAAAGCTCCTAAGCAATTAGTTGAAAAACATCAAAATGATCTTCAAAAGACAAAAAAACAGCTTGAAACACTGGAAAATTCGTTAACTTTGTCAAGAAAAAAACTTAGATAAAAACACAAATTAGCATTAAATAATGTTAGAATATATTTGGTTGTTCAAAAAGATTTTCATAGGTCAAAAAAGGAGAAACTATGTCAAAAACTTTAGTTATAACTGACACCTGTTCTGATTTAACGGGAAATGCAACCGCTGGATTTGATATTGAGATTTTATCTACTACTTGTAGAATAAACTCAAAGAGATATTCTGAAAACATAGATTTTATAAATAAGAATTTCTATGTTCTAATGGACGATAGAAGTCAAATTGAAAGCTTCAAAATCAGACCATCTGTGTATTTAGAGAGATTTACAAATGCAGAAAAAGACGGTTATAGAAATGTAATTGTAATAACAATATTTTCTAATCTGGCTTCAATGTATGATTCTGCAGTTGAAGCAAAGCAGATGTATGAAAAATATAATCCCGACTCTAAGCTCAAGATAGCTGTTATCGACAGTCTTACACAGTCAATCGGTACAGGATATTTGGCTTTATATGCTGCCAAAGTAGCTAAAAAAACAAGGGATATAGAAGAAATTGTGAGACTTTGCGAAGAATTCAAAAAAAGTATAACTTTACTCGTAGATTCCTTTATGATAAAAAATCTTCCTGTTTCGGGTCCATTTGAATGGTTTGAAAAAACCGTCAACTCAATAGCAAAATCTTTTCCATCTATAATTATGAAAGAGGGAAAACCCGAGGAACTTCCCATTGAAAAAATAGATCATACAGCCTTTGATCAATTTTATAATTTTTGTAAAGATGAAATAACAAAAGGCGATAAAAAATATGCTGTTGGCTTTGCTGTGCGTGAAAAGGAAGCTCAAGCTCTTTCACTTTTACTTGAAAAAGAGACTTCTATAAAACCAGATTTCATATACTACGAAGGCGCATTTTCAAGTTACTTCAATAGCCGAGCATCAATCATAGTATGTATTTGTGATAAATTTTAGGAGGAAATATGAGTTTGAACAAAAAAACAATTGAGGATGTTGATATTACAGGCAAAAAAGTTTTTGTCCGCTGTGATTTTAATGTACCTCTTGACAAAGACTTGAATATTACTGACGACACAAGAATTATTAAGGCTTTGCCTACAATAAAATATTTATTAAAAAATAATGCAAAAGTTATTTTGGCATCTCACTTAGGAAGACCAAAGGGAGAAAAAAAAGAAGAGTTTTCTTTAAAACCTGTTGCCAAGAGATTATCTGAATTGTTAGATATGCCAGTGCAAATGGCAGATGATGTTATTGGAGATAAGGTTTCGAATATGGCAAATAAACTTGACGATGGTCAAGTGATGTTACTTGAAAATGTTAGATTTTATAAAGAAGAAACAGATAACGATCCTGAATTTGCAAAAAAACTCGCAAATTTAGCTGATTTATATGTAAATGATGCTTTTGGAACCGCCCATAGAGCTCATGCTTCTACAGAGGGAATCACTCATTATTTGCCCGCTGTCTGTGGATATCTTATTCAAAACGAAATCGAAAAAATCGACGGTGTAATTTCCAATCCCCAAAGACCATTCACTGCAATAATAGGTGGTAAAAAGGTTAGTTCAAAAATTGCCGTTTTGATAAATTTACTTGATAAAGTTGATAATTTAATAATTGGCGGTGGAATGGCATTCACCTTTTTTAAATCTATGGGTTATGAAATTGGAGAATCCATTTGTGAAGAAGATAAATTAGATATAGCAAAAGAGATTTTAGATAAGGCAAAGGAAAAAAATGTAAACCTTTTACTTCCCATAGACAATGTTGTTGCTGTTTCCTTTGATGAAAATACTGAATATAAAATTGTTGATTCAGATAAAATTCCGAAAGATATGATGGGTATGGATATAGGTCCTAAAACAGTAGAAAACTTCAAAAATGTAATTAGAGAATCTAAAACAGTTATATGGAACGGTCCGATGGGAGTTTTTGAATTTTCAAATTTTGCAAAAGGAACAAATGCAATTGCAGAAATTTTAGCAGAAAACGATGTTGTAAGTATTATAGGCGGTGGCGATTCCGTTGCAGCTGTTTCACAACTTGGACTTGCAGATAAAATGACGCATGTATCAACTGGTGGTGGAGCTTCTCTTGAACTTATGGAGGGAAAAGAATTACCGGGTATCGTTGCGTTGGAAGATAAATAAAATATATTGGAGATGTTTTAATGGATAAGACAAATCGTAAGGTCGTTATTGCAGGTAACTGGAAAATGAACAAAACCCCAATTGAAACTGCAGAACTCATAAACGAACTCAAACCAAAAGTATCACAAGCTGATTGTGAAGTAGTTGTATGTGTCCCCTTTGTTGATTTACCTAATGCTTCTATAGCTCTTGAGGGTTCCAACATAAAGCTTGGTGCTCAAAATTGTCATTTTGAAGAAAAAGGCGCTTTTACCGGCGAAATTTCCGTTCCCATGCTCAAATCTCTTGGTGTGGAATATGTAATAATCGGACATAGTGAGAGAAGACAATATTTTGCAGAAACAGATGAAACAGTATCTAAAAAAATAAAATCTGCATTAAATGGTGGACTTAAAGTTATTCTCTGTGTTGGCGAGTCTTTAGAACAAAGAGAAGCAGGCATAACTTTTGAACTTATTTCAACGCAAATTAAAATTGCTTTGGCTGGGCTCTCTGAAAATGATCTTAAAAATATCATAGTAGCATATGAGCCTATTTGGGCAATTGGTACTGGAAAAACTGCAACAGCCGAACAAGCAGATGAAGTTTGTGGTTTTATAAGAAATCTAATTTCTCAGCTTTATGATGAAGACACAGCAAAAGGATTTGTTATTCAATATGGTGGTTCTATGAATGCAAAAAATGCCGAAGAACTACTTGATAAAGAAAATGTTGACGGAGGACTCATCGGAGGCGCTTCACTGAAAGCAGAAGATTTTTCTATCATTGTTAAAGCGGCTTCAGAACAAAAATATGTATAAACCTGTTTTACTGTGCATAATGGACGGCTTTGGTATATCAAATGATACAGATACCAAAAGTGCAATTACATATGCAAATACGCCAAATTTAGATAAGATTTTTGATACTTACCCAACCACTTCCCTTATTTGCTCTGGTAATGCCGTTGGGCTTCCTGATGGTCAAATGGGAAACAGTGAGGTTGGCCATACAAATATTGGTGCTGGAAGAGTTGTTTATCAAGATTATACTCGTATTTCAAAATCTATAAGCGATAAATCAATTTTTGAAAATGAAGTATTAAAAAAGGCTATGCAAAACTGTATTTCCAAAGATTCTTCACTTCATATTGCCGGTTTACTTTCAAATGGTGGAGTTCACAGTCATATATCTCATTTATTTGCTCTTATTGATATGGCAAAAAAAGAGGGGCTGAAAAAAGTTTATATTCATTGTATTTTGGACGGCAGAGATGTCAGCCCTGTATCTGGAATCAATTTTATAAAAGATCTTCAAGAAAAACTCGACAAAACTGGTGTCGGACAAATAGCAACTATCGTGGGACGATATTATGCTATGGACAGAGACAATCGATTTGAACGAATTAAAGTATCTTATGATGCCTTTACAGAAAGTAAGGGATATAAAAGCGACGATCCTGTCAAAACTGTATCAGAGTATTACGATAAGAAAGATGAGTTTGGCAAAAATATAACTGATGAATTTATGCAGCCAATTATCGCTGACGAAAACGGCAAGGTTCAAGATAGAGATTCTTTTATCTTCTTTAATTTTAGGCCTGATCGAGCAAGAGAAATCACTAAAGCATTTGTTTGCGATGATTTTGACGGTTTCGAACGAAAAAAATTAGATATTTTCTATGTCTGCATGACTCAGTATGATAATTTAATTTCAGAAGCTGAAATTGCATTCAAACCAGAAGATTTGACAAATACATTGGGCGAAATAATAGAAAATGCCAACTTGTGTCAGCTTCGCATTGCAGAAACTGAAAAATATGCACATGTAACATTTTTCTTTAATGGAGGCAAAGAAAAACAGACGGAGCACGAAGATCGAATTTTAGTCCCCTCTCCTAAGGTTGCCACCTATGATTTACAGCCAGAAATGAGCGCTTATATTGTTACAGAAAAACTCATAGAAGCAATTGATAGTCAGAAATATGATTTAATTGTCTTAAATTATGCAAATTGTGATATGGTTGGTCATACAGGAATTTTTGATGCAGCTGTTAAAGCTGTTGAAACTGTAGATGATTGTGTAGGCAAAGTTACAAAAAAAATCTTAGATAAGGGCGGTGTCGTTTGTTTAACTGCTGATCATGGAAATGCAGAAAAAATGACTTATAGCGACGGTTCTGCTTTCACCGCTCATACAACTTCCCCAGTTCCCTTTTCAGTAATCGGAATGAATGAAAAAATCAGCCTCTCAGATGGTGGATTTTTATCAGATATTGCCCCCACAATTCTTGATATTATGCAAATAGAAAAGCCCGCAGAGATGACAGGACGCTCCTTACTTTGCAGAGAATGAAAATTAGTATAAAAATCACAAGTTTTTAGCTTGTGATTTTTTTATATATTAAAATAAATTTTGATAAAAATTTTCGATAATTGTTGTCTTGAGATTGACTTGTTTTAAAAAAAATGATATTATCACTTACGTTGTTTTAACTTGAGGAGAGGTATCGAAGTGGTCATAACGAGGCGGTCTTGAAAACCGTTTGGGTTCACGCCCACGTGGGTTCGAATCCCACCCTCTCCGCCACAATTTTAAACCGACTTTTTTGGAGAAATACCCAAGAGGCCGAAGGGGCTCCCCTGCTAAGGGAGTAGGTCGGGGAACCGGCGCGAGGGTTCAAATCCCTCTTTCTCCGCCATTTAATTTTTGATTGAGTTTGTTTTAGTCCGATATGGTACGATTAACAATCGTATCAAGGCTTACAGCTTTTTATAAAAAACGGTTAAAACCAAATTAAAGCAAATATAGTGCTAAAAAGTTAATCAAAAAGTTAATCCAAAAAAGGGTAGCTGAAAAGCTACTCTTTTTTTATATTATTTTTTAAGCCCGAACTTTACCATCGCCAATTAAATCAACTTCTAATTTTCTTATAGAAGTCTTTAATAATCCACTTTCAGCCGAGATTTTAAAAGAACGCAAATCTTCAGTGCTTTTTATTGTTTTATTTTCCGTTATTATCTCCGCAGATAATTCTTTAACTGGTAATTTCATTGAATTTTTGAAAGCATCACTAACGGGATACAAATTAACCCCCCTTTTTTTTGCAAATAAAAAAGAACGCTCTAAGCGTTCTTCTTCATTATTTTTTTAAAAAGCTACCTTATTTGCATTTTTTATTTGATTTTTATTAATCCGATTTTGAATCTCTGTATCCCTGTCAAGAATAAATTCACTAATCTCATTTTGACTTTTCGGGTCCTTTGAATCGCACATATAATCGTAAAGTTCGTTTAATGTTTTTTGTGGATTATTGTTTGCATAATAAGCCCACAAAAAATCTCCTCGAGCTTGGTCTTTATCACCCTCAACTTCAAGCAATTTGTTATATACTTTTTGACATAATCCTTGTATTTCGATGGGTTTTGTTTTTATAAACTTAGGTTGCAATGTTATTCCCCCTCGTCCAGTATTTTTTTAATAACTAAAAAATGGTCATATTTTTCAAAATAAAAATGATACCAATAAAAGCCATCTTCCCAAAAAAGAAATGTTTTGTTAATACCCACTTTCCACTTGTTAGGAGTTGAATTTATTGTATGGGTGATATGTCCATACTCTTTAGGTGGTAACCACAGCTCAATGGCTTTGTAATAATTATAATCTTTTATGCCATTGTTGTCTATGTAGCTTTCTTTGTCTGTGTCGTATTTCTCAATTTACGCTCATCGACTAATTTTTATAATAAAAAAAGCACTTATAAAAGTGCTTTGATTATTTGTTTTGTTTTACTCAACTGGCAAACCTTTTTTATATGCTTCTTTTGCTTCGTTAAGACTCATTCTGTTTGCTCCACCTTTATAATCAGGTTTATCTCTCTGAATTTCGTCGTTTTCCCATCCACAAATCGAGCAAATATAATATAATCCTTCTTCCCCTTTTGGAACTTCTAAACTGCCACAACAGGGGCAAGGGATAAAACTATTTCTATTAGCCATATTTATTCACAACCTCCCTTTGCCAATATATTTTTTTATCTATTGGTTTGAAATATGTTTGCGTTATACCATTTTTTCGTGTTTTTTAATATTTTGTATAAAAATTCTCTTATAAATCATAAAAAGCCATTGCTTCTTTTGTTAATTTGTCTTTGTCAAATATATTGTATTTTTTCAATAATTCAATCAGTTTTATATCAATTATCTTTAATTTTGTTATATCTTCAATAGGTTCATATTCTTCTGACAAGTCTTCAATATCATATAAAAACGGAACTAAGTATTCCTCAATTTCGCTAAATGGCGACTCCACTTGTATATCAATATAAAAATCTGATATTTGTTCAGCGTTTTTATTTTTAATATTCAAATAATCATATATCCTTTTTATATATCTTTCCGTTTCCATTTCATACTCTCCAAATTTGCGTTAGAAATATCTTTTTTGTTATAAATAAAAGATATTAATTCCGTATCTTCTCTGTTACTAACAATTCTTAAATAAAAATTTCCTTTTTTGCTATACCGTATTTGATTTTCATTTTTTACCTCCTCATCTCTTATTTGCATAGCGTTATCATATTCTAAAGTAGCTTTAACCCTACACTTTAAAACTCTCTGTATTTTAGTAATCAGGGTACATCATATAATAATAATTAAGAGCCCTAGATATGCAAGCGTCTGTATAATCATATTCGGTATCACTTTTCAAATCTATAACAAAGGATTTATATTCGTCCTCCCAATCAATTTCTTTTAAGTATTTATCTCTATTTTCTTTTGTATCCCATATACCCACAAGATTATGAAAATCATTAATAAATCTTTTTTTAAATTCTTCCTTGCTTATCACTTCAATGCCTCATCTCTAACCTTTTGAGCTTTTTCATACTCCATTGGTTTAATATTTTTATAAAAGTTCTCTCTTTCATTATCTAGCATCTTTTTTGATAGGGTGTCTTTATTCCCAGTATATTTAAAGAATATTATAGCGTCATCTCTTCCTTTTGCCCAATCAGGAGGAGCAAATTCTTCGTCAAATTTAGTCCAACTTACAGGCTCAAATCCACATTTTCGGTAAAAGACATAGTTGCCGTCGTAGTATTTTAGTAATCAGGGTATAATAAGTAAGCATTATATACAAAAGCGTTAATTGTTCCGTCCACGGTCCGCCCTGGCAATTCCAAGTTTATTTTTGTGGCTTCATACCAATCGTCGTAATCAATCCCATCTATATATTTTTGGATATTTTCTTCTGCATCCCATGTTGGCAATCCTTTTCTTAAAGCTTCTCTTGCTTTTTTTATATATTCTTCCTTACTTATCATCGTTAATACTCCTATCTCTGTTCATTTGTGCTTCATCATAATTCATAAATCTGTTATTTTTATAAAAGTTTTTCTTTTCTTTAATTAATTCACCATCGGAAAGTTTTGATTTATTTCCCGTATACTTAAAAAATATAATATCTTCTGGTTCATCTCTTTTTTTATTCCAATCATGAGGAGCAAATTATTCGTCAAATTTAGTCCAGCTTACAGGCTCAAATCCATATTTTCGGTAAAAAATATAATTGTCGTCGTAAGAGTCAAGCTTTATTCCGCCTTGTTTCACAGCGTATTCAATCAAAGTTTTACCCCTAACATTATCTCCCCAATATTTACAAACACTTACAATATCGCCGTCATTATTAACTGCAAAAACAGAGCCTTTTTTGTCGCAAACAATCCCATTTCATCATAATCTGCGTCCGTATAATTTTGAGTAACTCGCCAAGTTATATCGGGCTTATTTTTTACAAAGAATATTTTATCCTTGTAAATTTTTCAATGTATTCTCTGCCACTTTTTATTTCTATTATATCATCATTTTATCCAATTGCAGGATTTCTTGCACGCCTTTTTAAGTTCTTTTTAACCCCATCGCCAACATACATACGGCTTTCTCCTACATTTAATAACAAGGCTTTTGCCCTGTTATTTTTTTCTTTGTTTTATGTTATACTGTAGTGTATCAAATATTAAATTTATTATGAATAATTAATATGTATATTTTAGAAATTACTAATCATTATCCCAATAAAAAATATCCACTAAATGGAATTTTCGCGCGAGATCAAGCCATAGCTTTAGCAAATGAAGGCTGTGAAATCATTGTTGCTGCCTTAGATTTAAGGTCTATCAGACGCCCCAGACCTTTTGGATTTTCAAAAAAGAAAGTGGACGGAGTTACAGTTTATACACTTTCTCTTTATATGGGCAATGTTCCATCATTTATTTTCAATTCTTTTTCGAGGTTTGCCTTTAAGCTTTTATACAATAAAATTGTAGAAGAAAATGGAAAACCAAAGCTTATTCATGCACATTTTTTAGAAATGGCACAGGCTTGTATAGATGTAATAAAAAAAGAAAATATACCTTTTTTTATTACAGAACATACTTCCACACTAAACAATGAAGAAATTTCAAAAAATCACTTTAATTTAATGAATGAAACATATCCACTTGCTAAACAAATAATCGCAGTAAGTGAGAGTCTACAAAAATCGATAAAAAAACATACAGGAATTGATTCTTCTGTTGTATATAATATTGTCGATATTTCCACTTTCAAATATCAAGAACATAAAATAAAAGATGATTCATTTCATTTTGTAAGTTGTGGTGCATTAGATAAACGAAAAGATTTCGAAACTCTATTAAAAGCATTTGCCCAACACTTAAAAAAATATCCCCAAGATAAATTAACTATATTTGGAGACGGTAAAGAGAAAAACAATCTTAAAAGACTTTCTGATCAACTAAATATAAATGATAGAGTAACTTTTGCTCTACGAGCTTCAAGAGAAGAAATTGCAAAAACATATAAAGATGCACAAATTTTTATTCTGTTGTCAAAACTCGAAACCTTTGGCGTTGTTTACATAGAGGCAATGTCTACAGGATTACCTGTAATTGCCACGCGCTGTGGTGGTCCCGAAAATTTCGTCACTGATGAAACTGGATTTATAATTGAACCAGAAAATATTGAGCAGGCTATTTCAGCTATGGAATATATTCGCTTAAATTATGATAAATATGACCAAAAAGAAATTTCAAAATATACAAATAATCTTTTTTCTCCCAAAACTATAGCTCAACAAATAATAAAAATTTTTAACTCAAATATAGAATAAATTTTCATAATAAAAAAACCGAAAGCAATGCTTTCGGTTTTTTGTTGATATTATCTCTTTGAAAATTGAGGTGCTTTTCTTGCTTTTTTGAGACCATACTTTTTTCTTTCTTTCATTCTCTGATCTCTTGTCAAGAATCCGGCTTTTTTAATTTCTGATCTGAGCTCTGCATCTGAAACAACAAGTGCTCTTGCGATTCCATGACGAATGGCTCCAGCTTGACCTGAAACTCCTCCGCCATTTACTCGACAAACTACATCAAATTTAGATGAGAGGTCCACGAGTTCGAGTGGTTGACGAACAATGATTTTCAATGTTTCAAGTCCAAAATAATCGTCAATATCTCTGTCATTTATAGTAATTTTTCCGCTACCCGGATAAAGTCTTACTCGGGCAACTGAATTCTTTCTGCGTCCTGTTGCGTAAAAATATTCATCTGAATTATACATTTTGCCCTCCTTATAATTCTACTTTCACAGGTTGTTGAGCGGTTTGCTCATGCTCTGGACCTGCATATACTCTGAGTCTTCTAAGTGAATTTCTTCCAATTACTGTATCGGGTAGCATTCCCTTTATTGCCTTTTTAACTACAAATTCAGGTTTTTTCTCCATGAGTGTCTTGTAGTCAATTTCTTTTAAATTTCCGATATAACCAGAATGGCGATAGTATTTTTTTTGTTCAAGTTTTTTTCCAGTTAAAACAACTTTTGCACAGTTTATAACAACTACATTTTCTCCACAATCTGCATGGTAAGCGAAAGTTGGTTTATGCTTTCCTCTGAGAATGGTAGCAGCTTTAACGGCAACTTCGCCAAGAGTTTTTCCCTCTGCATCAATTAAATACCAGTTGCGAGTTAAATCAGCTTCTTTTGGCATATATGTTGACATAGCTTCCTCCTAATAATATATATTTATTTCTTTTTATGAAGACTTAAATCTTCTCGAAACATCAACGCTTAGAGATTTTATCATCGAGTAATTTAATTGTCAAGTTGTTTTTTAATTTGAAACTCTGCATCTTCAATTTTCTGATTTTTTCTTTATTTTCCTTTGTTTTTCTCAAGTATGAATTTAATTTAAAAATATGATTTAAGTTTTAGCAAATTTATAAAAAACAAGTCCTTTGGTTATTATAGATATATTTATTTAACATTGTTAATATTTTTTATTTAATTTGTTGACAAAAACATAAAAATGTATTATTATAAAGTTGCCAGAAGAACTTCCTAATAAAACGAAGGGGCAAAGTAAATCGGGGTGGCAAGTGAACACTTACCGCCCCGATGATTTTTATAATAATTTTATTGTTTTATCGCCCATTTAACCCCGTCTTTTGTATCTTTGAGTTCTATACCCCTTTCAGACAATTCATCTCTTATTTTATCTGCAAGTTCATAGTTTTTTTCTGCTCGGGCTTTTTGTCTTTCTGCAATTAATCTTTCTATTTCTTCACCGTCAATCGTGGTTTGTTCTCTTCTCTCGTATAGAAAGCCCAAAACATCGTTTAGTTCTACAAATAATTCTAAAGAATCTTCAAGAATTTGCCTTTTGAGACCTTTTTCTAAAATATTGGTGTTAATGTATTTAGTTAAATCAAAGATGGCTGCCAAAGCGTCTGCTGTATTTAAATCATCGTCCATCGCTGTTATAAATTGCTGTCTAAATTTTTCAAGTTCGTTTTTATAATTTTCTAATTCATTTTCGCCATCTGATTTTTTTATCTCAAATTCTAAATTATTTTTACAGTTGTATAATCTGTCTAAAGAATTTTTGTTTTGGTCTAAAATTTCTTTTGAAAAATTGATAGGTGTTCTGTAATGAGAAGAAAGCATAAGATAACGAATTACTTCATATCCTGTTTTTTCTGCAATTTCACGAACAGTGAAGAAATTTCCGAGAGATTTACTCATCTTTGAACCGTCAACATTTATATATCCATTATGCATCCAGTAATTTGCAAATTTTTCGTTGTAGCAACATTCAGATTGAGCGATTTCATTTTCATGATGAGGGAAAATCAAATCACGCCCGCCACAATGTATATCAAAAGTTTTGCCCAATATCTCAGTAGACATAGCAGAGCATTCAATATGCCAACCTGGACGACCTTTACCAAAGGGAGCTTCAAAATAGGGTTCATCGTCCTTAGGAGCTTTCCAAAGAGCAAAGTCCATGGCATTTTTCTTTTTTTCTTCAACAGTAATTCTGGCACCAGCTTCTAAAGATTCTAAATCTTGATGACTCAATTTACCATATTCATCAAAGCTCTGTGTGTCAAAATAAACATCATTATTTTCAGCAATATATGCATGCCCATTTTCTATAAGCGTTGAAACCATTTTAATTATAGCGTCGATATTGTCAGAAACTTTTGGATGTACATCGGCGTCTCTTACATTCAGTCCATGGGCGTCCTTAAAATATTCTTTTATATATTTTTCAGAAACTTCTCGGTAAAATTGATTGTCTTCTTTGGCTTTTTTTAATATTTTGTCGTCAATATCAGTAAAATTCTGAACAAAGGTTACCTTGTATCCCCTATATTCAAAATATCTTCTCAAAACATCAAAAGTGACAATCGGCCTTGCATTTCCTATATGAATATAGTTGTAAACTGTTGGTCCACAAGCATATATGCCAACTTGGCCTTCTTTTAAAGGAACGAATTTTTCTCTCTTTCTCGTAAGTGTATTATAAATTTGCATTAGTCCTGTCCTTTCAATTGTTGTTCCAAATTTTCCATTCTCAATTTCAGAGCATTTAACTCAATTGCAACTGGATCGGGAATGTTGACTTGATCTAATTCTATTCTAATTCCACCCTGTTTTACTACTTGAGCAGGGACTCCAACAGCCGTAGAATTTTCTGGAATTTCATCTAATACCACTGCACCTGCAGCAATCGTTGAGTTGTCTCCTATTTTGAACGGTCCCAAAACTTTTGCTCCAGCGCCTATCATAACATTGTTGCCTATCGTAGGATGTCTTTTACCTGTATCTTTTCCAGTTCCCCCAAGGGTTACATTTTGATAAATAATAACATCGTCTCCGATAATCGAAGTTTCGCCTATGACCGTTCCTGTTCCATGGTCTATTACGAATCTTTTTCCAATTTGTGCACCAGGATGAATTTCTATTCCCGTTTTTCTGGCGGCCCTCTGCGAAATAAGTCTTGCTAAAAAATAATGCTTTTTCTTATACTGTCTATGTGCAATTTTATACATCATAGTAGCTTTAAATCCAGGATATAAAAGAATGATTTCCAACGCAGAACGAGCCGCTGGATCTCTTCTTTTATATGCTTTAATAGTTTCTTTTATTTCTTCAAACATAAATTTCTTCCGTTATTATTTACTAAAGTCTATTTTCTTTGTTATCTTAACAATATAAATGGCGCCTGATATAAGAGTAAAGAGTGTAGTTATGCCAATTAAAATGTTTGAAAACAATGCCAAATTGAATGTTTGAGGCAAAATACAGACTTCTTTTAATTCAAGAAGCAATATAATCAATGAGGTAAATACCATTTGACTTATCGTCTTTATTTTCCCAAAAATATTTGCCGGAACTACAAGTCCATCAGATGCTGCAACAAGTCTAAATGAAGTAACCGCAAATTCTCTTGTGAGTGTCAGAGCCACCAACCAGATATTGCAGTAACCGATATGCATAAGTGCAAGTAATGCTGCAGTTGTGAGAACTTTATCGGCAACTGGGTCTGCTAATTTCCCAAATACAGTTATTATATTTTTCTTTCTTGCTATATATCCATCTAAAGTATCCGTAAAACTCGCAACAACAAAAAGTATAAGTGCATATAAAAAACGATGGGGTATATCAGCTAAAAAGACAGCGAGAAAAACAGGAGTCAGAATCATTCTGATTATTGTAAGCCTGTTGGGTAAATTCATTTTCACTCTAATAGCTCTCCTTCCAAATCATATTCATGGCAATCGGTGATTTTAAGATTTACAACATCTCCAGGTTCAAATATTTTGTCTGAATTGAAAATAATAAAGGTGTCGACCTCTGGAGCATCTTTATATGAGCGAGCAATATACGATGAAGCTGCTTCATCCTTGCCATCGATTATTGCTGGATAAATTTTGCCAATTTCATCGTGATTTAGCTTAATTAATATATCATATTGCAGCTGTTCTATCAACTGACAACGGGTTTCTTTAATTTCCTCTGGCACTTGATTTTCAAAGTCTGCCGCTTTGGTATTTTCTTCTCGAGAATATGCAAAACAGCCCAGTCTTTCAAATTTATTTTTTTTGACAAAATCATATAAATCGTCAAAATCTTTTTGAGTTTCTCCAGGAAATCCGACCATAACTGTTGTTCTTATTGTTATTCCCTCTATTTGAGCTCTCAAAGTATCTATTAAATTTTGAATTTGTTCTTTTTTAATATTTCTATTCATAGAGCGTAAAATCGAATCTGAAGAATGTTGAATCGGTATATCTAAATATTTTAAAATTTTATCTTCAGATTTAATTATTTCTATAAGCTCTTCGTCTATTCTCTCTGGATAGCAATACAGTAAGCGAATTTTAAAATCTCCCTCAATTTCACATAACTTTTTGAGTAAAATTTTAAGTGAAGATTTTTCTTTTAAATCAAGTCCATAGACAGTTGTATCTTGTGCAATGAGAATTAATTCTTTTACTCCTTGAGAAATTAAATCTTTCGCTTCGTCCAAAACTCTATCAAGTGGAACACTTCTCATTTTTCCTCTGATTTGAGGGATAGCGCAATAAGCACAATGATTTGAACAGCCATCTGCAATTTTCAAATATCCTATATGTGAAAGATCGAGCCTTATTCTTTTTCCAGTGAGTTTTAAATTCTCCTTTTCTTTGAAACTCGAAAACTTTTCTCTGTTAAAAGCTCTTTTTACAGCGGTTACAATTTCATCGTTCGAACCTATCCCAAGAACTGCGTCTACTTCGGGAATTTCATTTATAACTTCCTGTCTATATCTTTCAGAAAGACATCCAGTTATAACTATTCCAGAAATAATTCCATTTTCCTTTAAATTTGCATAATTCAAAATTTCTTCTATAGCTTGCATTTTTGCAGATTCTATAAAAGCACAGGTGTTTATGACAACTACATCCGCCTGTGTTTCGTCAAATACAACTGATATTCCATTTTCTTCAAGATCAAAGAGCATCCGCTCTGCATCCACTTGGTTTTTCGAACAGCCCAAGCTAACCATATAAACTTTAATCAAATTATTCTCCGACGATTTTATTAAAAACAGTTAAAATATCTCCAGTTTTAAAACCAGCTCTAACAAAGAAATTATATATCCTTCTTTTCTCTTTTTCATCATTTAAATTAACTTTTTTGTATTTTCTTTGGATAATGTCTTCTATTCTCTCTTTTTCATCTATATTATAATCTTCTAAAACCTCATCTATCATTGAATTATTTATCCCTTTTTCTCTCAATTTAAATGATACATAATTCTTTGATTTTCCCTTTTTCTGAATGAGTTCTTTAGAATATGCTTTGGCAAAATCTTCATCGTTTAAATATCCTTGTTCTTTTATTTTGGAAATAACCTCTTCTACAACATATTCACGCCTATTTTTTTTAATAAGTTTATCCCTTAGTTCTTTTTCAGAATTAGCTCGCAAGCTCAATATTTTAACCGCACAATTATATAAATAGGAAAAGTCGATTTTATCTTTAATAAAAATCAACTTTTCCTCATCTATTTCTTCATTTTCTTGCAATCCTAGCAAGTAAAAGGTGTTTATATCCGTAGTAAATTTATAATCATCATCAATATAGATGTGAAGTTTTTGACCTTTACCTTTTTTTGATGTCAGTTTCAATCTTCATCATCCATAACTATATCTATCTCGGCATTTATATCTGTTTCTTTTTTTGTGATTTCTTTATCAGTTGTGCCTTTCTTTTTAGGAGCTTCTTTACTCGATTTATCTGCTAAAACTTCAGCTTTCATTTTTTCTCTTATTAATTTTTCGAGCGTGCTACTTAAATCAGAATTTTCTTTCAGAAGAACTTTAACATTATCTCTTCCCTGACCTAAACGCTCGTCTCCATAATAAAACCAAGAACCACTTTTCCTTATCACGCCAAGATCGACACCTATGTCTAAAATTTCGCCCTCGTGCGAAATTCCTTCTCCGTACATTATATCGAATTTTGCCTCTTTAAATGGTGGAGCCACTTTATTTTTGACGATTTTTGCCTTTGTGCGAGAACCAATTACTTCTCCGCCATTGCCTTTAATCTGCTCTTGTTTTCTGACATCAATTCTAACCGAAGCATAGAATTTGAGTGCTCTACCTCCAGTGGTAACTTCGGGGTTTCCATATACAACGCCAACTTTCTCACGGAGCTGATTTATAAAGACGATAATTGCATTTGATTTTGCAATTGCACCAGCTAATTTTCTGAGTGCTTGAGACATAAGTCTTGCATGTAAACCAACATGGGAATCTCCCATTTCGCCTTCTATTTCCGTTCTCGGCACTAAAGCTGCGACTGAATCTACTACAATTATATCTACTGCCCCTGAGCGTACAAGAGATTCAGCAATTTCAAGAGCTTGTTCTCCGTTGTCTGGTTGCGAAACTAAGAGAGAGTCGATATCTACACCTAAATTAGAAGCATAAAGTGGATCAAGTGCGTGCTCTGCATCTATAAAAGCTGCCACACCTCCCAATTTTTGCGCTTCAGCTATTGAATGTAAGGCAAGAGTCGTTTTTCCCGAAGATTCAGGTCCGTAAATTTCAATTATTCTGCCCTTAGGCAAACCGCCTATTCCAAGAGCATTATCAAGCATAATAGAACCTGTAGGGATCGATTCAATTTTCAATTCAGTTTTTTGTCCCAGACGCATTATTGCGCCTTTTCCATATTGTTTTTCAATTTGATGAATTGCAGTATCTAAAGCCTTTGATTTTTCACTTTTTGCCAAAATGTCCTCCTTAGTCGTTCGCACAAATGTTCGATTTATGTAATTATAGTTTATTTCATTTCAAAAATCAATGTATCTGTAACATTTAATCATAAAAGGTATAATTTTTGTTTCATTCGGTTATATAATTATTTTTTTCCTCTAATTTAGAAAAAGTACTATTTAATTATATTCTTAAAAGCATACTTTTTACAAGCAAATTACAATATTTAAGTTAATTCAGTTATATCAAACCTTTGAATTATGGTATAATATTGCGTACAAATTGAACTCCATTGACTGAAATTCAAAAAAATCAATGGATTTGGTTGTTTTTGCTATAAGGAGACTTTAATGAATATAGTTTATTTAAATCACTATGCCGGTTCTCCCGAGATGGGTATGGAGTTTAGACCATACTATTTGTCCAGAGAATGGGTAAAAATGGGGCACAATGTTCGTATCATAGGAGGAGATTTTTCTCATTTAAGAAACAAAAATCCTATAGTTAAAAATGACTATGACGAAGAAATCGTGGATGGGATACACTATACTTGGATAAAAACTGGACAGTATCAAGGAAATGGCGTCGATAGAGCCAAAACCATGTTTCGATTTGTTTTTAAATTATGGAAAGACGCAAAAAAGATAGCAAATAAATGGAAACCAGATGTTGTTATTGCGTCATCAACATATCCTTTAGATACATATGCAGCACAAAGAATTGCAAAGTATTCTAAAGCCAAATATATCCATGAAGTCCATGATATGTGGCCTGCCACACTGTATGAAATTGGCGGAATGTCCAAAAAACATCCCTTTGTACTACTTATGCAAATAGCAGAAAATTCCGCATATAAAAATTGTGATAAACTTGTTGCTTTATTACCCAATTCTAAACAGTATATGGTAAACCACGGTCTTTCCCCAGAAAAATTTATAAACATACAAAATGGTGTTGTTTTCGAAGAATTTGAAAGCAAATTCGAGCTACCAGAGGAACACAGCAAAATCTTTAATCAATTAAAAGGCAAATTTATTGTCGGATATTTCGGCGGACATGCCATATCTAATGCCTTAGACCTCATTCTGGATACTGCAAAAAATATAAAAGATGAAGATACAAAGTTTGTTCTTGTTGGCGATGGGGTTGAAAAAAAGAGGTTAATCAAAAGAGCCAAAAAAGAAAAAATAGATAATATAATCTTTTTACCACCCGTATCAAAAAAACAAGTTCCAACATTGTTAGATAAATTTGATTGTGTGCTCATAACTGCTGAGCCCTCTCCGCTATATAGATTTGGTCTTTGTCTCAATAAAATGTATGATACTATGGCTGCTGGTAAACCTGTAGTTTGCGTTATAAATTCTCCAAAAACACTAATCGAGGAATATGAGTGTGGATATATGGCAAACCCAACAGACATAGATGACATAATCAAAAAAATTAATGCCATTAAATCTATGAGTACCATTGAAAGAAACCGTTTAGGCGAAAATGGAAAAAATGCGATAATCAAAAATTTTACATATGAAAAATTAGCAGAAAAATTTTTAAACTTTATTTGAGGCAATTTTCAATCTTATCTATAACCTTTAATAAAAATATTTTTATAATGATTACTATCTTAAATAGATAATATATTAAAGATGATTTTCATTTTATACTTGCATAACACAAAGATATTTGATAAAATCTTTGCGTTCAATAATTAGAAAAGGAGGCAATTATGGCCAAGTGTGAAATTTGCGGTAAAGGCGTTACGTTTGGAATTGCTGTATCCCACTCTCACAGACGTTCAAACAGAACCTGGAAACCCAATGTAAAAAAAGTAAAAATCATGGTAGACGGCAAACCTCAGAGAAAAAATGTATGTACTTCTTGTCTCCGTTCCGGAAAAGTAACCCGTGCAATATAAGTAAAAAAACCCGGGAAAACGGGTTTTTTCTTTTTCCTTATTTACTTTTACTTAGCGGAATGGTGTAACGGTAGCACAGCAGACTCTGACTCTGTTAGTTGGGGTTCGAATCCCTATTCCGCTGCCAACTAAAATAATCCTCGATATAAAAGCAAATCGCTTATGTATCGAGGATTTTTGTTTACTCAAAATCAAACTTCTAAGACCGTTGCATTATGCTGAATAATGTTAAAAAATGGGGAAAATTTGAGGAAGGTTTCGATAAAAAATAAAGGGTAGCCTACGACTACCCTTTTCTCTTTTAAATTTATATCTTAAATTTCAATGCAATAAAAAAACACATCACAGTGATGTGTTTTTTTTAATATTAAGTTTATGCCTTTACCTGTGCCAAAGCCTGAGTTATTTTATCAACACCTGCATAAATTTGGTACTCGTCTCCTACTTTTATTGCAAGAGTTGGAGCCTGTCTTAAATTAAATCTTTTCGCAAGTTCAACATTTTCTTCGGCATTTATTTCGGTATATTCAACATTCTGTTCAGCCAAAATTTTCTTGATAATCTTACAATTTGGACAAGTAGAAGTCGTAAAGAGAATCGGCAATTCGTCATTTGTTATAACATATTCTTTTCTGTCTTTATATTCTTCAACTTTACCGTCATTCCAGTTTTGAACTGGTCTGTAATATCCAGTTATTCTGCTATAAACTTCTGCTTTTTCTCCACATTTCGGACAATTGAAGTGTTCACCAATTAAGTATCCGTCATGTTTACAAATTGAATATGTAGGAGAAAGTGTGAAATAAGGTAATTTGTAATTTTCGGCAATCTTTTTAACGAGATTTGCAGCAGCTTTCCAATCAGGTAATTTTTCTCCTAAGAAAGCGTGGAATACTGTTCCAGAAGTATAACGAGTCTGTAAATCATCTTCAAGATCTAAAGCTGAGAAAATGTCATCTGTATATCCAACAGGAAGATGGCTGGAGTTTGTATAATAAGGAGTTTCTCCGTCAGAAGCTGTTATTATGTTTGGATATTCCTCAACATCGTGCTTAGCAAGACGATATGCTGTTGATTCTGCAGGAGTTGCTTCTAAGTTATAGAGATCTCCATATTGTTCTTGATAATCCTTGAGTCTATCTAACATATGATCAAGAACTTCTTGAGTAAATTCTCTTGCTTCTCTGTCAATTAAGTTTTTGCCTAGCCATTTTGCGTTAAGGCAAGTTTCGTTCATTCCGACAAGACCAATTGTTGAGAAGTGATTGTTGAAAGAACCTAAATATCTCTTAGTATATGGATATAAACCAGCTTCTAAAAGCTTATTTACAACTTCACGCTTTACTTTAAGTGAGCGTGCTGCAAGGTCCATTATATGATCGAGTTTGCTGTAAAATTCTTCTTTATTTTTCGATGTATATGCAATTCTGGGCATATTAACTGTAACAACACCAACAGAACCTGTTGATTCACCAGAACCGAAAAATCCACCTGATTTGCGTCTGAGTTCACGAAGGTCAAGACGAAGTCTGCAACACATTGAACGAACATCTGACGGATCCATATCAGAATTTATATAATTCGAGAAATAAGGAGTTCCGTATTTAGCAGTCATTTCAAATAAAAGTCTGTTGTTTTCTGTGTCCGACCAATCAAAGTTTCTTGTGATTGAATAAGTTGGAATAGGATATTGGAAACCTCTACCATTTGCGTCGCCCTCAATCATTATTTCGATAAAGGCTTTATTGACAAGATCCATTTCCTTTTTACAGTCCTTATATTTAAAGTCCTGTTCTTCTCCGCCAACTATACAAGGTTTTTCAGCTAAGTCATTTGGAACAGTCCAGTCAAGAGTTATATTTGAGAAAGGAGCTTGAGTTCCCCAACGAGATGGTGTATTAACGCCATAAACGAAAGATTGAATAGCCTGTTTAACCTGTTTGTATGACAAGTTATCTACTTTTACAAATGGTGCAAGATAGGTATCAAAAGATGAAAAAGCCTGTGCTCCTGCCCATTCATTTTGCATAATACCAAGGAAGTTTACCATTTGGTTGCAAAGAGTTGAAAGATGTCTTGCTGGTGAAGATGAAATTTTTCCTGGAATTCCGCCAAGTCCCTCTTCGATAAGTTGACGAAGACTCCAACCTGCACAATAACCAGTAAGCATAGAAAGGTCGTGAATGTGCATATCGCAATTTTTATGAGCATTAGCTACTTCGTCATCATAAACTTCAGATAACCAATAGTTTGCAGTAACTGCTCCAGAGTTAGACAAAATTAATCCGCCTACAGAATATGTAACCGTTGAATTTTCTTTAACTCTCCAGTCGTTGATTTTAAGATAATCGTTGACTGTCTTTTTATAGTCAAGAACAGTTTTGCTAACATTTCTCAAGCTCTCTCTCTTTTTACGATAGAGAATGTATGCCTTAGCTACATTTTCATATCCTGCTTTTGAAAGGAGCTTTTCAACGCTGTCCTGAATTTTTTCAATGTGAATTCTTTCATCTACAATGAATTCTTGAAATTCGGCTGTAACTCGGAGAGTAAGCATATCGAGAATTTCATCTGTATAATTTGTTTCGGTGGCTTCAAAAGCCTTTTGTATGGCGCTCTTGATTTTTTGAAGATTAAAATCTACGACGCGACCGTCTCGTTTTATTACTTTATACATAATATGCCTCTTTTCTTTTGTTGTCTTCTACAGAATACTACACTTGGTGGGGCAAGTCAAGTAAAAAACACTATATATTGTGGTTGACTTTGTAAAAAAACTTGTTCGTTTTTTGTTCAAATTCCACGAATTTGCGTGTTGGGCACATATTCCTTAACAATTTCTAAATAATTTATCATCATTTCCTTACTTGCGGCTGTATATCCTGATTCAATACAGTCTCCAGAATCTACAAAGGACTGTAGAAAATATTTTTCTTCTCCCGACAACAATTTACCGATAGATTCAAAATCTTTTTCATTGTGTAATTCTTCAACTACAGTTGTTCTAAATTCATAATCTATATCGTGAGATTTTAATAAATTAATGCTCTGTCTGATTTTTTCAAAGTCAAAATTTTCAACAGCGCTAACCTTGTTATAATTTTCAGGAGAAGATTTTATGTCCATTGCGACATAATCGCAGAGATTATTTTCTAATATATCTTCTAAAACTGTCGGATTATATCCGTTTGTATCAAGTTTTACAAGGTATCCCATTTTTTTTATTTTATAAATAAATTGTTTTAAATCTGGCTGTAAAGTAGGTTCCCCTCCCGTAACACAAACTCCATCTAATAGACCCTTTCGCTTTTCGAGAAAATCAAAGAATTCTTCCTCTGGTATCTCGTCTTCATCTATGTCACAGACTAAAGAGGCGTTGTGACAAAAAGGACAGCGGAAGTTACAGCCTGGCAAAAACACAGTACAGGCGGTGTGTCCAGGGAAATCTAAGAGAGTCAATTTTTGTAATCCTTTTATTTTCATAACTATCACCTTTATTTTTTATACTACCATTAAAACAGATTTTATATTTCTTGCAAGAGTTTTTAAGATATATTTTTATAAATCGAGGACTAATCATATGCAAAAAAGTAAATAATTTTACTTATATATAATAGAAAGAGAAAAATTTTTTCTGCCTTGTTTTATATTCAATAAAAGAATTGCAATTTAATAAAAAAAATGTTATTATTCATCTCTGTAGATAACTTAACAGGAGGTGCAAAATGGCAAATATTAAATCTGCAAAAAAGAGAATCCTTACCAATGAAAAGGCTCGTCTTCGTAATAAATCAAAAATGTCTGCTTTGAAAACTTCTATTAAAAAAGCAGTTAATGCTATTGAGAACAAAGATAAAGACGCAAAAAATTTATATACAGAAGCTGTTTCACAAATAGACAAAGCCGCTACTAAAGGTCTCCTTCATAAAAATAATGCCGCAAGAAAAAAGTCCTCTTTGGACTCAAAGATGAATAAACTATCTTGACTTGCCTCTTGTCTGACACTATAATAAATACAAGATAATTTATCGGGAGGTCATGATGAGCAAAAAGATTTTTAAGGTTATTGTAACGGTGCTCCTTCTTGTTTTAGGTGCAGTTGCCATATATTTTGGTTACAAATATTTCAGAAATAAGCGTGATGCCCAGAATCTCAACAAAGTTAATTATAAGTCTTTCTCAAATAAAGAAGACAATAAATTTATCGAGATGAAAAAAGTATCATAAAACTTAAATTTTAACCCTCAGATTAAATCTGAGGGTTTTATTATTTATATTTTTTTGAACATTTTTTCCAACTCATATTCTAAATCTATCTGTTCTTTTTCAGATAAATCAAAGTCTTTGTCTAAAATCTTTTTTGCATCGCTCATTGCTCTATTGAAAACACTAATATCATTTAACATATCTGCTAATTTGAATTCTGGCAATCCATGTTGTTTTGAACCGAAAAAATCGCCAGGGCCTCGCAGTTTCAAATCTGCTTCGCTTATCTTAAATCCATCATCTGTTTTAACTAAGACTTGCAGCCGCTCATTTGTCTTTTGACTTTTGCTATCACTCAATAAAATACAATATGACTGCTCTTTCCCCCTGCCAATTCGCCCTCTAAGTTGGTGCAGAGCAGAAAGTCCAAAACGCTCAGCATTTTCAATTAACATAACAGTCGCATTTGGAACATCAATCCCCACTTCGATCACCGTTGTTGAGACAAGCACATCTATGTTACCCTGTTTAAATTCTTGCATAATTTGCTCTTTTTCTTTGCTCTTCATCTGCCCATGTATCAACGCAACTCTGTAATTTTTAAATGCAGAGTTTTTTATTTTTTTATAATAATCTTCAGCAGAAACAAGTTGAGACATCTCTTCATTTTCTTCTATTAAAGAACAAACTATATATGCTTGACGGCCTGAATCAATTTGCTTTTTTATAAAGTCAAAACATCTTTTTCTAATTGAAGAATCTATTCTATATGTCTTTATTTTTTTTCGATTTGACGGTCTGCCTTTCATAATACTAATATCTAAATCCGCATAAACAGAAAGTGCCAGAGTTCGTGGAATAGGCGTTGCAGACATAACAAGCACATTAACTTGTCTTCCTTTGTTTTCAAGAGCTTTTCTCTGTAAAACCCCGAATCTATGTTGTTCATCAGTAACAACAAAGCCCAAATTAGAAAATTCAACATCAGTGGACAAAAGTGAATGTGTGCCTACAACAAGATTTATTTCACCCGATTTTAAGTTTTCTAAAATTTCATTTCTTGCTTTCTTAGTAGTTGAAGAAGTCAGAAGAGAGATCTTTATTTTTTTATTTTTAAAATAATTTGATAGAGTTTCAAAATGTTGGTTTGCTAAAATTTCAGTAGGTGCCATAAAAGCCACTTGGTATTGATTTCTTATAGCTGTATAAGCTGCTGCCGCCGCTACATAAGTTTTGCCAGATCCGACATCTCCCTGCAAAAGTCTGCGCATAGGATAAGGGGAAACAAAATCTTTTATTATCTCTTGCAATGCAGTTTTTTGATAACTTGTAGGTTCAAAGGGAATTAGTTTGTCAAAATCTTTAGAATAATCATCTTTTATAACGGTATCAGATTTCTGTTTTTTAGCGCTTTTTAATTTTAATATTCCCAACGAAAAAATGAATAATTCTTCATAAATAAGTCTGTTTTTTGCTTTTTCTAAAAGGTCAAAGCTTGTTGGGAAATGTACTTGCTCTATAGCGTCTTTTTTTTCAATGAGTTTATAATCCGATTTAATCTTTGACGGCAGACTATCTGCAATATCTTCCCCATATTTCAAAATCGCATTTGAAATACAAGCAGAAATAAATTTGCTGTTTAATCCTGCTGTTTGTCTGTATACAGGTCTTATCTTCAAGTTAGAAATTTCTAAAATTTCTGGAGATGGCATATTTAATCCATAGCTATCTCGTTGAACTTTGCCATAAAAAATAAATTTTTTCCCGACGGTCAATTTTTTTGCGTCAAAGACATTGTTAAATATAGTTATTTTTGCAAAAGTATCATTTTCATCAGAAACTAAACACGAAAAAATACGAAGATTATTTTTCGTTCTATAACTTTCAACATTTCCTCTAACCGTTGCTACAATAGCTACTTTTTCGTCTTTGGGCGCTGTCAAAAAAGAGACTGACTGAGATAAGTCCTCATATCTTTTAGGAAAAAAAGAGAGCAGATCGCCGACACTCTCAATTCCAAGTTTTTGAAATTTATCAGCTCTCGTCTGCCCTATTCCCTTTATATATCTAATTGTTTGACTATTTAGATCAACCATATTATTTATTTTCCGTTATATACCAATTATTAAATCCGTCATATACATTTGTTTCATTAGCCGAAATGTTTTCTTTTATCTGTCTTGAGTAAACCAAAACTCCATTTTTATATCCAAGCGTTATAAAAGGAAGATTATCATAATATGCCTTTATAAAAGCTTCTGTTGAAATTGTTTTACGCTCAAAGCTTTCATAAATATTTAAGAAATTTTTGTCAGAAATTACTGGCGTCAAATCTATTTCTTGTGTCAGTTTAATTTCCACAAGAGCAAAATCATATCTGCCTGATTTGAGCCTGCTCATATATTCTGAATATGAAAGTGCTTCCGCTTTAATTTTTATTCCCGAATTTAAAAGTTGCTTTGCAATTACAGTCCCTGAGTTTGCTTTAACTGTATTGTCATTACAATATATTAAAGAATATTCTTTATCTGTAAAATTGCCTATTTTATCTTTTAGTTCATTTGGCGTTCCCTGCTTTTTGTAAAACTTACAAACCTCTGGAATTCCTTTATGATAAGGCAGATTACTCGCATTTAAATGGCCCGAAAAACCTTCATTTTTGAATTTTTCCCTATCAATACTATAACTTATATATTTCTTCTGATCTGGCGTAATACTAAGCCGAGGTCCAAAGGTAAGAGCAACAAGATTAGTTGTAGAAATTGCCGCTCTCTGTGTAGGAGAGGTTTTCAAATTGCCAGAGATAAGCGGATCATAATAAGCGTCTAAATTTCCGACCTGCATTCCGTAATATAGAGCAGAATCTTTATTTATATCAAATAAAGAAATTTTTTCTGTCAAGGGTTTTTCGCTTGAATTTCTGTTTTTAACAAGATTATCATTGGAAAGAGAATACATACCTGTTCCCTCTGGCAAATTCTCTTTTCTGTCTGCTGTTTTAGATTTTACTATGGGAAAAGTCAAAGCATTTTCTGCAAATTTTCTTGGTTTAATTAAAGTAAAACGAACAGTATCTCCATTATATGCCATGGCTTTGTCAACATTTACAAGAGTTGGTGCATATAGAGGAGATCTTTTTGCCATATAGAAAGAATAAACTACATCATATGGAGAAAACTTTTTCCCATCTACCTGAACATCAAGATAATATCCTTTATTCTCAATGTTTTTTGCCAACACTTTATTTGCAGAATAATCTGAATCAAGCTTTACAAGGCTCTCATACATTAGAGGGAAAAGATTATAATTTATACGAGTTTTTGCAAAATAAGGATTTAATCCATCTTGTTTTGAATAAGGCAGACGAATTTCTCTTTTCTTTTCAAATACACTCGGCCTATTTGTCTTTTGTTTGCCATCTTTATTACACGAAAACAAAAATAAGAACGAAAAAACAACTAAAATCAAAGCTATTGGTTTTACAAATTTTTTCATAATTTTTCAATCCTCAAAGTTTCTATATCAACTGTTTTTCCACTTTTAGTATCAATAGTAAAAATACATCCATTTATGCTCTGCGCATTTTCTCGAGCCTGTTCAAAAGTAAAATAATGGGGCTGACAGGTAGTGAAGTTTTTGATTATCATTTCAGGGGCAACACCTATTACATTGTCACTATTTCCACACATACCTAAATCAGTTATATATCCAGTTCCCTTACTTAAAATTTGGGCGTCAGCAGTCTGCACATGAGTATGAGTTCCATAAATAGCAGAAACTTTGCCGTTTAGAAAAAATCCCATAGCTCTCTTTTCTGATGTAGCCTCTGCGTGAAAGTCTACAATTTTTATTTTACAGTCTTTCGTTTTTTCCAGAAAGCGTTTCGCAGCAGCAAAAGGATTATTATATGGCATCATATACACTCTGCCGATTAAATTTAAGAAAGCAATTTTATATGAACCTTTATCTAAAATCAGATAACCTTTTCCAGGGTCATCATCGTTAAAATTATAGGGGCGAATTATGTCCATTGAATCTAAAAATTCATAGGAACTCTTTTTTTTATATACATGATTTCCCGTAGTTATTACATCGGCACCCGCTTTAAATAACTCATCAGCGCTTTTTTTTGTAATACCATTAGTCTGTGCTGAATTTTCTCCATTTACAACACAAACATCTATATTTTTTTCTTTTTTTATCTTGTTTAAGTTACGAAAGACACAGTCGAGACCTGGGTCTCCGACTATGTCTCCGAGTGCAAGAATTTTAATTTTATTTTGCATAATCAACTGCTCTATTCTCCCGAATAACATTTACTTTAATTTGTCCGGGATACTCGAGTTCATCTTCAATTTTTTTGGAAATTTCGTGAGCAACGATAACCATTTTATCATCACTGATGCTTTCGGGTTGTACCATAACTCTGATTTCACGGCCAGCGTGAAGTGCAAAGGTATTTTTAACTCCCTCAAATGATGAAGCAATTTCTTCCAAACTCTCTATTCTCTTAATATAATTTTCAATGTTTTCTCGTCTTGCTCCAGGACGGGAAGCCGAAATTGCGTCGGCAACTTGAACAATAAAAGCAATTGTAGACTTAGGCTCAACATCGCCATGATGTGCAGCAATAGCATTTACAACAGTATCATTTTCCTTATATTTTTTTGCAAATTCAACGCCCAGTTGAACATGAGAGCCGTCATATTCGTGGTCAATTGCCTTTCCTATGTCATGTAAAAGACCTGCTCTCTTTGCAAGTTTTACATTCACTCCCATTTCAGATGCAATTAAACCAGACAGATAAGCAACTTCAACAGAATGATTTAATACATTTTGTCCATAGCTGGTTCTGTATTTCAATCTACCTAAAAGTTTGACAACTTCATTATTTATTCCAGTAACGCCAACTTCTAATACAGCACGATCTCCCGCTTGTTTAATTGCAGTATCAACTTCTTTTTGGCATTTTTTTACTGTTTCTTCTATTCTCGCTGGGTGAATTCTTCCGTCAGAAATAAGTTTTTGAAGTGCAAGTGAAGCAACCTGTCTTCTAACTGGGTCAAAAGATGAAATTGTTATTGCTTCTGGTGTGTCGTCGATAACCAAGTTAACGCCAGTCATAGATTCAATCGCCCTGATGTTGCGACCCTCTCGTCCGATAATTCTTCCCTTTGTTTCGTCATTTGGAAGACTTATTACTGTTACGACACTGTCGGAGCTATGGTCGACTGCACATCTTTGAATTGCAACAGATAAAAGTTCTCTTGCTATATTTTCTGACTCATCTGTAAATCTATTTTTATATTCTTCAATTTTCAGAGCCTTTTCATGCTCTAATTCTCCATCGAGATTTTTCAAAAGTTGTTCTTTTGCCTGTTCCTTTGTTAGCTCAGAAATTTTTTCGAGCATTTCAAATTGACCTTTTTTAAGAGCTTCAACTTCTTCTAATTTTTCATCGACAGTTTTCAGTTTTTCCTGTAAAACTTCTTCTTTTTTCTCAATATTGGCTATTTTTCTATCAATATTGTCTTCCTTAGAGTTTATTCTCTTTTCTTGCCTATGAACTTCTCCTCGTCTTTCACGAATTTCTTTTTCTGCTTCTTGTCTTTGTTTATATATTTCATCTTTTGCTTCAAGTATTTTTTCTTTTCTTTTATTTTCTCCGTCAGTAAGTGCTTGATTCATTATTCTTGTAGCTTCTTCTTCAGCAGATCCTATGAGCTTTTCTGCATGATTTTTACGAAAGTTTTGGCCTACAAAAAAAGCAGCACCTGCTACTACGAGTATACCGATTGCTAAGATGATTATCCAAAGTGTAGTATCCAAACAGATACCTCCTTATATAAAAAATCAGTAAAAATATATAAAAATTAAAAATTCGGTTAAAAATCTTCACATTTTTCCACTGTGCTTCTATTGTATAGTTAATAAAAGTTCAAGTCAAGCAAAAAGCTCTTATTAAAGAGTATGCATAAAAGGGCTTAGACCTTGTCTTTTTGATTATCATCTTAAAATATTATATAATTATAAAGAGATATTATTGACAAAATTGTTATAATTAAATTTGAATATAAAAACTCAAAAATCGAAATGAAGGGAAAAAAATGATAAAAATAAGTCTGCCCGACAAGAGCATTTTGGAATTTGAAAAAGAAATACCAGTTTATGAAGTGATTAAATCCATTGGTATGTCACTTTATAAAGCAGCTTGTTGTTGTAAAATTGACGGCGAAGTAAAAGATTTGAGATACATTATAAAAAATGACTGTGAATTGGAAGTTTGCACCTTTGACACAGAAGAAGGTCAAAGAGCTTTCAATCATACCGCTTCTCATATTCTTGCGCAAGCTGTGAAAAGACTTTATAAAAATGTAAAACTTGCTATCGGGCCATCAATAGAAAATGGATTTTACTATGACTTTGATATAGATGAACCATTTTCCGCTCAAGACCTTGAAAAAATTGAAAAAGAAATGGCAAAGATTGCAAAAGAAAATTTACCTATTGAAAAGTTTACCTTAAGTCCAGATGAAGCCATTAAATTTATGGAGGACAAAGGCGAAGATTATAAAGTGCTTTTAATTAAAGAGCATGCCGACAAAGGCGAAGATATAAGCTTTTATAAACAGGGAGATTTCACAGATCTCTGTGCTGGACCGCATCTTATGAGTACGGGCTCTGTTAAGGCTATCGCCTTGACATCTACAACTGGTGCTTATTGGAAAGGCGATTCTAAAAATAAAATGCTCACAAGAATTTATGGCACTGCTTTTCCAAAAAAATCTTTGCTTGAAGAGTATATTAAGACTTTAGAAGAAGCTCAAAAGAGAGACCACAACAAATTGGGAAGAGAGCTTGAATTTTTCACTACAGCGGACATAATCGGTCAAGGTTTACCGATTTTACTTCCAAAAGGTGCTAAAGTAATACAACTATTGCAAAGATTTGTTGAAGATGAAGAGGAAAAAAGAGGCTGGCTCTTAACTAAAACTCCCTATATGGCAAAAAGTGACTTATATAAAGTTTCGGGACATTGGGATCATTACAAAGACGGAATGTTCGTTTTAGGAGATGAAGAAAAAGACGATGAAGTCTTTGCTCTTCGCCCTATGACTTGTCCATTTCAATATCAAGCTTATCTAAATAGACCTCGCTCATATAAGGATTTACCACTTAGATACAATGAAACTTCCACTTTATTTAGAAACGAAGCTTCAGGCGAAATGCATGGTTTAATTCGTGTGCGTCAATTTACAATTTCCGAAGGACACGACATTTGCCGTCCTGATCAGTTAGAAGAAGAATTTAAAAATGCTTTAGAGCTTGCCATTTATATGCTTAAAACTCTTGGTTTGTATGAAAATATTTCTTATCGTTTTTCAAAGTGGGATGAAAATGATAGAGATAAATACATCGGAACAGCAGAGCAATGGGAGCATTCTCAGGGGCTTATGGAAAAAATACTTAACAATTTAGGAATTGAATATAAAGTCGGCGTTGGTGAAGCCGCTTTTTATGGACCAAAGCTTGATATTCAAATAAAGAATGTTTTCGGAAAAGAAGACACTCTTATTACAATACAGATTGACCAAATGCTCGCAAAAACTTTCGGAATGGTTTATACAGACAATGACGGAGAAAAGAAAACACCATACATAATTCACAGAACTTCAATCGGTTGTTATGAAAGAACTTTAGCTCTTTTAATAGAAAAATATGCCGGAGCATTTCCTCTTTGGCTCTCACCTGAGCAAGTAAGAATTTTACCAATTTCCGATAAATTCCTCGATTATGCAAATAAGGTAAAAGCTAAATTAGATGAAAATGGTCTTAGAACAACTGTAGATACGAGAAATGAAAAAATTGGATATAAAATCAGACAGGCAAAGCAAGAAAAATTACCCTATATGTTAATTGTCGGGGAAAAAGAAGAAACTAGCGACACTGTATCTGTAAGACATAGAACGAAAGACGACATAGGTTCTATGAGTATTCAAGACTTTATAACTTCTTGTAAAGAGGATATTGAAACCAAAGTCATCTGGTAATTTAATTTATTATCATTCATAAAGTTAAACGGTCGATACGAGAAAATCGTATTGACCGTTTTTTGTTAATCAAAATATTTATTTTTGAATATTTTTCTAAAACATTTGAGATTATTACTCTTGAGAATCTGATTCAGAAGAAGTTTCCACTTTTATATTTTCATTATTAAAATCTACTATCTTATTTAATGTATCCTGTAAAATGATAAATCCAACAATTGGAAAGCCTAAAATACTTATAAGCAATAAAATTAAAGACATATCTTCATGTTTCATTCCTATTTTTTCACAAGCAGATACCAATTTCTTTTCGCAGAAGTAAACACCAACAAAGGGAACCAAAAGCATCAGTAAAACAATAACCACAGTACTTTCATTTTCGTCATCTGCTCTGCTTGATTCTGTCGCCAAAGTATATGCCCAATATATTCCATAAATTCCAAAGGTTACAATAGATAAAATAACATTAAGCACAATGTCTCTTTTTTTGATTTCTTGCACAATATCACCTCTGTTCAATTCTATTATATATACCATGGTATTTCAAATGAAATTTAAGAAAAATTTAAAAGTGCCCGAATTTACAATCGGACACTTTTTGTAATTATTTGATGTATTAATATCCTGCCTGTTTAGAATATTTCATAACATATACTGTTCTCATAAGGAAACAGTCTGCTTTTGAAAGCGGCAGAGCATGAGATGTATGCTTAGAATAAAGATTTGTCAAACATTCTTTTTCTAAAACAAGTTCAACTGCATTCACATCTGATTTTGTATTACCGGTACAAATTGCGCCTGCATCTTTTACAAAAACAGCATTTCTGTTTTTAAGTGCTTTGGCAACATCTTTAGAAGCTGTTCTGAAATTTGTTTTATCCAAAGTAACACATTTAACATCTACACCGGCAATCTGGGCAAAATCGTCCAAATATGGCTTTATCGTTTTTCCTTTTGCACTCAATGCCACAGCATATTTACCAGTATATTGTGTGATGAAAGATACATCAGAAGTTGCATAAATTTCCGCATGTAATTTTGATACTCTTGGAGCAATTCCATGTATTCCGGCACCAGAATTTATGCCACAGGTATATGATTTTCCGTCTTTCATTGTCAAAACAAAGATGTCTCCATGTCTTTCGCTTGAACCCAAATCAACATCAGTTTCTGTTTTTTCGATGATTCTATCATCTACAACTTCAACTTTAGATTTACAAAAATCTTCGAGTTCCTTTGCAACCTCAAAAGTATTTTCATAATCAAGCCCCATGCAAACAGTTCCATGATGTCTCATCAAAATTGCATTTGATTGAGGATTATCAATTACAGCCTGTTTTACAGCATTGCTTAAAATTCCCGTAGATGAAAGACCATATTTTGCTGCAGGAACAGGTCCTTTAAGAGCCTTATATTTACCCATTGGAATATCTTGTTTTTCTCCCGATACCCCAATTACAGAAGCATAAATTTGATGAGTGTGAATTATAAAATTAATTTCGGGTCTTGCTTTATATACTTCCGCATGTACTCCCTTTTCAGAAGAGGGTTTTACATCTCCCTTATATTCTAAATCTTCTATATTAACAACAACAATGTCATCACGAGTTAAAGATTCATAAGTTTTTCCGCTGGGAGTAATAACAAATTGCTTGTCTGAAATTTTAGCACTTACATTTCCCCAGGTTCGAGCGATTAAGCCCTCTTTTACGAGTCTTTTTCCGGCTTCGATAACCTGATCTTTTACTTTGTTTATATCGACAACCATCTAATTCCTCCTATCATTTCAAAAGTTCGCATTTAGACAGAACTTTATCGAATTTTGCTATAGCGTCATCAATGAGTTCTGGTGTATAAGCAGCAGAAGTATAGAGTCTGGAGCCTGCCAAAGTAACAAGTCCCTCTGCCATATATGCACAACCCATATGTTCCATTTCTTTTTGTCTTGCAGAAGTTTCTTTGAGAATGTTGAGCAATTTCCAGGGCTTAGTCCAGTCAATTGCAAAGTGCATTGTTCCAACTGTATGCAAATGACAAACAGAACCAATGTTATAAGCTACGAAAGGTAAGTTATATTTTTCAATACTCTTTTGAAGTCCGGCAACAAGTCTGTCAGCCAATTCACCAGCTTTTCTACAAGCGTCTCTCTTTTCAATTTCACAGAGAGCTGTATAACCTGCCACACAGGAAAGAGGAGTTGCAGCAAGAGTTCCGCCACAGAGAGCTTTTTTGATTTTCTTTCCAGATGAGTCAAGTCCAGCACCTAAATGTTTCATAACATCTTTGTGTCCGCCGATTCCACCTGCACCAGGATATCCACCTGCAATAACTTTACCAAAGATTGTAAGATCTGGATCAACACCATAGTAACCTTGTGCACCAGACATTCCAATTCTGAATCCTGAAACAACTTCATCACAAATAAAGAGAGCTCCATATTGATGACAAAGTCTTTCAACGCCTTTTACAAAATCTTTTGAAAGTGGACGAGTTGCTGATTCAGGTCCAATAGGCTCAATAAATACACAAGCTGTTCCGCCATCAAGTTCATTGCGCTTTAATTTCTTTTCGAGGTCGTCTAAGTCTCCTGGGAAAAATTCCTGTGTATGTCTAAAGATGTAACCGGGAACACCCTTTGATTGAATATTTCTTGTTCCTGGAATTCTAATACCCCAAGCAAGCTGATCTGACCAACCATGATAAGCTCCACCCATTTTAAGAACATTTTTCTTTCCAGTTGCAAGACGAGCAACTCTTATTGCACACATACATGATTCTGTTCCAGAGTTCAACATTCTAAACATTTCAACAGAACCAACAGAATCTGAAATCTTTTTAGCAAGCTTGTATTCATACTCGTGGAAAAGACCAGTTGAGGGTCCTCCGTCTTTGAGAAGTTGAACAACAGCATCTCTAACAACAGGGTCATTAGAACCTAAAACTGTAGGTCCACCAGCTTGAAGAAAGTCATAATATTTATTTCCGTCAATATCGTAGAGATATGCTCCCTCAGCTTTTGTAAATACAAGTGGGAAAGGATAGTTAAAAGCGAGATTGTGTTGTACTCCTCCAGGAATATAATTTTTAGCTTCGGAAATCATTTCCTTTGATTTTTGGCACTTCTTTTCGTAATATTCTCTCTCATATTCAGCGAGTGCGTCCTTGTTAATAGAATAAATCGGTTTTTGAATCAAACTGTCAAGGTCTCTGATAATTTGATCAGTGTCCGGATATTCAGTAATCGCAAAATTATTTTTGTCCATATTAACCTCCGTTTTTTATACATACAATGTTGTGAGTCGTCGCTCACAATGTTTTGAGTGTATTGTATCACTATTTACAAAAAAAATAAAGTGTAAAATTGAATTATTCATCACTTTGTATATATTTTTTCAAAATAAGCCTTTTATATACTTGCCGACAAGTTAACTTTATGTTAAAATCCCAACATAAATGAGCGACTGCTCATAGGAAGTGTGTTGTGTCTACGAAATATTATAAAGAAGCTTTTGAGCGTTGTGACGAAGAAAGAAAACAAAAAATTCTACAGACTGGAATTGACGAATTTTCCAATCTTGGTTTAGAAACTGCAAACATTAATGTTATTGCAAAAAAAGCTGGCATTAGTGTTGGTCTTTTGTATAAATATTTTCCCACAAAAGAGGCTTTTTTTCTGACCTGTGTCCGACACTCTACAAAAACTCTAAATGATGTATTGAAAAGTGTCGCAGAAAGTGACGACAAAATTTTAATAAGAGCCGAAAAACTTATTCGTGCTATTCAGAGAACTTCTGGAGTAAATTCTAAATATGTAAAGCTATACAATGAAATTACAAAAGTGAGTTCTAAATACGATATAAATGCTATGGCAAATGAAGTTGAAGCCAATTCTGCTAAATTATATAGGGAATTTATCGAAGATTGTATAAAAAAGGGAGAAATCAGAAAAGACTGTAATCCCGCTCTTTTCGCTTTCTTTTTCGATACTCTTTTAACGTCCTTACAATTTTCTTATACCTGTGATTATTACAGAGAAAGACTGAAAATTTTTTGCGGAGAAGAAATTTTTGACGATGACGAAAAAATGGTTCGTGAATTGCTTAAATTTTTAGAATCTGCATTTACTTTTGAAAAATCCGATATAAAAAAATTAAAATAGGGGGAAAAAATGGGAAACTATGTCATAAGCTATGATGTCGGAACAACTGGTGTAAAAACTTGTTTGTTTAATATCGAAAATTCAATTGAGTTAATTAAGGCTGAATCTTGTGGTTATAAGCTTTATATACTCGACAATGGTGGAGCAGAACAAGATGTTGAAGAATGGTGGTCTGCAATGTGTGCGACTACTAAAAAAATCTTTAATGATGAAAAAGTAAAGGGTAAAATTCGTCCTGAAGATATAAAGGGAATTTCCTTTTGCTCACAAGCTCAGGGTTTAGTTGTCGTAGACGAAAAAGGTAAAGCACTCAGACGAGCTATGAGTTATATGGATCAGAGAGCTAAAAAACAACTCAAAAAAGGTATGGCTTACGGACCTCAAATTGCTGGTGCAAATATATTCAAGGCTATCCCCTACCTTTATTATACTGGCGCCGTTTCGTCTTCCGTAAAAGATCCCATCTGGAAATACAAGTGGATTGAAGAAAACGAACCAGAAATATTCAATAAAATATATAAATGGCTCGACGTCAAGGAATATCTCCTCTGTCGTTGTACAGATGAATTTGTCATGGTGCGTGACTCTGCTTTTGCCGCCCTTTTATATGATATAAGAAAAGGCCATGAGGGTTGGAGCAAACCAGTTTGCGATATGGTCGGCGTAAATATGGAACATCTCCCCAAAATAATCAATTCTACTGATATTGTAGGACCACTAACAGAAAAAGCCGCAAAAGATTTGGGGCTTGCACCGGGAACTCCCGTATTCGGAGGCGGAAATGACTCTTCACTTATAGGTGTGGGTGCCGGAACAGTTCATTTAGGCGAAACACATATTTATTCTGGTACTTCTGGTTGGGTTTCTACAATAGTAGATAAATCAATGGTTGACGCAACTGCTATGATTGCGGCTATCGTTGGAGCTCAAGATGGATTATTCAATTATTTTGCAGAATTAGAGACTTCTGGAAAATGTCTTGAATGGGTTAAAAATCATCTAGCTCTCGATGAAATAGATATATATCTCGAGAAAAAAGATGTAACAGAGGCGCCAAGAGATTTTGAAGAAGCTTATAAAAGCTTATATGACTATATGTCCGCTGTTATAGATAAAGTACCAGCAGGCTCAAATGGTGTATTATTTACTCCATGGTTACATGGTAACCGTTGTCCATTTGAAGATCCCAATGCCGCAGGAATGTTTTTCAATATCAAAATTGAAACTGGCAAGAAAGATTTGATTCGTTCAGTTATTGAGGGTATTTGCTACCATAAACGCTGGATGTTAGAAGCTCAAGAGAAAAAGACAAAAGTTTCAGATACAGTTAGATTCGTCGGTGGTGGAGCTCTATCAGATGTTACTTCGCAAATTTTAGCTGATATTTTGGGAAAAAATGTAGAAACCGTATATTTCCCACAAAATGTAGGAGCTGTAGGAGCTGCCGCTGTTGTAGGCGTTGGAACAGGTATCATTTCAGATTTAGAAGAAGTAGATAAATATATAAAAGTAGATAAATGCTTTACTCCAAATAGGGAAAACAAAGAAATTTATGACAAGGGCTTTGAAGTCTTCAAAAGCTTATATAAGAATAATAAAAAGGCATTCAAAGCATTAAATGGGTGATTTATGAAAATTTTATTTGTATGTGCATCAAATGTTTGCAGAAGTCCATATTGTGAATATGTTTTTCGTGATATGGTACAAAAAGACCCCATTCTAAGAGATAAGGTAAAAATAAAGTCTGCAGCAGTTCTAAACAGAATGAAAAAGATTAACGAAAAGACGAGAAGAGTTTTGATAGAAGACGGTTTTGATGCAGATTATGTAGATTCACACAAACCATCTTATCTTTATGATGACCCGCAACGATTTGAAGAAGCAGACATTATAATCGGTATGACAAAATTTCAAAAATTTCTTTTGCCGAAAAAGTACAAGAAAAAATATATAACCCTTTCTGAAGCTGCTATTGGCAAGTATGAACAAATTCCTGATCCATGGCTTATCAAAGATTTTGATGAATACCGCAGTAGAATGGAAATCATAAAAGGATATTTGGATAAATATTTTGATAAATTAAAAAAAGAATATTAGAATATCTTTCAAATTCTCATATCAAAAAAACCTTTGTGCGTACACAAAGGTTTTTTATTTAAGTTAATTTATTTTTTAATTTTGTTTTACTAATTTTACTTTTTCAGTTATTTTTTGAATTTCTCCATTAGTTGAAACTCTAACAACAGTCAATTCTATTTCATCTCCCGGTTTGCTCTTTATTATTGTATTTGAAAGGACTTCCGGGCTTGTAAGGGGGGTTCCATTTACATGAGTGATTATGTCTTTGGCTCGAATATTTTTGCCGACAACATCGCTGTCATGGTCTATTGTAACAATAACTATCGAACCCTCGGGTAGCTTATGTTTTTCTACAATTTTCTCATAATTATCGTCATTGCCAGCTGGAATATATGTGATTCCAAGCTTGCTTCTGGAATTGATTTTTCCTTTACTCATAAGCTGATCAATTATTGGCTTAGCGTCGGATATTGGAATAGCAAATCCCATTCCCTCAAACGCTTCCGAAGAAACTTTAGCTGAATTTATGCCGACAACTTGACCAAATTCATTGACTAATGCTCCACCTGAATTGCCAGGATTGATTGCTGCGTCATGCTGAATTGTTCTGAGTGAATAAATTGAATTATTTGATTTAAGTGGTCTGTTTACCGTTGATACAACGCCTGCTGTAAAAGAACCATAAAAATCTAAACTATATGGATTGCCTATAGCATATACAACATTGCCAACTTTGAGTTTTGATGAATCTCCAAATTCCGCTGGTGGAAATTTATTCGTTTTTGCAATTACCACCGCAAGATCTGTGGGCTTATCTCGACCCCTTAGTACAGCTGGATATTCCTTGCCATTCTGATCCATTATTTTAATATTTGTACCGCTCTTTTCCACAATATGATTGCAGGTTATAAAAGCGGTTTCATTTTTTTCCTTGTCATAAGACATAGAAACTGCCGAGCCTTGACCGATAGCTCTGCCATTTTGATATACAACAATTGCAGCAACACTTGGTGTAACTTTTTCTGCTACCTGTGTTGAACTTAACTTTTTTCCTGACATAATATTAGAATTTTTGTCATTTGGTATATCATCAATTTTAAAACTATCGCTAACTACAGTTTCTTTTTTAGAAATTGGGTTTCCCTTATTGTCCCACGAGAATAAAATTCCCAATGAAGAAATGACAAGTATTAAAATTATTATGCTTAAAAAGATTGTAAATCCTCGGTTTTCTTTCTTCATTTTTTTCCTCCATCTTGTTTCTTGGGTAAGAAAAACTTAAATTGTGTATATTCTCCCAGCTTACTTGCAGCATGAATTTTTCCATTATGCATTTCAATAATAGTTTTTACTAAATTTAAGCCCAGTCCTGAACTTCTTATATCTTTACTTCGAGATTTATCAACTTTATAGAATCTCTCGAAAATTCTTGTGAGTTCATATCCATCTATTCCATCTCCGCTATTTTTGAGAATGAAATAAACATTGTCATTTTGGCTATATATTTTAGTTTCGATATAACCACCCACATTAGTAAACTTTACAGCATTATCTACTAAATTGTATATAACTTGATAAATAAATCTTTCGTCTGCTTCAACAAACTCTGGATTGAGCTTATCAAGTCCTATTACATCAATATTTTTTTGATTTATCAAGTCTTCAAATGAGAACAAAATTTGAACTGTGGTTTTAGAAAGATCCATTCTTGTAAAAATAGGCTCCCCTTCACCTGATTGAATTTTTGATAGCTGTAACATTGCTACAGAAAGTTTTGCAAGTCTTTTAACCTCACGAGAAACTTTGTTCAAATATTTGTTTCTGTCTTTTTCAGGTATCGTACCATCTAAAATTCCGTCTATATATCCAGAAATACTTGTCATAGGTGTTTTTAATTCATGTGAAATATTGGCGACAAAACTACTCATAGAGCTTTCCATATTAGAGAGAGATGACGCCATTTCGTTGAAATTTTCTGATAAAATAGAAATTTCATTTGAACCTTTAACTTCCAATCTTTGACTGAAATCTCCCCTTGCATATTGTTGCGTGAGTTTTGTCATTTGTAAAATGGGCATAGTTAAATTATATGTCATTGAATAGACAATTATTATCGACAATAAAAATGTTATCGTTTCAGCGAGCAATAAAATTTTTAAAAATGAAACAATCGTATCTGAAAGCCCACGATAAATGGATCGCACGCCAACTATATAACCGTCATTTTCACTTCTTTGCTTAATTACTACTATAGATCTAATTAAATTTTTATCTTCACCTAATTTGGATTTACCGGGCATACTGACTGCATAATATGTGTCTTCACTTATCTTTTGATAAGTTCTTTTGTCTATATCTATATGAGACCTTGAAAATTTATGACGATCACTCTGCAAAATGATATTTCCGTCATTGTCGCAAAAGAAAAATTCAGCCGAAGTTGCGTCGGAAATTACATTCATATAATCCTTAAAATCGGCTTTCTGTTTTTCTGTATTATGCGAAGAGTCCGAGCGGAGATTCATCTGCTCGGACTTTACACTCAAAGTTCCCAAGTTGCGTTCTAAAATTGTTATTGTTTGATTGGCCCAATAATTAGCGAAAAATGAAACAAATAAAACGATTAAAATGACGCAACTGACAAAAACTGTAAGAAAACTTATAAAAAAGTATCTACTAAATAGACTGCCACTATCACTTTTTTTCATATACAGCCCTATTTAACATCAAATTTGTAACCTACTCCCCAAACTGTTCTAAGCTCCCATTCTTCAGAAGCTCCTTCCAGTTTTTCTCTCAATCTCTTAACATGAACGTCAACTGTTCTGGAATCTCCGTAATAATCAAAGCCCCAAACTTCATCTAAGAGTTGATCCCTTGTGAAAACTCTATTGGGATTACTTGCCAGATGATAAATAAGTTCAAGTTCTTTGGGAGGTGTTGGAACTGGTTTTCCAGCAACCTTAAGTTCATAATTTGTAAGATTAATTGAAAGATTGTCGTATTCGATAACTTTTACTTCTTCAAAATTTTTAGATTTTGTCCTACGCAAAACTGCCTTTACTCTCGCAATTACTTCTTTTGCGTCAAACGGTTTAACGATGTAGTCATCGGCACCGAGTTCAAGGCCCAAAACTTTGTCAAAGGTTTCTTCCTTTGCGGTTATCATAATAATCGGAACATTGGATATTTGTCTTATTTCTCGACATACCTGCAAACCATCCATTTTAGGAAGCATAATGTCAATCAAAATAATATCCTGAGGCATTTCAGTGAACATTTTTAAAGCGGTTTCACCGTCATTTGCTATTGAAACACTGTAACCCTCTTTTTCTAAATATAAACGAAGAACTTCGCAAATACTGGGATCATCATCTACTACTAAAATTTTACCGACTGCCATTTTTGTCTCCTTTATTTTCATAAAGTTTTAGTTGCTTTTAACAAGCTTAGATAATTATCACATTTTTTTCAGCGAAAGTCAAAAATTTTTCATATTTTAATAACTTCAAGGTTTAAATTTATTAATTTTTAACGATCCCATTTGTCACAGAGTGCAATAATTTGGTCCGCAAACTTAGCAATATCCTTATTTGCCCCGCCCGCATTATTTTTAATTACCTTTTCAAGACGCTTATAAGCAATCAGCAATCTTCCAAACGGACTATTAGGTCTAATAAAGTTACCCATATCATTACCTCTTTTCTTAATTTTAATTTCTTTCTTACCTTGACTTAAAACTCGATTGTCGCTCAAGTCAAATTCCGCTCCGATATATGGAGCAAAAACATCTAACGAATATTCAGTTTTCAAAAGCTGTTCAAAACCATCAACGATTTCTCTTTGACCATGAACAACAAAAACTTTTTCAGGTTTTTCATCAAATCCATTTATGAAATTCAAAAGTCCATTTTTATCTGCATGGGCACTGACACCCTGTAAACTGATGATTTCTGCTCTCACTTCAACTTCTTCCCCGAAAAGTCTGACTTTCAAAGCACCGTCTAAAATTTTTCTGCCCAAAGTTCCCTGGGCCTGAAATCCAACAAATAAAATCGTAGACTCTTCACGCCAAAGATTGTGCTTTAGGTGATGCTTTATTCTTCCGGCGTCACACATTCCGGAAGCTGAAATTATTACTTTTGGTGTTTCTTCAGAGTTTATATATTTTGACTCTTCAACGGATTCAACAATTTTCAAATCCTTAAATGAAATGGGATTTATTCCCTGACTAACAAGATCTACAGCTTCCTTGTCAAAATATTTTATAAATCTTTTTTGATAGATTTCTGTTGCTTCGGCAGCAAGAGGACTATCTACATATACGGGAAAATCTTTAATTGAAACAAGGTTTTTCTCTTTTATCTTTCTTATGAAATATAAAATTTCCTGCGTTCTACCAACAGCAAAAGACGGTATCACAAGATTGCCGCCTCGGCTAAGTGTTCTCTCAATGACAACTGCCAGCCTTTCGGAATAATCTTCTCCATCTTCGTGAAGTCTATCTGCATATGTTGATTCACAGATTATATAATCTGCCTTTTTAATTTGAACTGGATCGTTGATTAAAGGTTGATTTTTATTTCCTAAATCGCCAGAAAATACTAATTTTTTGGAGAGATTATTTTCTTCAACCCAAATTTCAACTATTGCTGAACCCAACAAATGACCAGCGTCATTAAATCTAACTTGTACGCCATCGCAGAGAGTGAATTTTTCTCCATATTCGTGCTCTGAGAAAAGTTCCATACATTTTTCGGCGTCTTCCATCGTATATGCTGGATAATATTGTTCTCGTCCTGCTCTCTTATTCTTTCGGTTTTTCCACTCTGCTTCAAATTCCTGTATATGAGCACTATCTCGAAGCATAATATCGCACAATGAAGTAGTAGCATCAGTTGTATGAACTTCGCCTCTAAAACCCTCGTTATAAAGCCTCGGAATATTCCCAGAATGGTCTATATGAGCATGCGTTAAAATAACAAAATCAACCGCATTTGCAGCAATCGGTAAAGTTTCGGTCTCGCTATAATCGGTTCCCTGTTTCAGTCCACAGTCTATAAAGATATTCTTATCTCCAACCTGTAAATGAAAACAACTTCCTGTAACCTCGTGTGCGGCGCCGTAAAACTTTAACTTCATTACTGCCTCCGGTTGACATTAATTTTATTAATATAATTATAAACTATATATAGTATAATTCAAGTTAAAACTATCGAAAAAAGCACAATTATATATAAAATTTTTATACTCATAAAAATTTAAGCTCAAATTAAACTGCTTTTACTAAGAAATTTATTGTATTATCAAACACTGTAAATTCGTAATCATTTGTAATTTAAGGATAAAAACAGTATAATACCACAGTAAAAAAAGCAGAGGAGTTTAAATGATGACGACGGATAAAATTTTCATCTTACTCGCTATGATTTTATACCTTCTTGGCATGGTTGCTATAGGTATATTTTTCAATAAGAAAGCGAATGAAAGTACGGACAATTATTTCTTGGGTGGAAGAACTTTAGGCCCTTGGATAACTGCCATGAGTGCAGAAGCATCTGATATGAGTGGCTGGCTAATGATGGGACTTCCTGGGGTAGCCTATTGGTGTGGTTTAGCAAGCGCAGTTCAAACAGCTATTGGTCTTGCTGTAGGTACATACTTAAATTGGTTGTTGATTTCTAAAAGACTTAGACGATATAGCACTGTATTTGATGATTCAATCACTCTTCCAGAGTTTTTCTCAAAAAGATTTGGTGAAAAAAAGCCTGTCATTTTAATAATCTCATCTCTCTTTATTTTAATTTTCTTTACAGTCTATGCGGCAAGTTGTCTTGTCACTTTCGGAAAACTTTTTTCTGCACTGTTTAATGTAAAATATATACCAATGATGATTCTTGGAGCTGTAATTGTTTTAATCTACACTTTTATGGGTGGCTTTTTGGCAGAAAGTGTTTCAGACTTTTTTCAAGCCATCGTAATGGTAATAGCATTAATAGCAATTGTTTCAATCAGCATATATAAGGCTGGTGGCGTTGCTGCTATGACAGAGAACTTAAAACAAATTCCTGGATTTTTAGAATTTTTTGCTTCAGCTAACCCTGTAACAGACAGTTCAGGCGTTCAACAAGTTGTAAATAACGCTCCAGTTTTCGGAGAAAAATTACCTGGCAGTGCTATCGCCGTTTTATCTGCTCTCGCTTGGGGTCTTGGTTATTTCGGTATGCCTCAAGTTTTACTTAGATTTATGGCAATTAGAAAAGAAAGTGAATTAAACAGATCAAGAAGAATAGCTATAATTTGGGTAACAATATCTATGGCTTGCGCTGTATTTATTGGAATAATAGGAAGAGATTTATTGCCAACGACCTTGCTTACAGCCTCGCAATCAGAAAATATATTTATTCTGCTTTCAATAAAATTATTGCCATCATTCCTTGCTGGACTTGTTATGGCAGGAATCTTAGCTGCCGCCATGAGTTCTTCCGACTCTTATCTTTTGATTGCAGCATCAGCTTTTGCCAAAAACATATATCATTCCGTCGTAAAGAAAGACGCCACAGACAAACAAGTTATGAGAATGTCAAAAATCACCTTAGTAGTAATTACCTTAATTGCTATTGTTATATCTCTGAACGAAAATAGCGTAATATTCAAAATCGTCTCTTTTGCTTGGGCTGGCTTCGGTGCAACTTTCGGTCCACTCGTTTTGTTTTCTCTCTTTTGGAAAAAAACTACACGAGCTGGTGCAATTGCAGGTATGTTGTCAGGTGGAATTTCCGTCTTTGTTTGGAAGCTTGGAATTTCAAAATTGGGCGGCATATTTACCGTTTATGAATTATTACCCTCATTTATAATTTCCTGTATCTTCATCGCTGTCGTTTCCCTTTTCACAGAAAAACCAAGCGCTGAAACAATCAAAAAAATTGAAATAGCAAATACAAAATAAAAAATAAAAACCTTGCTTTAAGCAAGGTTTTTGATTTATAACTCCGATTTTAATTTGAAAGAATAATCAAAAATATTTATAAAAAGTGGATTATTATTGCAATCGGTTCCTTGAGCTGTCCTATAACATGGATTGCTCTTTTTATTTATCCGCTCTCTCTGTCTTTGCTTTTTATTTGAATAATTTACAGAAATAGCGACAATGGCAATAATTATTACAAGTATAATCGACACTATAATTACAATGTTCTTTTTTGATTGCTCGGGTTTCTTCAATTTATATTAACGCCTCCCATGAAAGTCTTAGCGTCAATGTAAATAGTTTTTTCGTTGTCGTCTGTTTCTCTATGCTTCTTTTCTGTAACTGAGCCAAAAACAGAGCTTGAATCCGTTTTAACATTGACATCTTCTGGCAGTAAAATTTCAATTTCGCCCAACATCGCAAAAGCTGAAATAACAGAACCCTCTTTTATTTGTGAATTTCTTAAATCTATTTTTAAGCTTCCAAAAACCGCATTTAAATCTGCAGCTTCAAAAACATCTGATTTTATTTCGGGCTTTTCTTCGCTGAATATGGCGTTAAATTTTGATATTTTTATACCAGAATCAGCTTTCTTTTTCATAACTTCAGAAGCTGTATTTTTTTTGAACCCATACACAAAAATCTTAAGTCCTATTACAACTATAATTCCTGGGAAGAACCAATTCCATAAAACACTTAAAGACAAAATGTCTTGAGCTATTAAAATTGCTAAAACTCCAACACCTATACCTATCAAATTGGAAAATTTTTCTTTTGAAGTAAACAAATTTATTGTACAGGGAACTATAATAAACAGAGCCCACCAACCGTCAAAAAAAATATTACCTATATTTATAACTTTGTTTAGATGTAGTCCCCACAAAACGCCTAATATAACTATTATTAAGCCGAGAAACATTTTTTGAAACTTTTTCATATACCTCTCCTTATATTCCTTATAATATCATTCTATTGTTATTTAAAACAAAGTTCAATTACATAATGAAAAATTAATCTGTTTTTATTTAATACTTTACAAAAAACAAATAATATCCGATAATTATTTTAAATAAATTTAACAATTGGGGGTATGTATGAAAAAAATTCTGAAAATTTTGGGGATTTTACTTTTAATTTTAGTTATTGCCGTTTTGACTTATGTTGGATATGTATATTTTTCATATGATAGAATTGAAGACAATCAAAAATTAGAGGTAAAAACTCAAAACAGCAGTGCGGAAAAAGTACAAATTGGAAAAAATTATCGAATTGTATCATATAACATAGGTTTTGGTGCATATACTCAAGATTTCAGCTTCTTTATGGACGGCGGTGAATCGTCCAGAGCTAAGGATAAAGACAGTGTTATAAAAACTGTTACTGGTTCAGCAAATAACCTAACTGCCTTAAATCCTGATTTTGCAATGATTGAAGAAGTAGATCTCCATTCTACGAGAAGTTATCATGTAAATCAATATGATTTACTTCAAACCGCTTTTAATAAAGACAAAGCTTTCAATTCTACTTTTGCTATAAATTATGACTCTGCTTATTTATTTTATCCGATACAGCAACCACATGGCAAGAGTAAATCTGGTATTGCTTTCTTCGCAAAAGCTCCAATAACATCATCTCTCAGAAGAAGTTTTCCTATTTCCACTTCATTTTCTAAATTTTTTGATTTAGACAGATGTTATATAGTTTCCAGAATACCCGTTGAAAATGGAAAAGAATTAGTATGTATTTCTGTTCATATGTCAGCATATGGCCATGATGAAAATATCCGAAAAGGACAAATCGGGATGTTAGTAGATGAAATGAACAGAGAGTATGCCAAAGGTAATTATGTGATTATCGGAGGAGACTTTAACCACGACCTCAAATCAAAGGGTACCAACAATCAAGTAGCAGATTGGGCTTTCCCGTTCCCAAGAGAAGAACTTCCTAATCATTTTTCTTTAGCTATAGATACTTTATCTGAAGAAGAGAAAAATGCTCTTTGGGACACCTGTCGATTCACTGATATGCCATATATTCCGGGAAAAACACAGACAATAACTTTGGACGGTTTCATTCTTTCAGACAATATAAAAATTAAAAATTATGACACTTACAAAACTGAATATATGTATTCAGATCACGAACCAGTTTATATGGATTTTGAACTCAAATAAAATTAAAATTTTCTGATAATAAATAACCCTTGTAATATCAACTATTACAAGGGTTTTATTTATGGCACGCCGAAGAAGATTCGAACTCCCGACCTTTTGGTTCGTAGCCAAACGCTCTATCCAGCTGAGCTATCGGCGCCTATTTCATAACTGTCGAATATATTATCACAATTAAAATCTAAATTCAATTTTATTTCGCTGATTTTTTTCATTCGTTTGACATAGCTTTTGTCATTTATTATCATTACGATTGAAAGGTAGGCTAAATATGAATTTCAAAAAAGTTACAAATAGCTCAAATGATACTCGTGAACTCTATGAGGGTTATGCTTTAATTACAAATTGTGAAATAAAAACATCTAAGAAAACGAGATTATCCGCCATTTTGAATGATTCCTCAGGAAAAATAGACGCAGTTATGTGGGACCCCACACAGACTTTTGAAAATAAAACTGTCGTTTATGTTAGAGGTACATATAATACATATAATGGTTCTCCACAATTTCAGCTCGAACAAATAAGAAATATAAGAGAAGATGAGTCTGTTGATGTTTCAACATTAATTCCCTCTGTAAGTCAAAATCCGGAAGAGTTGTATGAAAAATGCTTAAAATATGCCGATTCACTCGAAGATGAAGATTATTCTAAATTATGTACCTTTTTATTAAAAGAGCATAGAGAAAAATTTTTAGTGGCGCCTGCTGCTATAAAATTACATCACGCTTTAAGAGGTGGACTCTTGCTTCACATTTTGACTATGGCAGAAGTGGCAAATAAAATCTGTGAAATTTATCCTGTAATTGATAAATCTCTCTTAATTTCTGGAGCCCTTTTACATGATATAGGTAAATTATATGAAATAGATTACGATGATTATGGTTTAGCAGATTCATATACAACCGACGGTCAGTTGGTCGGTCACCTTGTTAGAGGTGCAAACATTATCCGAACCGCCGGTAAAAAAATGGAAATCAAGGAAAGTAAAATCAGATTGCTCGAGCATATGATTCTATCTCATCATGGTGTCCCCGAATATGGTGCTGCTGTTTTACCTAAAACTTTAGAAGCCTATGTTTTATCAGCTATTGATAATCTCGACGCTACAATTTATGAATTTGTAGATGCTCTGAAAGATGTTGCGGAAAAAGATTTTTCAAGCAACCTTTGGTTTTTAGAAAATAGAAAAATCTATCGTCCTGAAGGATTTGATCCTACTATTTCGCCGAAAGTCTAATATCTTTCAAAATTCCAGACATTAAAACTATAATTGATATAAATAAAATTAGATTGTCCCTATTACTAAATTCAGTCATTTCTATGCCTGTTTTGGGACTTTCTTTTTTTATAAAAATTTTTGGAACTTCATCATCGGGAATTTCTTCAACAGGAATTTTGCTGTTTTTAATTTTTAAGTAAAGCTTTTCATCTTTACTGTCGAAAAAATGTTTTGTTTCATCTATTTTATATCCGTTTTTAGTTTGATTTTCCGCAATATAATATCTACCACAAGGCAAAACAATTTTACCTTGAATTTGCCCATTCTCATCTACTTTGAAGCTTTCTATAAGGGCGTCTTTTTTTAATATATCGTCGCCTATTTTAATATCTTCAGCTGCATAAATACCGAAAATTATATTACTGTAATCTGAATCATTTTCTTCTAATTCTTTTTGGATAAAAAATTCAAAGGGAGCCTTTTCATTATTTATATTTACTGTCTTCCAGTTATCTTCAATTACAATTTTATGTAAATTTTCATCTTTTAAATATCCTTTTGGAGCTTCAACTTCTCTTAAATAAAAAGTTCCACGATATAAATTTTCAAACTTTATTCTTCCCTTTTCATCAGTTTTTGCAGTTTTAATAAGTTTTCCATTTGTATCTAAAAGTTCAAATTCGACATTCGCAAGATTTACAGTACTAAAATTAAATTTAATTTTCTCTTTACCGTCAAATTCTGTTTTTTCAAAACTGCTTATTTTATTTCCAGTTTTTTGTAAATCAAATCCATATTCGCTTTTTATATTAAAAGATGACTCTGAAAAAATATCAGCTGAGCCAACCATTATTTTTTGACTTGAATCTTTAAAAACAATCATTGGTTTTTGACTTCGGTTGGAGAGATGTTTTCTCAATATTTTGATATTGTCATTACATTTTTCTTTACTTGAAATAAATAATTTGTTTTTTTCTATTTTAATTTCTAATTTTGGATTTTTTTCAATTAAATAATCTTTTATAACATTATTTTTATCCTCAAATACTCCCTCATATTTCTGGGTATTGATATTGTATTTGAGTTTAAGCTCTGTATTTGCAAAAGACGGTAAAAGATAAAAATTTTGAATTTGTTTACCGAGTAAATCATAAGCTTTCTTAGCTGGTGTACCGTTGATTGTTGACTTCTGATATAGGTTATTTGTTACAGTATTTGTCATAGGATTTCTGTAACCATTTTGTATTTCCCAAACAATAATCTGAGTTGCCACATATGCGTCACAGGCCTTTACTCCAAGCGTTGAATTGGGATAACCCAAATTTATCGCTGCTAAGATTCCTTTTTTCTGAATTTCACTAAAGGAATTAAAATATTCGTCTTTATCATATTTTGTTGCCTTTTGTATTATATAAGAAGATGTCTTTGCTGCCGATTGAATACAATAAGCATAATTTCTGTCACCACTGTTATCTGCATTCGGTGTTCCCTTATCGTCTTTAGACACATATAACATTCTCATACTTGTATTTTTACCGCTATGATTGTATCTATAAAAATCAGCTTCCTTTAACGCATTCACACCATAATTAGAATTTTTAACAGCACCCTGCATAATATTTATATATAGATTTTCATTTTCTGATATATTTGCGGCACTGCTCGAAAGAGCCAAACTTGTCGCTAAAAAAATCAATAACAGGATACTTAAAATACTTTTTCTTACTTTTTTCATAATTTCCTCCTAAAAGCTTTCTCACTTATTTAGTGTGAAAATTTATGCTTTTTGTGACACAAATTTTGATTTTTTATCGCAAACGGTCTAAATATATGTGTAAAAGTAGTGATAAACTTGACAATGTTTTTAGTGTATGATTTATTTAATTTAAACAGTAGTTTATCTGTTGAATGGAGGTTGAGTTTATGAAAAATGAAAGATCGTATTTTGATGGCAAATTGTCTCAGCTTGTAGGTTATCAAATATTGGGCTTTTTAATTACGGCACTCACGCTTGGTCTGTGTTATCCAATAGCTATAACAATGATTTGTTCTTGGGAGGCAAAGCATACTGTAATAGACGGCAAGAGGCTTAAATTTACCGGAACTTCTGCCGACTTATTTGTCCAATATATAAAATGGTGGTTATTGACGGCTGTAACTTTAGGAATTTACAGTTTTTGGCTTGTTATAAAAATTAGACAATGGAAAACTTCTCATTTGACTTTTGAATGAACTTCTCAACAAAAACCCACTTTAGATTAAAGTGGGTTTTGTAAAATTTAATTGTAATTTTAATATCAATTTAACTTGACAAAAATTTTAAAAAGTGATTTAATTTATGCAAATCGATGACTGGAGAAATAGTAATAAAACCAATTTTTATCGAGAGAAGCGCCGGTTGCTGTGAGGCGTTAAAAATGTTTTATGAATGGGCTTCACGAGATGCGAGCGGAAATTAATTACGCAAGCCGAAGAAGATACTTCGTTAAAAATCGGCGTATGTCAGTACGTGCTTATAGAGAGGACGCAAAAGCGTCAAGCAGGGTGGCACCGCAGGAAAACCTGTCCCGGCAAAGACTAATCAACTGTCTAAGCCAGGGGCTTTTTTAGTCCCTAAAAATAAGGAGGAAAGTAAAATGAATAATGAAATACCTTACAAAATTTATTTATCGGAACAGGAAATTCCTAAACAGTGGTATAACCTTCGTGCCGATATGAAAAATAAACCCGCACCGTTGATAAACGAAGATGGCTCTATCTGTTCAAAAGAAGAGCTTTCAAAAGTTTTTTGCGATGATTTAGTAGAACAAGAATTAAATGATACCGACGCTTTTATAGATATTCCCGATGGCATTCGTGATTTTTATAAGATGTATCGACCCGCTCCACTCATAAGAGCTTATTGTTTGGAAAAAAAATTGCAGACTCCAGCACATATTTACTATAAATTTGAAGGAAATAATACGAGTGGAAGTCATAAGTTAAATTCTGCAATAGCACAGGCATACTATGCCAAAAAGCAAGGTCTCAAAGGAGTTACAACAGAAACTGGCGCTGGCCAATGGGGAACAGCTCTTTCAATGGCTTGCTCTTACTATGACTTGGCTTGTAAAGTATATATGGTTAAAGTTTCGTATGAGCAAAAACCGTACAGACGAGAAGTTATGCGAACCTATGGAGCAAGCGTTACCCCCTCTCCGTCCGAAACCACAAAAACTGGTCGAGAAATTCTTAAAAAATTCCCTGGAACAAACGGTAGTTTAGGTTGTGCTGTTTCAGAAGCAGTTGAAGTCGCTTCTGAACTGGATGGATACAGATATGTTTTAGGTAGTGTCTTGAATCAAGTTGCTCTTCATCAATCAGTTATAGGTTTAGAAACACAGACTGCATTAAAAAAATATGGTATAAAAATTGATACCATAATCGGTTGTGCAGGTGGTGGTTCCAATTTAGCTGGTCTAATTGCACCATTTGCTGGAGAAATTTTGAGAGGCGAGAATAATTACGATATTATCGCTGTAGAGCCCTCTTCTTGTCCAAGCTTTACAAGGGGAACTTACGCATATGATTACTGTGACACAGGCAGAATTACACCTCTTGCCAAAATGTACACTTTGGGAAGTGACTTCATTCCCGCTCCTGGTCATTCTGGTGGACTTAGATTCCATGGAATGAATCCTATGTTATCTCAACTCTATCACGATAAAATTATAAGAGCTGTCAGCGTAAATCAAACAGACGTCTTCAAAAGTGCAGTAGAATTTGCGAGAGTTGAGGGTATTTTACCTGCTCCAGAAAGTAGTCACGCCATTGACATTGCTATAAAAGAAGCGTTAAAATGTAAAGAGACTGGGGAAGCTAAAAACATTTTATTCGGTCTTACCGGAACTGGTTATTTTGATATGGCAGCATATCAAAATTACAACGACGGAACTCTGAAAGATTTCCCTTTAGAAGATAAAGAAATAAATAAATCGGTAGATAAATTGCCAATAATAGAGGCTTAATTTGATTAAATTCAATAACTTCATCAAAAAATTAAAAAATATAAAAATAGAATCTGACAAAATTGCGGTACTCATTTTGACTATCGCAATTTTGTCTGTTGCTTTTTTAGATGTCTATTCTTTTGCAACACATAAAGACACTAAAAAAATTGAAAATGAAGTCAAACCGACTTCTACAACGGTGAAAGTTATTGAAACAACTACAAAAGAGCCACCTAAAAAAATGGAAGTTTCCATTGACGGATATGGTACTGTGCGTGGCATGAGACTTTTTATAGTAGATACAAAAACCCGAAAGCCCGTTAACGCTGTTCCAGAGATTGTAGAATTTGAAATTTTATCCCCCGATCACAAAAAGAAAATTTACAAGGACGACGATAAAAACGGAGTTTTAGTTATTCAGAATTTAAAAGCTGGAAGCTATAAGATTTCTGTTAAGTCTAACGATAAAATGCATTTTAATAATGACGTTCTTCAAATTGTAGTAAAAGAAAAAGTTGAATATAAACCAAATAAAAAAGCTGTACAACTCGTCAAAAAGGAAACTGGAAAAGAAAAGGACGCTCCTATTAAAAAAGTAGAAAAGCGACCTCAACTTAAAAATACAATGGATTTCGTAAAATCATATGCAATATATTATGAAAAAGCTACACCAGATTTGTCTTTATCAAAAGCAGATGAATCTGATGATGACAAGCCTTTGAAAGACAAAGACAATAATTTATTGTATAAAGATGTTACAGATGTACAAGCTGATGCAAATTATCCCCAAGCTTATATCTCAGATTATGAAAAAAATCCAAAAGCAAATTACTACAAAAAGCTTTCACCTGCCCGTTATTTTGGTTGGCAAAAGATAAATAATAGAGTTCATTATTTTGATAAAAATGGAAAACCAGCAAATGGATATCAAGTAATAGAGCATATTGCCTATAATTTTGATAAAGACGGTGCTCTTATGTACTCTAATTGTATTGATGTGTCTAGATGGCAAGGAGAACATATTGATTTTGATAAAGTTAAAGCTGCTGGATATACGCATGTAATTATTCGTATCGGATTTCGTGGATATGCACCCGAGGGGAATCTTAAAGAAGATATATATGCCAAACTTAATATACAGAAAGCTAAAAAAGCTAATTTAAATATTGCTCTTTACTTTTTCTCTCAGGCAGTAAATGAAGAAGAGGGCAAACTTGAAGCAGACTTTGCAACTCAAAAAGCAAAAGAGTATGGTCTATCTCCGTCAAATACAGCTATTTTTATAGATAGCGAGAGTTCGGGTGCCGCAGGTTATAGTGGTCGTGCAGATAAAATCAGTAAAAAATCCAGAACAGAGGCTGTAAATAGTTTTATGAAAATGTGCCATGCCACAGGATATAAAACTGGAGTATATGCCTCTAAATCTTGGTTTACTTCAAACTTAGATGTCTCAACATTTCCAAGTTATGCAAATCTCTGGGTCGCATATTGGCCATCTGGCAAAATACCTGAAAGTATCAGTGGTTTCCCATATTCTTATCAAATATGGCAGATAACTTCAGACGGTAAAGTCGACGGTATCAATGGTCGTGTCGATGTAAATCGTTGGTATTATCTGAAATAATTTTATATAAAAAAAGCGTCATCTCATCATTAGATGACGCTTTATTTTTTTGTCATTAAAATAAATTTTTAGGATATTTGCCACTTTCCACAGCTAATTTTATATTTGTTTTTGCTGTACTTATATCTTCTTTGAATGTTACTCCAAACCATTTTTCATTTGAAGTCAACAAATCAATTTTGATTTTATCTTTTTTCAAAAGCTTGTCTATCTCAATAGGCAAAAGAAATTCTTTTTTCAAATCTCCAACTTCAAGTTCAGATAAAAATTGCGGAAAAGCTTTTTCTAAATCATCAAATATATTTTGATGTAAACACCAAAAATTCATTGATACTGGTGTTTCGCCGTCAATATATTTGTTTTCGTCTTCAATAAAAGGCAAATTATCTTTTTTGATTATATTTGAAGTTTCGTCAATTCCCGACACTTGATTACTGTCTTTTAATCTAACGATTCCCCTTGTAACTCCGCCATTTTCCGATAGAGTGTTTTGTATCTTAAACGATAAAAGTCCAACTCTGTCTTCTTTCTTTTCAAGTTTTTCAAGATAATTTGAAGCAATTTCAAAGCTTTCTTTTCCATAAAAATCATCGGCATTAATGACTGCAAATGGCTCATTTATTGTATTTTTACAAGCTAAAACTGCCTGTGCCGTTCCCCAAGGTTTTGTCCTCTCGCCCACTTTATATGGTTTTGGAATATCATTTATATCTTGTATAACATATTCTAACTTTACATTTTTCGTCAAATTATTTTCAACGAGTTTTTTGAAATCAGCTTCAATGTCTTTTCTTATAACAAAGACAATTTTATCAAAGCCAGCTTTTAGAGCGTCAAATATGCTGTAATGGATAATTATTTCGCCATTGGGCCCGATAGGCTCAATCTGCTTAACAGAACCTCCAAAACGACTACCTATTCCAGCCGCCATAATAAGCAAAGTTTTTTTCATTTTATACCTCATTCATATTAACTTTTATATGTCTTTCTTTAATTTACAAAACATTTGTTTTATGGTATTCTATCATTTGTAATTCATATATGGATGTGATTTAATGGAGCTCATTTTTTACTATAAACGAGGAGAATATTTAAGTTCTCGCTTTAAATATGTCAATCATTTGAAAATTATACCAGCATATTTATATATAATCTTTGCCCTGCTATCTCTTGGTTCAATAATTTTTATGGCAACAAAGATTTTCATTGCTGGCGGAATTTTTCTTGCTTTGACTGTAGCCTTGTTGTTATTTTACCTTTCTTTGATGGTTTTTATCCCACTTAATCAATTCAACAAAACTCCTGAATTGAACGGAGAACAACATTTTATTTTTGACGGCAACGACGTTCAAATAATCTATGATGATCTTCAAATAAATAAAAATCTTTCAGATTATAAAGCTTTATATGAAAGTAAAAAATATTTTTATTTCATCATGGACACACACCATTATACAATGGTACCTAAAAGACTTTTCGATGATATAGAAGATGAAAAAATGCTTAGAGATCTCTATATAGGAGAAACACAGGGAGAATACAAAGCTATTTAGTTTTTACTTCCACGACGACCTCAGAGCAACAGTCATATTAAATATTGGATGTTCTTCAGTCGAATCATAGTCTATGCAAAAATAACCTTTTCTCATAAATTGGAAATTTTCATATATTTTTGCTTTTTTCAGTTCACTTTCGAGTTTGCAATTTTGCAAAATCGTGAGTGAATTTTCATTTAATGCCTCTTCCAAAGTAACATTTGGTGCAGCAGGATTTTCAACCTTGAAAAGACGGTCATAAATTCTTATTTCGGCATCAAAGCAATTGTTGGCGTCGACAAAATGTATAGTGCCCTTTACTTTTCTCTTGTCTTTTGTCGTTGCTCCTCTGCTCTCTGGGTCATATGTACAATGAACTGTTGTGATTTTTCCATTTTCATCTGTTTCATATGAAGTGGCGGTAACATAATATGCACCTACAAGTCTAACTTCATTTCCAATAAATAATCTAAAATATTTTTTAGGTGGAGAAATTGCAAAATCTTCTCTCTCAATATAAAGTTCTCTGGAAAAACTCACTTTATGAGTGCCTGCATTTTCATCATTGGGATTATTGTTTATTTCAAATTCTTCTGTTTTTCCCTCTGGATAATTGTCTATCACAAGTTTTATGGGGTCTAAAACTGCCATTGCCCGTTTAGCATTTTGATTTAAATCGTCTCTAACACAGCCCTCTAAAACACCGTAATCTACGATGCTATTGGACTTTGAAAGACCAATTTGTTCACAAAAATTTCTAATTGAAGCGGGGGTATATCCTCTTCTACGCATAGCACAGAGAGTTGCCATTCTTGGATCGTCCCATCCATTTACAAAGTTATTTTCAACTAAATAAAGATTTTTTCTTTTACTTGTGATACAGTAATTCAAATTAAGCCTTGCAAATTCAATCTGCTTGGGCTTTTTTTCTATTTCACATTTTTCTAAAAACCAGTTATATAGAGGACGATTATTTTCAAATTCAAGAGTACAAAAAGAGTGCGTTACTCCCTCATAGGCGTCAGAGAGAGGATGAGTAAAATCATACATAGGATAAATGCACCACTTGTCTTTTGTTACTGGATGTTCCAGATGATTTATTCTATATATAACTGGATCTCTCATATTTATATTTGGATCAGCCATATCGATTTTAGCTCTCAAAACTTTTTCTCCGTCGGCAAATTCTCCGAGTCTCATTTTTTCAAATAAGGCTAAATTGTCCTCGATAGTTCTGTCTCTGTAAGGGCTATTTTTACCAGGTTGAGTCAAAGTTCCACGATATTCTCTTATCTCATCTGCGCTCAAATCGCAGACATAGGCAAGTCCCTTATTTATGAGTTTAATTGCACAATCATATAAAAAATCAAAATATTCAGAAGCCGAATATACATTGTCATATTCAAAACCAAGCCAATGTATATCGTCTTCAATACTTTTCATATATTCTTCATATCGTTTTTTGGGATTTGTGTCATCAAAACGCAGATTACAAATACCGTTATATTTTATTGCCGCCATAAAATCCATATAAATGGCCTTTGCGTGACCTATATGCAGATGTCCGCTCGGCTCTGGCGGAAAACGAGTTTGAATTTTATCATAAGCTCCGTCAGCTAAATCTTTATCTATTATGTCGTATATAAAATTATCCATTTCAACCTCTCAAAAAATCTATCATAGAATGAATTCTTGATTTCACTTTATCTTCACCTAAAATTTTCATAACGGTACATAAATCAGGCGTATTTTCTCTACCAGTTACCGCAATTCTTATAAGTGTAGATATATCGCCTACATGCCCTTTGAATTTCCCAGGATTTTTCTTATATTCTTTTACTGAACTTGTATAATTTTCTTCATCGCAAAGAGTTTTAATTTTATTAAACCATTCAGAGTTTTCGTCATTAATATCATAAATATCAATGTATTTTTTTAGCATATAAATGGCGTCGGCTTTTTGAATGTTTTCCGGCAAAAAGAATTTTTCAGTATAATATTCATCAAAAAAATATGCAGAATAATTTTTGGCGTCCGACCATTTCGTCATATCTTTACGAGGATTTTTCTTTTCTCTGTCTATTGCAAAGATTTTATAAGTATAATCTAAATCTTTATTGAGTACTTCAAAAAATTCTCTGTCATATTTTTCGCTCCATTCGATGATGGATTTTACAGTTTCTTTCGTCGTCATATTGGCAATTAAATTTTTAGAAACTTCATTTAATTTTTGTAAATCAAACAGAGCTCCGCTCTTTGACATTTTATTAAAAGAAAACTTAAATTTAGATCTATCTTCTTTCGTCGTCTGTCTCCATTGTTCAAAATTAGAATTTATAATTCTATAGAGATATTCTATAACTGATTCAACGGGATATCCGCTTTCGAGATAAAAATCTACCGAAGCTTCGGGATCTCGTCTTTTAGAGAGCTTTCTCTTAGAACCGTCCTCCTCTTTCATTATAGGAGAAATATGTGCATATTTGGGGAATTTAAAACCACAGTATGAAAAGAGTTGAAAGTGAGTTGGCAAAGACGAAAGCCATTCATCGCCTCTTATTACAACTGTTGTCCTCATAAGATAATCATCTACTGCATGAGCAAAATGATAAGTTGGAACTCCGTCATTTTTCAAGAGAACAATATCTGCCACATTTTCAGGAAGCTCAATCTTCCCCTTTATTTTATCGTTAAAAGTTATTTTTTTATTCTCATCGCCTTGAGATTTAAGTCTAAGAACATAAGGCTTTCCGTTTTCTATATTTTCTTTTATTTCTTCAAAATTCAAGTTTCTACAATTTGACCATTCACCATAATATCCTGGGTTAGCTTTTACTTGAATTTGCTTTTCCCTTATTTGTTCAAGCTCCTCAGGTGTACAAAAGCAAGGATATGCAAGGTCTTTTTCCACCAATTCTTTGGCATATATATGATAAATTTCTCGTCTTTGACTCTGTATATAAGGGCCATAATTTCCCTTGCTCTCCGTTTCAGAAATTGCACCTTCATCAAAGTCAATATCAAAAGCAGCAAGCCCGTCTATTATCTTTTTTATCCCCTCGTCTACCTGTCTTTTTTTGTCGGTATCTTCAATGCGAAGATATAAAATTCCATCAGAACTCTTAGCTGTAATCAGAGAAACTAAAGCTGTATAAACTCCACCTATATGCAAAAAACCGGTCGGACTTGGCGCAAATCTCGTAACCTGTGCACCTTGTGGTAACTGCCTAACAGGATATTTTTGTTCCATATCTTTCGGAGTTAAAGTTACCTTTGGGAATAATAATTCTGCTAATTGTTTACTCATATTTTTTGACTTCTACCTCTATTTCTTTTTCATCTAAATGTATAAGATAATCTTTATATTTTGCAAAATCTACAACTGAAATATTTGTGTCTGCTAAATTGACAAAAGAATTGAAAAATGTATCTCCTTTAGATAAATTTTCTTTTCCAAAACTCTGATTTAAATATTCAGCGACCAAAGTCGATTGCCTGATTGCGTAATCAGACGGGTGAGATTTTTCTAAATATTTTAGTAATTTAATCATTTCATTTCCGCTGATTTTCTTCGGACCTTTTTTTATCTGCAATCGAAAATCACTATCCTGATAATTGATTTCACTATCAAAATTTTTTTCTAACGGCCCAGTAACTTTAAACAAAGCACCAATATTCCCTCTATGAATTGCAACATAGCGATCAATTTTTATGTTTTTTGATGTTTCCAATTGTGCGACTGTAGTTACAATGCCCTTTTTTTCATAATATTCTGCAATTGTCATATTTTCAGATTGAATTAAATTTTTCTTGTCAACGGGAGATAAGTAAAGTTTATCTTTCGCAGAATTTATATTCAAAATTCCCAAATAAAGTATGTCAGATCTATCAGATTCGGGAATTAAAATTAAAATTTTTGCATTATCGGGTAAATTTTCGGAATATGCACTTTTTTTAATAGCGGGTTGTTCTTTTTCTTTCGAAGAACTATTTTTGTTTTTGAGTAGCACAACTGTAGAAACTGACAATAAAAGCGCAGCAATTAAAGCTATAGCAATGCTTATAAAAACAGCTCTGCGCCTTGACTTTTGCTTTTCTGTCAAGAATTTCAATTTGCTTTTTTCAAACATATTTTTCTCCCAAAATCACTATGTGATTATAACATTAACACCCTTTATTTACAAAATTTTACAGGTTTTGTGCTTTTCTCACTAAAATAAGTTGTATATTTTGAACTACCTATGGTGCAACCTGACCTTTTTATTTGCATATCTGAATATATTTTGTTAAAATTAAATAAGAAACTTTGTTTCAAAAAAGAAAAAGAGGTGTATAAAATGAAAGAAAGGCAAAAACCGATTGCTGCTTTAGCAGTTTTCATTGTCACTATTATTATTAACTTGCTCGGCGTTTTCGGAGTATTTAACAGCACTAAGATGACTGATTTATTTAAAGAAATACCGTCATTTATTGCTCCAGCAAGTGGAACTTTTGTGTTGTTGCCAATAATTTATTTGTTAGTTTTGGTTGCATTGATACTTCCTATCATTAAATCAAGCGATTATAATACAAAGGTTGCAGACTCTGTTTCCATGCTCTTTATAGGAGCAAGTTTGCTTAGTATTGCCTTTACTTTTTCGTTTGTTTATAGACAGCTTGAGATTGCAGCAATTTTCAGTCTTGCAATAGTAGTTATCTTTGGCATGCTAATCAACAAACTAAATAAAGTGCATGAGAAAAAACATTTCTTCCATCAACTTGCATTTGGTCTGCATTTTGGTTGGGACTTCATCTTCACTTTCATTGTTGTTGGATTTATGATTATTAATTGGGATTCGTCACTTAACAATGGTGGAAATATTTGGGCTGGAATTGCTCTCACTATTATTGTTTTATTAGTTTTACTTTCCACTTTCCTTTTGACGAATGTTGCAATAATTTTCCCAGTTGTAATTGTTATTTCCGGAATTTACAGTAATTTATTGAAAACAGAATATAAGACACTTCAAACTTTCTGTTTAGTTTCTATAGCTGTTTTAATAATCGCTTTCTTAATCAGACTCTATATGAATCATTTCAAAATAGTAAAAGAAAAAGATGTTTTGGAAGAAGAAGACGAATTAGAAAATGTTATTTTACCGTAAATCAAAAGTTATAAAAAACCACTCACATAGTGAGTGGTTTTTTTACTTAAAAATTATTTAATTAAATAAATCACTTAATAGTGATGAAGCTTCCTGCTTGTCTGACTGTTCTACTTTTATTTCTAAAACATCTCCCTCTTTTGCACTAGGCGCAAGAGCAAGGTCTATTTCAGTTGTGGTACAGTCGGGAAGTTCAAGAATTATTTTATCAAATTCAATTCTATCAATTGGAAACTTCATTTATTTTTTCTCTTTTCTTTTGAGGATTGACTATATTTCTCCAGTCAAGATCTCCCCTCGCCAATGCATGAATAAGTGCTTCAGCAGTTGCTATATTAGTTGCAACAGGGATATTATGAACATTACATAGTCTTATTAAATTGTTGGCGTTTGGCTCTTCCGGTTTGGGATTTAAAGGGTCTCCAAAAACAAGCAATAAATCTATTTCATTACAAGCTATGCGAGCCTCAATTTGTTGTTCTCCACCATGAGAACCACTCATAAATTTTTCGATTTCAAGTCCGGTTACTTCGGAAACAATTTTTCCCGTTGTACCAGTTGCACACAAATTATGTTTGCTGAGTATTCCGCAGTATGCTATGCAAAATTGGGTCATCAGTTCTTTTTTTACATCGTGTGCAATGAGTGCTATATTCAAAAGAAAAACCTCCAATTAGTTATAAATTAAAGGGCAAATTGCCAAAAATATTATACCACGCAACAACTTAATTATCAATTATCACAAAAGAGTTTTTTTATTTTCCTCTCCTTGCGGAGAGGAAAGTTATATGATATATTGCCCTCTCCTTGCGGAGAGGAAAGTTATACTAATATTTCCACTCTCCTTGCAAAGAGGCAGGTTATACGGATATATTGCCCTCTCCTTGCGGAGAGGACAATATAATTTATATGCTCAACGGAACTGTTTTCCCCTCTAATCTTCGTATAATTCTTTGAACAGCTTGATAAGCTTCACAAAATTCAATCTCTTTATTTTTAAGAATATTTTCAGCAAATTCAATATCACTTGGTATTACTCCAGCAAGTTGAATTTCCGTCAAATTTATAATCTCGTCTAAATTTAAAAAGTCTTTTTCAAAAAATGAAGGCTTTACATATTTATTTATAATAAGTCTTATATTGATGTCATCGCAGAGTTTTCGTATTTTATTGGAAACTGTATTCACTTTCATAGAGCAGAGTTTGTCCTGTGTTGTAATTGCTAAAATAAGATCTGAATTTTTAACCCCTAACTCAAAACCGCCGAAAATTCCAGCCGGACAGTCGAATAAAATATAGTCATAATCATCGTCTAATTTTTCAATCATTTCCGAAAACAAATTATTTTCAGAACATTCCATTTCTTCAGGAGCCGCAATTAAATCTATTTTTCCTTTAATAATAGCTGCATTCACATCACATCTCTGACAAAGCACATCGTTCCAATTATATAGAACTTTGTCAGCGACATTCAATAAAATATCTTGTGTATGAAGTCCTATATCCAAATCAATTATTAGGACTTTTTTTTCACGACTATTTAATGCTTTAGCGAAAGAAAAACAGATAGACGATTTCCCGACCCCACCTTTTCCTGAAACAAAAGAAATTTTAGTGCTCATAAATCAAGGCAAGAAAGTATTATATGCTTGCCTACTCTCAACCTCCTTGTCAGAAAAATAATAAGTAAAAATGTTTTTTGCAACATCTGCTACATATGTACTTTTATCAGAAGATTCTATAATTATTGCAACCGCTATTTCAGGTTTTTCATATGGGGCATAACATATCAATAGGCGGTTAGTTCCCTCCATTAATTGACCATTCACTCTTTTTTTCACTTGTGCAGTTCCCGTTTTGGCTCCAACTTCAACTGGCAAAGCAGAAAAATAGTTAGTGAAAAAACCTATGGTTCCGACTCTGTGCATACCCTCCTGAACAGCGGCTAAATTTTCGGGGTGTATTTTTAATTTTTCAGCCGTTTTAACCTCAGTCTCCGATACGGTTTCTGAATAATCATTTGTTTTGACCGCTTTTATAAAATGAGGTACATTCCTTGTTCCTCCATTTGCAATAGTTGCACAGTAATTTGCCAACTGTAAAACAGTAACCTGATTGTCCGATTGTCCAATTGCAGCCTGAACTGTATCTCCAGGACGCCAAATGCCACCGTTACTCTCTCTCTCTTCTATTCCAGCAAGTACACCACTTGCTTCTGGAAGCTCGACTCCCGTTTTTTGACCTAAACCGAAAGATGAACACCAGTCATTCATTTTCTCTATTCCAAGTCTTCTACCAGTTTCATAGAAGAAAATATTGCACGATTTATTAATCGCTTCCGATACATTTATATCTCTATGGTATCCCAAGCAGGTGAAAGTATGGTCCTTAAAATATGTATAATAGTGATTACAAGTAAAGGTTGATGACGGTGTGATGATTTTTTCTTCCAATCCCGCTGTTGCAATAGCAGGTTTAAATGTTGAACCAGGCTCATAAGTTGACATCAGTGGCCGATTCCAGAGAGGCGCAGTCTTGTCCTTTCGTAAGTCATCATACAATTCCGAAAATTTATTGTTATCATATGTTGGATAAGTTGCACAAGATAAAATTTCGCCCGTATCTACTTTGACAACAACAGCCGCTCCTCCTGACGGCAATGGTGTTTTTTTGGAAACAGAATCTACACTTTTTTTCAGCGTGTCTTCAGTTATTTTTTGAAGATCTTTATCTATTGTTAAAATTACATTATTTCCATGTTCTACATCATGAACAAAGACATCTTCCTGTTCTCCGTCTTTGCCAGAAATAGTGGATTTTAATCCCCTTTTTCCCTTTAATTCTTTTTCCATAAGCTTTTCAATTCCGTCTTTGCCGATTTGATCATTCATTCCGTATGAGGAAAATTTAAGCTTTTCAATTTCACTTGTGGGAAGTCCCTTTTTCTCCATTGATGAAATTTTTTCTTTCAATTCTTCTTTTTTAGCTTTGTATTCTTCAGCGTCTATGACAGCTGTTCTACCTAAAATATGAGGAGCTAAAGTGCCGTCGTTATAAATTCTTTTTTGAACAACTGTATGCTCAACGCCTTTGAAAAAATCATTCTGTTCTAAAATCATCGAAATAAATTCAATTGGTAAATCTGTGGCAAATTCATAGGGCGTCAAACGATTGAAGCCCTTTCTCTCCATATTGACAAATATTGCCGCAAGATCTCTTGCAGTCTTTTTATCATATTCTTCTAATTCATATCTCTCAGACAGAGCGACAAAGCAATCATTCGCAGTCGCATATTTATTTAGTCCGAGCATTTGCCTACTTATGAGCCAGTCTTTTTCAGCCTGCATTTTAGGCTCATCATCGAAGACAAAATCTCCATTTGCAGATAGTTTTATAGGCAAATTATCGTGATATTCTAAATTATTTTCTTTAAATTTTTGAATCAGAGAAAAGACAATCTTATTTCTTTCCTTTTGTTCTTTGGAAGATGGAAAATTTTGTCCATTAAAAGATAGCGAATTTATCTGTATATTACTTGCAAGATAATTTCCGTTTCTATCTAAAATATCTCCACGAGATGGTTGAACGACCGTCTCATAAGCAGAGACAGCCTTAGGACGCCCTTTAGAATCTACAATTTGATATTTTATTAAAAATCCTATAAAAAGGAGAAAAAACATTGAAATTATAACAACAAGAGCTATTATTCTATTTTTCAAATTTTTATCTTTAGAATCTGTATACATTTTTTATTTTAAAAATTCCATATTTACTTTGGTTAAATATTTTTCTTTTATTTTTCTAATAGCCATTCTGAAAATTATATAAATCAGTGGAGATAGTATCAGAGTATAGAGATATGTAGGCAAATAAAATCTTACAAAAGAAGCTAAAAAATCTCCTTTTCCAGATATTAATCCACTTAAATAATTGAAGAAAATTAAGAGAAATTCAGAAACTGACGAAAGTAACATAAAAGTCACTATGTTATTTCTTATCAAAGAAGTTATGAGTAAACCGACTACCGCCGACAGTATAAAAAGCAAGAGCATATATCTACCGTCATAATGTGAAGAAACGAGGTCCCAAAGCGTTCCGGCAAAGGCACCAAAAATCATAGATATATATGGTTTTTCAAACATAGAAATTGCAATTACAACGGGAATTAAAAGCAAGGCTCTGCTTCCGAAAATCTCTATTTGAAAATGAGGAGTATTTTGAAAAATCGCACAAATAACTATGGCAAAAAACCAAAATATTCTCTTAAAAATATTGTACTTTTGTGAATTTTCAAGTTTTTTCATTTTTGTTCATTACTTTCTGGAGGCACTATTGATTGAGGTTTGAAATTATTTAAAATCATAACATTTTCAAGTTTAGAAAAATCTACTTCAGGAGTAATATATGCTGTTGGCACTATTTCATTTTTTGCAATTGTTACATCATTTACTGTGCCTATTATCAAGTCTTTGGGATACATTCCGCCAATTCCAGAAGTGCAGACAATACCACCTTTAGAAATTACAGTACTATTTTTAAGCCCAGACATTTTCAAAGATTTTCCCTTAGAAACTTGTACTGTAGATGATACAATTCCCGTTTCTCGAGAAGTTATCTCATAAGCACTGATTTTTATTGACGGGTCAAATACTGTAGATACTACACAAGAAGTTGGATAAACTTTTTTCACTGTTCCTATCAAGACGCCTTTTCCATAAATTACAGGGTCATTTACCTTGACTTTGTTAGTGCTACCTTTATCTAAAACAAAGGTATAATCTGACGCTGCATCTCTTCCTATTATCGACGCAGGAACAACTTCATAGTCCGTATGCTCTTTTTTTATCTCTAAAAAGCTCTCATACATTTGGACTTCTTTTTTCATATTCTCGTATTCAACTAATGAATGCTTTAATTTTTCGTTTTCGGCTCTTAATTTGTTTATCTCTTCATTTTGATTTACACCATAAATCTTATTGCCAACAAAAGCAGTCGCAGATTTAAAAGGTTTTAAAATCGGCGAAGTTGCACTGGTAATTGGAGAAGCTTTGCGAGATGAAACAACCCCGATAATTATAAGTAAGATTATAAGTATCAGGAAAGCAATAAAAATTTTAAACCATTTTGTTTTTATAAATTTTTTCATATTTGACTTTCAAAAAAGGGCTTTTCAGCCCTTTTTGTTAACGATAATGTTTTGAACTTGTAAGGCTGAGCATATCATTTTCAAGACAAATGCCCGTACCGTCTACAACGCAATCAAGAGGTCTTTCAGCGACATGAACGGGGATATGCGTTACTTGAGATATAAGTGAGTCAAGTCCTCGAAGCATAGCACCTCCACCTGTGAGCATAATGCCCTGGTCTATAATATCAGACGCAAGCTCTGGTGGTGTCTTTTCAAGGGTCAATTTAATTGCTTCGATAATTTTATCAACCGGCTCTCTCAAAGCTTCACGAATTTCTTCAGAGGTAATTTCAACATGTTTGGGCAAACCGTCAATCAAGTTTCTACCCTTAACATCCATTGCTCCCTCTCCTTCATATTCTGAAGCAGAGCCTATATTGATTTTAATTTCTTCTGCAGTTCTTTCACCTATTAAAAGATTGTATTTTTTCTTTAAGTATTGAACAATAGCCTCATCAAAGCTATCTCCTGCAAATTTTGCAGAGCATGAAGTAACAATATCTCCAAGTGATATAACTGCAACTTCTGAAGTTCCACCACCGATGTCTACTATCATACTTCCTGTAGCTTCGGCAACTGGAAGTCCTGCTCCAATTGCAGCTGCCATAGGCTCTTCAATTAAACTAACTTCTTTTGCGCCGGCACTTCTTGCAGCGTCATGTACTGCTCTTCTCTCTACTTCTGTAACTCCAGATGGAATACAAATCATAACTCGAGCTTTTGTGAATGGAGAACCACTCATAGCTCTTCTGATAAACTCTTTGAGCATATCAGTAGTAATATCAAAATCAGCTATAACTCCGTCTCTCAAAGGACGCACAGCAGTTATAGAACCTGGGGTTCTTCCAATCATCTCTTTAGCCTGTGCACCAACGGCAACGACTTTCGGCGGATTTGATCTAACATCTACAGCAACAACAGAGGGTTCTCTAATAACAATTCCCTTTTTATTGACAAGTACAAGTGTATTTGCTGTACCAAGATCTATTCCGATGTCTTGACTAAATAGCATTTTAATCTCCTTTATTATTAAATTGCATTAGGATTTATTTTAACCTAACACCATATGTTTTTCAAGATGTCCGCAATCTCTTAGCATTGCGAATTTCATTATAGCAGAAACAGTTTTTGCGTCTTTTAACTCTCCACTCAAAACCATCGAAACAGCGTCTTTTAAGGGTATCTTGTAAGACTGCAAAAACTCATTTTCATCTAAATTCTTTTCTCCAAATTCAAGGTCTGTTGCTGCAAAGAGGTATAAAACTTCTTGGGTATATCCTACAGAGGGATAAATTTCACCTAAATTATAAATTTTGTCTGCTGTACAGCCAGTTTCTTCTTTAAGTTCTCTAATACCACAGTCAAGTGGGTCCTCGCCTTTTTCTAATTTTCCAGCGGGTAATTCAGTTATTATTTTTTCAAAAGGAGAACGATATTGTTTTACAAAAATAATATTGTCTTCGCTGTCTATCGGCAGAATACAAACGCCACCTGAATGCTCGACAATTTCTCTGGTCGATGTGTTTGAGTTTTGCAATAAAACTTCATCCACTCTAAGATTTACAACTCGACCTCTAAACATATATTGCGAATTTAGTATTTTTTCCGCAGATAATTGATCGCACATTTTATTATGCTCGGCTCATATATTCGCCAGTTCTTGTATCTACATTGATTTCTTCGCCCTCGTTTATGAAAAGAGGCACTTTAATTTCTGCGCCAGTTTCAAGCACTGCAGGTTTAGAAGCATTTGTAGCTGTATCTCCTTTGAATCCAGGCTCTGTTTTTGTTACCTTTAAAGTTACAAAGTTTGGTGGTTCAACGCCAAAAACTTTGCCTTTGTAAGATAAAATTTTGCAATTCATATTTTCTTTTACAAATTTAAAATTATCATCAAGATCGCTCTTGTTTACAGGCGTCATTTCATAAGTTTCGGTATCCATAAAATAATAAAGGTCTCCGTCATTATATGAAAAAGTCATTTCTTTACGATCTATATATGCATTTTCAAATTTAGCAGATGGATTGTAGCTTTTTTCAATCACAGAACCAGTCATAACATTTTTAACTTTGGTTCTTACAAAAGCCGCTCCTTTTCCAGGCTTAACATGTTGAAATTCAACAACTTGCAAAACCTGTCCGTCTTCTTCAAAAGTTACACCGTTTCTAAAATCTCCGGCTGATAACATTATTTTTCCTCCCTAAACATATTTCAAAGATATTTTATATTATACGGCTTGCATTTTCAAGTAAAACGATGTAAAGACACGCTTTTGAAAGGTCATCATACATAAAAAATTTAAATCTTTTGCCTTATTTCCATTTACTCGGCGTATAGAGATTTGATTTTATTTGCTATATAATAAATTAAAGTAATTATTTAGTGAGGCAAATATGTTAGTTTATCCCGACCTTGTGAGAAAAAATCTTGTTTCAGTAACACAGGAAGATTTGCGTTCTTTGGGAGCAAAAGTCATCTGCGTTGACGCCGACAATACTTGCATAGTTGATGCAACAGAAGAACCACTTGACGGAGTTAAATCATGGTTTGATTTAAGACAGGCTCAAGGCTTTGAGGTCGTTCTGCTCTCAAACGGCGGTAGCAAGAGAATAGAAAATGTCGCTAAAAAGCTTGAAATCGACTATGCTCCTTTGGCATTAAAACCTCTTCCCTTTTCTTTTTTCAAACAGGCTAAATTACACAAATGTAAAAAATCGGAAATTGTTATGATTGGAGATAGAATATTTACAGATATTTTAGGTGCAAATATTGCCGGATGTAAATCAATTTTTGTTTATCCATACAAAAAAGAAGAGAGAATAATGTTCTTTATAAAGACGCAGAGAAGATTAGAAAGGAAAATCCTTGCAAAATATTCAAAAAATAAAAAATAAACTAAAATCTCATCAGGCTATGTTAATTAAAAGTCCTGAAAATATAAAATATTTCACAGATTTTAATACTGATTTTGGATATATTCTCATAAAAAAAGATGATGATATATTTTTTACAGACGCTCGATATTTCGAGAGTGCAAGTAAAATTTCTAAAATAAATACACAGTTATTTAAAGGGCTTGAAAGTCTAAAAGATTTTCTTGAAGATACAGATGAAATTTTTATTGAAACCGATAAAATGACAGTTGAAGAATTTCAAAATTTGCAAAAAATATTCCCAGATAAAAAAATATCAAAACAAAATAATATATCTGTTTTAATAAAAAATTTGAGAAGAGTAAAAAATAACGAAGAAAAAAATAACATTTTTACAGCTCAAAAAATTGCCGAAAGAGCTTTAGAAAAAACTCTAAATGAAATAAAAGTTGGTATTACAGAAAAAGAGCTTGCCGCCAAATTAGAATATAATATGTCGATGCTTGGAAGCGAGAAACCATCTTTTGAAACAATTGTTTTATTTAACCAAAATACCTCTGTCCCACATGGTGTTCCCAGTGATAATCGCCTGCTTGAAAATGATATTATCTTGATTGACTTCGGTGCAGTATATAATGGTTATCACAGTGATATGACAAGGACAATTCTTTGGGGAGATAAAACAGACAAAGTAAAAAAAATGTATGAGCTTGTTCTCAAAGTTCAACAAAAATGTATAGAAAAAGCTAAAGTTGGCGTGAAAGTTTCCGATTTATATGATTTAGCTGTTGCAGAATTCAAAGACAAGGCTATATACTTTACGCACTCTTTAGGACATGGGGTAGGACTTGAAATTCACGAAAGTCCAAACCTTTCAAATAAGTCTAATCAAGTCCTTGAAGTTGGTGATATAATTACTATTGAGCCAGGCCTTTATTTTGAAAATGAATTTGGAATACGCATTGAAGATATGATATATATCGGAAAAAATGAATCGGAAAATCTCACAAATTTCCCAAAGTGATATACTTTACTTAAATATAACTTGAATGTACGCACTTTTTAGAAACTGTAATTTAAGATATATACAGCTTTATGACGATTATCGAGGTGAAAGAATGAAAAGAACTAAAATTGTTTGCACGATTGGACCTGCTACTAATGACGAATTTATGATACGGCAACTTATAGAATCTGGAATGGACGCAGCTCGATTTAATTTTTCGCACAGCAATTATGAGGAATTTACAAAGGGAATCAACATAATCAAAAAGCTACGAGAGGAAATGCAAAAACCCATTGCATTGATTTTGGATACTAAGGGGCCAGAAATTAGAATTGCTGCTGTTAAAGAAAATATTTGTTTGCAAAAAGGCAGTAATTTTATACTTTTTTCAGATTCTGATAGAGTTGGAGATTCAGAGGGCGTCGGTATTTCTTTACCACAGTTGTATCAATATGTTAAACCTGGAGATTGCATTTTGATTGACGACGGTTTAATCAAGCTCAAAGTAAAAACTATTGATTTTTGTAATATAATTACAGAAGTAATTGAGGGAGGATTAATTAGTAGTCGAAAAAGTGTCAACATTCCTGGTGTAGATATACCTATGTCCTATATTTCAAACGATGATTTGAACGATTTGAAATTTGGAAAAGAAAATAATTTTGACTTTATTGCAGCTTCCTTTGTTAGAAATACCAATGATATTGAAATTTTGAAAAGTCATCTACATTTAATTGGTTGGAAAAATGCCAAGATAATAGCTAAAATTGAGAACACTCAAGGCGTTGAAAATATAGATGAAATCTTAAAAATTGTAGATGGAATAATGATTGCAAGAGGTGACTTAGGTGTTGAAATTCCCTTTGAACAAATTCCAGCACTTCAAAAAACTCTGATTAAAAAAGTTGTATCAATGGGAAAAATCGTGATAACAGCAACGCAGATGTTGGAATCTATGGTTCATAATTCACGACCCACAAGAGCTGAAATAACCGATGTCGCAAATGCTGTATATGACGGAACTTCCGCTTTAATGCTTTCGGGCGAAACCGCCGCCGGTAAATTTCCTATAGAAGCAGTTAAAACTATGAGTTCTATTGCCAAAACTACAGAAAGCAATATAAATTATAAAAAGCGATTTTATGCAATTGACAGAATTATGAATGTAAATATAACCAATGCCATTTCGCATGCCACAGTTATGACTGCTTACGATCTGAATGCAAATGCAATAATTTCTGTTACAAAAAGTGGTTCTACTCCTCGAATGGTCGCTCGATATAGGCCCACTTGCAATGTCATTGCCTGTACTCCTGAAAAAGAAGTTTATTACAAGTTGAATCTTATTTGGGGCGTTACACCCGTACTTTTCGACGAAACGACAAGCACAGATGAATTACTTAAAAATGCAATCTCTGTTTGCCACGATAGAGGTTATACAAAAAAAGGAGATTTAATTATATTTACAGCTGGTGTTCCACTGGGTATTCCCGGAACAACGAATATGTTGAAGATTGAAATTGTTTAATAAGATATTTAATAACTGCCTAGCTTGTGCTGGGCAGTTATTTTAATATAATTTTGTATCCGCCCCGCTTGCGCGGGGCGGATGTTTAGTTGCGGTATTCCCTTTGTGGGGCGGATGTTTGGTTTTGGTGTTCCCTTTGTGGGGCAGATGTTTGGTTGCGGCATTCCCTTTTTTTGGGCGGATGTTTAGTTTTGGCATTCCCTTTGTGGGGCAGATGTTTGCGTTATTCTATTTTCATTTGCTCGAAATGAAATGGATATTTGTTTTTTCTCTTTTCAATTTTATAAAAAAGTCCTCCGTCTGATGACGGAGGATTTTCTTTTAATATTCGTAATTTCTCGGTCTGTGGCTGTTAAATGGTTTTTTCGGTCTTTTCTTTTTGTTGGAATCATCTTCAATATCAAGACCTTCAACTTTTATAATCGCCGCTTTACGAGATAAATCAATTTTGCCCTCAGGAGTTATATCAACAACTTTTACTATTATCTCATCGCCCACTGACACGACATCTTCAACTTTTTCAGTTCTGTTTACATCTAACTGACTTATATGACAAAGACCCTCTTTTCCAGGAGCAATTTCAACAAAGGCGCCGAAATTCATAATTTTTGTTACGATTCCCTTATAAATGGCACCAATCTCCGGATCACTAACAATTGTCTTTATAATTTCAACTGCTCTATTTGCGTCATCAAGACTTTCTGAAGATATGAAAATCTTTCCATCTTCTTCAATATCAATAGCACAATTACATTGCTCGCTGATTTTTTGAATGTTCTTGCCCTGTTTTCCGATTATATCGCCAATTTTGTCGGGGTCAACTGTCATTGTGAGCATTTTAGGAGCATATTTAGAAAGCTCTTCTCTTGCCTTATCAATTACAGGATTCATTACCTCATCTAATATATATGCTCTTGCTTTCTTTGTCTTTTCAAAGGCTTCTTTGACAATTTCAGGTGTAAGTCCATGGATTTTAGTGTCAATTTGAATTGCCGTGATTCCATTTTTAGAACCTGCAACCTTAAAGTCCATATCTCCATAAAAATCTTCAAGGCCTTGAATATCAGTCATTGTCAAAAATCTATCGCCCTCGGTTACAAGTCCACAAGAAATTCCAGCAACAGCTGATTTTATTGGAACACCAGCAGCCATTAAAGCCAAAGATGAAGCGCAAACTGAAGCTTGAGATGTAGAACCATTTGAACTCAATACTTCTGAAACAAGTCTCATAACATATGGAAAATCTTCGATTTTCGGAATCACTGGCAACAGAGCTTTTTCAGCCAAAGCACCATGCCCGATTTCTCTTCTTCCGGGGCCTCGAGATGGTCTTGTTTCGCCAACAGAATATGACGGGAAATTGTATTGATGCATATATAATTTTTCAGTATTTTCATCAATTCCATCTAAAAGTTGAGCGTCTCTCTTGCCACCGAGTGTAACAGTTGTCAAAACCTGAGTTTGTCCTCTTGTAAACATAGCAGAGCCATGTGTTCTGGATAAAAGGTCAATTTGTGCATTGAGGGGACGAATTTCATCAATTTTTCTTCCGTCTACTCTCTTGCCCTCATCTAAAAGCCAACGGCGAACAATCAATTTTTGTAATTTATCCATACAATCATCAATTTTATCTGCTTCGTCGGCAAATTCTTCATCAAATTTTTCATGAACTGCGTCATAAATTGGAAGCAAAGCCTCATCTCTGACAGTTTTATCATCTGTGTCTAAAGCTTTTTTTACATCCTCAATTGCAAATTCTTTGATAGCTTCAAAGAGTTCTTCTGACGGATCACTGGATTCAAAAGGCAATTTTTCTTTTCCAATTTCGCTCTGAATAGATTTGATAAAGTCAACAATTTTTTTATTTTCTTCATGGGCAAACATAATTCCGTCATACATTACATCGTCGGGGATTTCATTTGCACAAGCTTCCAGCATTGCAATTTTGGAGTCTGTTGAAGAAACGGTAACCATCATTTCAGTTTTTTCTCTATCTTCAAGACTTGGATTTACTACAAATTTTCCGTCAACATATCCCAATATTACAGAAGATACGGGACCGTCCCAAGGAATTTCAGAGATAGAAAGTGCAACTGAAACACCGATTTGTGCAGCAATTTGTGGTTGACAATCGGGGTCTACAGACATAACTGTAGCTACAACAGAAACATCATTTCTCATATCTTTTGGAAAAAGTGGTCTTATTGGTCTGTCAATAACACGAGAAATCAAAATAGCTGATTCTGAGGGGCGTCCCTCTCTTCTCTGAAAAGAGCCTGGGATTCTACCAACAGAATACATCTTCTCTTCAAAATCGACAGAAAGTGGGAAGAAATCTACTCCCTCTCTGGGTTTTTCTGCCATAGTTGCTGTACAGAGCACTTCTGTTTCGCCATAGCGAACCAAACAAGCGCCATTTGCAAGCATTGCCATTTTACCTACTTCTACTTTGAGAGGTCTTCCGGCAAATTCAGTTTCAAAAACTTTAAAATTTTCAAACATATTTCCTCTTTCCGATCGACCGGTTTAGCAATAAATAAAAAGCTTTTTATAAAAGCGCTTTATTAACTGCTATACCTGCTTGTCGATCTTTTTTATAAATTTAATCGGGCGAAAAATTTTCGCCCGATTTTTTGATTATTTTCTGATACCGAGCTTTGAAATAAGGTCTCGATAAGCATTTATATCTTTCTTTTGAACATAGGAAAGTAAATTTCTTCTGCGACCAACCATTTTCAAAAGTCCTCTTCTGGAATGGTGATCTTTAGGATTCTTTTTCATATGTTCGTTCAAATCGTTGATTCTCTTTGTCAAAACAGCAATCTGAACTTCTGAAGAACCTGTGTCCCCTTCATGAGTCGCATATTCTTTGATTATTTCTTTTTTTTCTGCGTCTGTCATAATTACACCTCTTTTAATAAATTCTCCTGTTCCCCGGCATGGGTAGGCGTTTTCCCTAAAGGGCTTAATCCCGAAACCGAGAAAAAGGTTACGAGGCATTATAACATATAGATTTAGGAAAAACAACAATGAAAAGCTATGTCTTATTTAGGATAATCTGATTTAATAAAATGTTTATAAAGCTCAAATAAATTTACATTTTATATAAAAAGTCCTTACTTAGTTTTGACCTTTATTATATGTAAAATTGATTTTTCTATGTTAAGTTAAACTCCTAATAAATCTAAAATAAAGGAGAAACTAAATGAAGCTGAAAAGCATAAGTAAAAATATAATTTCGCTGTTTTTATCGCTCACAATTTTAATTATGAGCTTGCTTTTGGTAACAAAAGTTTTTGGTGGTGTGCAGATTAAGGATGTTGTCCTGACAATCGGAGCAAACCACAGTCAAAAAATTGTAACTTTTTATACTGATGATAAAGTAAATGCAGAGGTTGAATACCAGCCCGCCTCTTTTGAAGATGATTTCAAAAATGCGAAAAAAGCTACTGTATCATCTTATCAGAACAGTAAAAAAACAGCTTATACTAATTCCGCAACTCTTTCAAATCTTTCTACAAATACAGAATATGAATATCGTATAAAGACAGATAATACTGTTTCAAAAATTTATAAATTCACTGTGCAAGATAAAGATAATTTTATTTTTTTAGCAATCGGAGATCCGCAATTAGGTGCAACAGGAATAAATCTCAATGCAAATGCATGGATAAAAAACTTAGACAAAATTGAAAATTCTGTGCCGAATCCTGCTTTTATGATTTCCTTGGGAGATCAAGTAAATACTTCAGATAGCGACGAAGAATATTCTGAATTTTTAGCTCCTGAATTTATGAAATCTGTCGCTCTTGCTCCTGTTATAGGAAATCACGACGATGATACTCCCGATTTTTCTGAGCACTTTGGTCTGCCCAATGTTACACCTTACGGCAAAAATGCAGCTGGTTCAGATTATTATTTTGCTTGGGGTAAAACTCTATTTCTCGTTATGAATGCAAATATAAATGACGCAGAAACTCATCGTCAAATGATGAACGAAGCTATATCAAAATATCCAGATAGTGAATATAAAATTCTCTGTTTTCACCAGTCTATATATTCCGCCGGAATACATGCTACAGAACCTGGCATTCTCTCAAAAAGAGAAAATTTTGTTCCCCTGATTGATGAATTTAACATTGACCTTGTGCTTATGGGTCATGATCATATTTATACAAGGACACCACAGATGAAAAACAATCAAGAGGTAAAGTCGGAGGTTAAAAATCTATATAAACAGGGAAATGGCACTGTATATACGACACTCAATTCTTCCAGTGGCTCTAAATTTTATCCTGCAAAATTAACTCCACTTGATTATGCAAAAGTAAAAGATCAATCTTATAGAACAAATTATACTACTGTCGAAGTTACACCAAAAGCTCTCTATATAACAACATATGCGACTTCAGACAACAAAATAATTGATAAATTTATAATCGAAAAACAAAATACATCTTCAAATGCAGAAGATAATTCTACAAAACCGACAGAAAATGAAAATAATACAGTAGAAAATCAAGATTCAAAACCTGTTGAAAATTCTACAGAAAATCAAACGACAAAACCTGATGAAAGTTCTAAAAAAGAACAGAATATCTCTAAAAATACTGAAAATAATAACACAAAAAATAATGAAAAAACAAAACTTATAAAAGATGATAAAACACCCAAAACTTCTCCGAAAACAAGCGTTCAATCTCAAGTTGTTTTTCTGATTGTTGCTATTTTGAGTGCCTCTACCATCTTAGTTGCTGTAAGAAAAGCACCTATAAAAGATTAGATACATCTTGCCATTTGAAAAAGCCCGACTTATTTTAGTCGGGCTTTTTTATATTATTTTTTAAGTTATATTATTATGTAATTTAGCGGCTTTAAGTGTATTTTGCATAAGCATAGCAATTGTCATAGGTCCTACGCCACCAGGTACAGGTGTGATATATGAAGCTTTCTTTGAAACTTCATCAAAATCAACATCTCCGCAAAGTTTTCCGTCTTCTTTGCGATTTATTCCAACATCAATAACCAAGGCACCGTCTTTGACCATATCGCCTTTTACAAATTCTGGAATACCTACAGCGGCAATAACAATATCTGCATTTTTAATTTTTTCATTTATATTACTTGTTCTGGAATGGCAAATTGTTACGGTTGCATTTTTTTGAAGCATGAGCATAGACATAGGCTTACCCACAATATTGCTTCTACCAATTACAACACAATCTTTACCATTTACATCATATCCAGTAGATTCAATAAGTCTCATAATTCCAGCAGGTGTGCAAGGTAGAAAATCATAATCTCCAATCATAATTTTACCTACATTCACTGGATGGAAAGCGTCCACATCTTTGAGTGGAGAAATGGCATTTATGACTTTCTTTTCATCTATATGTTTAGGCAAAGGAAGTTGACAGAGTATGCCATTAACGGTTTCATCTTCATTTAATTTGTCAATGATTTCAAGCAACTCATCTTCTGCAGTATCTTCTGGCAAAGCATATTCAACTGATTCAAATCCAACATATTCACAAGCTTTTTTCTTGTTGCGAACATAGATGTGAGAAGCTGGATCATCTCCGACTATAACAACAGCAAGTTTTACTTTTATTTGTTTTTCTAAAAGTTGCTGTGTTTCCTTTTTAATTTCGTCCTTTACAATTTGCGATACTTCTTTTCCACTAATTAGTTTCATTTATAACCTTCCTTTTATTATTTTTCTTTATTAAAAGTACAATTAAAGCAATTAGTCCTACTACGAAAATAATTCCAGAAATTAATTGAGAAACTCTAACATTTGTATTTCCGATAAATAAACTGTCTGTTCTAAAGCCCTCGACAATCATTCTTTCAAAACCATACCAAATGCAATACATAAGTGCTATTTGTCCGTCAAATTTCTTGAATTTCTTATATGCGATATAGAGTATTATTGCTCCCAAAATACACCAGATAGATTCATATAAAAAAGTCGGATGAACCGGTTGTGAGGGATCTATTTCTATTCCCTTAGATGTAATTTCTAAGTAATTGTCAGCTAAATATTGATAAGTTTTTTCACTGAACATACCCCAAGGTAGCTTTGTATTAGTTCCAAAAGCTTCTTGATTGGTATAATTTCCCCAACGGCCAATTCCCTGACCTATCAAAAAACCAATTCCAGCAACATCAATCAAAGGTAAGATATTCTTTTTCTTGATTTTCGATAAAATCCAAACTGATAAAACAGCTCCGATTATTCCACCGTAAATTGCAAGTCCGCCCTCGTTTATCAATAAAATTTCCTTTGGATTATATAGATAATAGTCGAGTTTGAATAAAACAAAAAATAGTCTTGCACCTATTACGGCAAAGATGGTGCCAGTTATAATTGCGTCAAAGAAAAAATCTTCATCTCCATTATTTTTTTTGATGAGATTATGGCAGACAATCAAAGCCAGAATATAACCGATGGCAATGAGGACACCATAAAATTTAATTTCTACATTTACGCCGAACAAAGTAAAATCGGCAACAGTAGAGGGAACAGAAAACCCTCTGTCAATTCCTGTCCAGTGGACAATTGTATAATCGCTCATACTTCCTCCGAATTTTTAATTATTGACACACAGAGTTTATCGTCTTTGAAAACTTCTCTCAGGCGAATATTTACATCTTCTGGAGTGATGTTTTTTAAAACTTCTGGATAGTCAAAAATCTTTTTATCTTCAAAATGGCAGGCAATAAGCTCATTTGCCACATTTTCGATATCATTATAACCTTTAATGATATTTCCATAAAGTCTTTTTTTCTGTCTGTCAAATTCTTCTATATCTACGCCATTTTCTTTATATTTTTGAATTTCTGATTTAATCATTTGAGTAGCTTTTTCGATGTCGTCACTTTCCCCTGATAACATTGGAACGCTATAACCAAAGCCACTGAAATATTCATAAGAAAAAGTAGAATTAATCAATTTATTTTCAATTAATTTTTCATATAAATCGCTTGATTTTGAAAATAAAATATCCATTAAAAGCTCCATCACATATTCATCTTTAAGTGTGATGGTTGTAGGTTTTACATTTTCTTTATATCCCATAGCAAACATAGGTCTTGAAACAGGTAATTTTTCTTCAATATATTTTTGGACAATGCTTTCAGGCTCTTTTGGAATAATTCTTTTGAATTTTTTGTTTTCTGTTTTTTCTATGTTCTTGTCGACTAATTTCATAACATCGGAAACGTCTACATCACCGACAACAACCAGTGCCATATTATCCAGAGAATAATAATTTTCATAGCAGGCGTATAGCATTTTATCGTCTATCTGTGAAATTGAATCAACTGTTCCAGCAATATCAATTTTGACAGGATGATTGTGAAACATTGCCGACAACAAGTTGAATAAAATTTCCCACGATGGAATATCCTTATACATTTTTATTTCTTGACCAATTATGCCCTGCTCTTTTTCCACAGTCTTCTTTGTAAAATACGGATGTCTTACAAAATCGAGCAAGATGTCTAAAGATTCATTGAAATTATCTGTACAAGAAAAGAGATAACAGGTTTTATCAAAACTTGTATAAGCATTTGCCGAGGCTCCCGTTTGTGCATATCTTTCAAAAGCGTCTAATTCTTCACTTTCAAATAATTTATGCTCTAAAAAATGTGCAGTTCCATTTGGGATTTCTACTTTTTCACCGTCTTTATTTTCAAAAGCAGTGTCAATTGATCCATAATTTGTACCAAAAATTGCGTATTTAGAAGTATAATCTGGCTTTTGCCAAACATATACTGTCAGTCCACTCTCATGCTTTATAACATGGTATTTTTCTTTTAATTTGCTATTTTCAATCGTTATAATTTCACTCATTTTTTTCTCCGATTATTTGCGACTTTGGGGTCTAATTGCATATTTCATAGAATATGTGAATTTCTCTGCCGCTCTTTTAATATCATCTTTTGTTATCTCTTTTGATAAATTTATCAAATCATTTAAGTCGAAATTTTTATTCTTTATTTGCATAATAATCAAGCTCTCAATGAGTTCTGGAGTATCGTAAAAAGCTTTGAGCATATTTTCAAAGGCAATCTTTGAAAATTTTAATTCATCGTCGCTTATCTTGCCCTCAGATAAATCTTGAAATTCTCTCAAGATAGATTTTTCTGCAAGTTCTATATTTTCATCTTCAACGCCTGACTGCACTATAAGTGCAAAGCGATTGACAATCAGTTGAGAGGAACAGTAATAGCAAAGAGATTGCTTTTCCCTTACATTCATAAATAATTTTGAATAAGTTCCACCACCAAAAATGGAATTCATCAAACTTAATACAACATATTCTCTGGAATTAAATTCATCAAAAACAGTGTCTGCTCTAAAGCCCATTACAACTTTTGATTGAGTTAAATCAAAATGTTCTTCGCCCGATACGAAAGTTATTTTCTTACCAAAGAAATTACTTTGTGCAGAAATTTCAGGTACTCTTTCAATTTTTTCAAAGGCGTATTTTAATTTTTTTTCAATATTTTGATTTTCTTCTCCAACATAGATAAATTCTATTGCTGAATTATAAATCAAGTCTTCATAAGCTCTCTTCAAATCTTCTCTTGTGATTTTTTCTAAATCTTCAACATATCCATTAGCAGACAGGCCATAGGCTTCGCCGTCAAACAAAAGCGAAACACCTTTTTTGAGGGCATATTTTCTCTTGTCATTCAAAATACTTTCAAGTTCATCTCTAAGTAGTCTTTTTTCACGATTTATATCTTCTTCAAAAAAATATCCGTTTTCGTCAAATTTCGGATTTAATAAAAGTTCCATTAAAAAATCGCAGACAGAAGCCGAAAGATTTTCATCGTCTATGGTAAATTTATTGGATATAAAATCGAGATTCATACTTAAAATTTGAATGTCCCCGTCTTTAAGGCAAGATTCACTCAAACTAAGTCCATATAAATCTGCTTTCTTTCTTTCGATTTCTTTTGCACTACTAAATTTTTTAGAATATCCAGAAATAAGCTTCAAAAGTAATCTGTTTATAGTTGCAGTTTCTCTTTTTAGTGGAGTATGGATAAAAACAGAAAAAATAGATGTTTTAAATTTATCTGTAAAATAAGTATTCAAATTTACTGATTTTGCAATTTCAATATTTTTTATCTGATTCATATAAGCCTCATTTTTTTATTGATTACGCAAAGAATTATAACATAAAATCAATAGCTTTGGTAAACTTTGGCAATCTCTGTTTAAAGCTATTTCATGCAAAGCAAATTATTTGTGATATAATAATTTTATAAATTCGTGAGGTGAAAAAATGAAAGATTTTATTGTTGAAACATCTGCTCGTCATGTTCATTTGACGAAAGAAGATTTTCAAATTTTATTTGGTGAAGGCAAGGAATTGACAGTCAAAAAAATGCTCTCTCAGCCTGGACAATTTGCCAGTAATGAAAGAGTTACTTTGGTAGGTCCAAAATCAAAAATTGAGAGAGTTTTAATTTTGGGTCCTTTTAGAGATAAATCTCAAGTTGAGTTATCAAAAACTGATTTGCGTACGCTCGGAATTGAAGCTCCGGTAAATCTTTCCGGTGATTTAACAAATGCCGGTTCAGTTAAAATTGTGGGACCGAATGGAGAAATAGAACTCAAGCAAAATGTTGTAGTACCTAAAAGACATATACATATGACTACAAAAGACGCTGAAAATTTCAATGTGGAAGACGGAGAGTCAGTTATGGTTAAAATTGAATCTCCTGAAAGAGCGTTGATTTTTGATGAATGCATTGTCAGAGTAAATGATAATTTTTCTCTTGCTATGCATATTGATACAGATGAATCAAATGCTGCAAATGCCGATATGAATACAAGAGGGAGCATTGTTGAATACGCAGAATAAGAAAATTAGCCTCTTAAAATTATTCTTTATCTTTTTTAAGATTGGACTCTTCACATTTGGTGGTGGCTATGCCATGATTCCCGTCATTAAAAGAGAGGCAGTTGACAACAATCAACTACTAACAGAAGAAGAAATGCTAAATTTCATTCCTGTCAGTCAATGTACTCCAGGAGTTTTGGCAGTAAATTTATCTACCTTTGTAGGAAAAAAATCGAGAGGATTTTTCGGAGCTTTATTTTCAACTCTCGGAGTCATTACTCCATCTATAATAATTATTTCTTTAGTTGCCTTTATTTTTGATAAATTTAAGGGCAACAAATATGTTATATATGCTTTCAATGCAATACGAGCTGTCGTAAGTGCAACGATTTTTACTGCTGTTATTTCGCTTGCAAAAAGTGCAGTAAAAAAACCTTTTGAAATTATCATCTGCCTTTTAGCCTTTGTGGCTGTCGCTTTTTTGAAGATAAATCCAATAATTGTAATTGTCATATCCGGTATCTTTGGTTTCTTTTTCTTTAGATTAAAGAAGATGAGAGGTAAAAAAGATGAGTAAACTTTTATTTTTGATAGTAAAATACTTTGAAATAGGTTTAATGTCTTTCGGTGGCGGACTTGCTACACTTCCATTTTTGATGCGACTTGCTCAAAAATATCCAGAATATCTAACGCAAAGAGAATTAATAGATATAATTGCCATTTCAGAATCAACTCCGGGACCTTTGGGTGTAAATGCGGCAAGCTTTTTCGGTTATAGAAATTTTGGTGTTCTGGGTGCTATATTGACAACTATATCTCTTGTAACACCGTCATTTTTCATAATTTTAATTCTATTTAATATCTTAGAAAAATATAAAAAGAGTGAAAATGTTCAAAATGTATTTAAGGCACTTCGTCCTGCTTCAATCGGCTTAATTGCCGCAGCAGCTTTTTCCGTTTTCTGCCTTGCTGTTTTCGATAAACAATGGGATTTCAATTTTACTGACTTTTTTTCAAACTTTAATTATAAGTCGCTAATTTTATTTACCATATCTCTGATTTTAATGAATATTAAAAAATTGAAAAAAGTACATCCTGTAGTATTCATTGCCGCTGGTGCACTGATTGGAATCTTGCTTAAAATATAGATTTTAATTTTTCGTGATTTTGAAATTTATTGAAAATTTGAATAATTTAATATATATTAAAGGTAAATATAAATTGTGATTTTTGAAAGGATAAACATGAGAAACAATAAAACTCTGAAAATTGTTGCTGTTTTAATGATGATTGTAATTTTTACCGTTTTTAGTTTTTCTTCATGCAGTAAAGATTTACCGAAAGAAAAAAATGTAAAACAGACAAGTATGACAAAGCCAGCAAAAAATAAAAAATGGTTTTGGGTTCCAAAAAAAGACGCAAAAACTGATGAAGTAAAAAGTGTTCCCTTAATGGTTACTGAAGTTCAAAGTGGTTCCAAAGCAGAAAAAATCATCAAGGAAAAAATGGCGAAAAGTATCTATCAATATAGCGAAGCCGAAACTGGACTTAAATGGGTTATCGTTGAATACAAAATCGATTTACGCAATATAGCTACTACCAGTCAAGGTAAACCAATCTCCGTTTTAGTAAAAGCACAGGGTAAAAAAGGAAAACCTTTGAAATTTGCCGGCAGAGATTATGTTCCGCAGATTTTCGATTTATCGGATAAACTTTCATCCGGAGATATGGGAATTGGATATGTCGCTTTCAAAGCTCCCAAGGACTCAGATGTTGTTTTGATTTTTGGAGATAAACAAAATTACGTACCTTACGGTTATTGTAAATTATAAATTTTTATTTTAAAATCCTCGCTTAAAGCGAGGATTTTTTACAATTTAACTATTATTTATGAAAATATAATTTTACTTGTTCTTCTATATCCAGTTGAAGTCGATTGTTAGTTCCGTCTATATAAATAGTTTTCATATCATTTCTTACACTTAGAGGAAAAATATTTTTCATATCATCTTTATAATAACTTCCATCTCTTGGTATTTTAGAATTTATAACAACAAATTTATCATTTTGTTTTTCCACTATAAATTTATGGGGAATAGATGACTCGCTATCTTGTTTTATTTCTCCATTTTCCAAATAATATTTTCCAGTATTTACCCAAGCATAAACATTATATAGTTTATTATTTTCTTTTTCTTCAAATAAATATATTCTCATACTAACAAATGTTTTTTCATTATCATGGTGTTTTTCTTCATTATCTCCTTTAAGAATAAGATAATCTTTAATAGCAAGTTCAATTTCATTCTCTTGAAAATCAATCGTTGGTGCATACTTATATCCCCAGGTGCTAAAAAATACAGGTTTATTATTTTTCATCCTATTTACATCAATAACAAATAAAGTAACAACAATAAGTATAGATAATACAATTCCAGTGATAATCGCAACAAATATTTTTTTACTTTTTTTCATTTTTTTATCTGTATTTTTATTTGTATTAATTATATTTTCTTCTAATTTTTCTTGATTCATAACCATCGCTCCTTTCGTAAATAATTATATAATATAACATATCAAACTAACAGTAGAATTAAACAAATTACTATTTATAATACACCTTTAGTTAAGGTTAAAAAGTCTATAATTTACAATACCCCCGCTTTAGCGGGGGTATTAAACCTTATATTACCTTCGACAAAAAGTCTTTTAATCTCTGTGATTTTGGATTTTGGAAAATTTCTTGTGGTGTTCCCTGTTCAATAATTTTTCCCTCATCCATAAATAGCACTCGACTTGCCGTACGCTGAGCAAATCCCATTTCATGCGTAACAATGAGCATTGTCATTCCGCCGTCTGCAAGAGTTTCCATAACCTGCAATACTTCTCCGACCATTTCCGGATCAAGCGCACTTGTGGGCTCGTCAAATAACATAACATCGGGTTTCATACAGAGAGCTCTGACAATCGCTATTCTCTGTTTTTGCCCACCTGAAAGCTTTGACGGATATTCATCGGCTCGGTCTTCTAAACCAACTTTTTTCAAAAGCTGTATAGCACGATTTTTGGCGTCTTCTTCTTTCATTTTAAGAACTTTCATAGGCGCTAAAATCAAATTTTCCATTACAGTTTTATGTGGGAACAAATTGAATTGTTGGAAAACCATTCCTATTTTTTGTCTTGTCAGATTTATATTATTTTTCTTTTCGTTTACCTTTTTACCCTCAAAATAAATCTCGCCATCGGTTGGCATTTCAAGTAAGGTAATTGAGCGTAAAAGCGTTGATTTACCAGATCCTGACGGACCTACAATAGCAATTACTTCTCCTTTTTCAACTTCGAGATTTACTCCGTCGAGAGCACTCAGACTGTCGTACTTTTTCTTTAAGTCTTTTATGACAATTATATTTTTATCATCTGTCACTTGCACGCAGCCTCCTCTCAATAAGTCCCGTCAATTTTGTAAGCAGTAAAACTAAAATTAGGTAAATCAGTGCGACTGCTATCAAAGGCATAAAAGCGGAGAACGTTCTTCCGAGAATTATATATCCGCCCTTTGTCAAATCTTGGATAGCAATATAACCGGCAATTGAAGTTTCTTTCAAAAGAGCTATGATTTCGTTTAATAATGCAGGTAAAATATTTTTAAAAGCCTGTGGCAAAATTATATGAATCATAGTCTGTCCATAAGTCATTCCCAGACTTCTGGAAGCCTCAAATTGACCTGAGTCAATGGACATAATTCCAGAACGCACGATTTCAGCTACATAAGCGCCGGAATTTATTCCAAAAGCGACAACCGCAACAACTACGGAATTTAAACGAAGGGGTGCCAAAATGACAAAGTAAATTATGAGCAGTTGAACTAACATGGGCGTTCCACGAGTTACCGTCAAATAAAATTTACATATGGCATTTAAGACTTTTAATTTTCCGGTTTTTTCATACGAGGTTCTAATTGCGGCAACGATAAATCCTATTAAAACACCTATAATAGCTGCCCCAAAAGTAATTATAAGCGTTACCCAAAGACCGTCTACAAGATACTTCCAGCGATCGTCTTTTATAAAATTGGTAATAAATTCCTGTTTAAAACTCATATTTAATTACTTTATGTATTTATCAATAATTTTTTGAAGTGTTCCGTCAGCTTCAAGTTCTTTCAAAGCTTTATTTACCTGTTCTTTGAGTTCAGGGTTAGACTTTGCTATGGCAATAGCATAATCTTCATTTGCATAATCAGCAGGTAAAATTTTTGTACCTGGATTTGCTTGAACATAGTTTTTAGCTGGTTCTTTATCTATGATAACAGCTTGAACTTGTCCGTTTTTCAAAGCAGATACAGCGTCTGTTCCCTTGTTAAATCTCTTGATACTTGCATCACCAAAATCATCGGTTGCATAAATATCGCCAGTTGTAGATTCTTGAACGCCGATTAATTTGCCTTTAAGGTCATCACTGGTTTTAACTGGAGAATTTTCCATTACGATGATTGACTGAATGCCAGCAGCGTAAGAATCTGAGAATAAAACTTTATTTTCTCTGTCTGGAGTAACTGTCATTCCAGCAGCAACAATATCAATTTGGTTTGCTTCTAAAGCTGAGATTAGAGTAGCAAATTCCATATCTTTGATTTCTAATTCGAGGCCTAATTTGTCTGCAATTGCCTTTGCGATTTCAGCATCAATTCCTATAATTTCTCCGCCCTCATGGTATTCATAGGGTGGGAAAGTTGCATTTGTGCCCATTGTAAGCACACCATTTTTAACTGTTTTTACTGACTGTGATTTACCGTCTTTGTTTTTGTTACAAGATGCGAAAGCGAAAACAAAAGTTAAAGCAAGTACAGCCGATATAATTTTTACTAACTTTTTCATAACATTGCCTCCAAAAAAGTTTTCTATTGAATAAATTATATAGATTTATGCAAAAAAGTCAAGATAATTTTAATTTTAGTGATTTTTATCCATATTTTATGTATTTTTAATGCATATTTATACATATTTTTGCATTCATAAATAAATTTTAGCATAATTTTTTTTGTTTATATTTGAAATCATTTAATTGTTCGGCTTTTTATTATATAATATATCTTACTTTGAAAGGAGTTCTTGATGATATACGATAATCCAACCAACCTAATCGGAAATACGCCGATTGTAAAACTAAATGATTTTGAAAGTAATTCTTTTGAAAATATAAATATTTATTTGAAATTAGAAATGCTCAATCCCTCGGGCAGCATTAAAGACAGAGTGGCTTTGAATATGATAGAAAAAGCTAAAATAGAGGGGAAAATTAACGAAGAAAGCACCATAATTGCTCCCACCAGTGGCAATACGGGAATAGGGCTTGCCTTTGTATGCGCAGCATTAAAGCTTAAGCTTATCATCTGTATGCCCGAAACAATGAGTTTAGAAAGACAGAAAATTTTAAGAGCCTATGGAGCAGAGCTCATTTTAACAGACGGTTCTCGTGGAATGCAGGGTTCTGTTGAAAGAGCAAAAGAACTTGCAATGGTGACGGACAATTCGTATCTTGCAGAGCAATTTACAGACAAAGCCAATATAGAGGCTCATTTTGAACATACAGCTCAAGAGATTATAAATGATTTAAATGGTCAAATTGACGCCTTTGTAGCCGGAATAGGTTCATCTGGAACAATAGTTGGCGTAGGTCGGGCACTCAAGCAGTTAAATCCCGATATAAAATTATATGGAGTGGAACCAACAGAATCTGCTATTTTAGCTGGCGAAGACGCTGGAGCACATAGCATTGAGGGAATCGGAGCAAATTTTGTGCCACCCTTTTACGATAAAGATTTAGTCGATAAAATAATACATGTTTCCTCTGAAAGAGCTTTAGAAGTCGCCCATAATTTAATTCAAACAAAGGGGCTTTTTGTGGGAATTTCATCGGGAGCCAATGTCGACGCCTGCCTACAAATTGCTGAAAAAGAATATAATTTGCAAAATATCGTTACTGTTTTGCCTGATTCGGCAGATAGATATTTTTCAACGGATTTATTTGGTTTTAAATGAAAAGATTAGAATATACGATTAAAAGCTCAAAAATTAAAAAGAGAAAAAAATGTTTGATATTTTCAGATACGCATAACATCTTAAATGCAAAGCTCGAAGATACCATTAAAAACGAAGCCTTTGATATGATTTTCATCGTAGGCGATATTGTCGATCGTCATAAAAAGCTTACGGAAAATGCCTATCCTCTGCTGAAACTCTGTTCAAATTATGCACAAACTTTTTTTGTTTTAGGCAATCACGAAAAGGAAATGAATTTTGACAACAGAGAGAAAATAGAAAAAACCGGAGCTAAGTTATTGCGCAATGAATTTGTTTCTTTTAATGAGCTTTTTATAGGTGGTCAAGACGGCAAGGTGGATTTTGGTTGGATAAAAAATTACGAAAAAAAAGAAGGATTTAAAATCCTCCTATCTCATCATCCTGAGCTCTATCCAAATTTACGAAAATATAAAATAGATTTAATTTTATCCGGTCATTCACATGGCGGTCAATGGAGATTTTTTGACAAAGCTATTTATTCCCCAGACCAAGGTTTTTTCCCAAAATATACTCATGGTCAGTATGAAAATATGATTGTAACATCTGGTGCTTCAAATCCGAGAAAAATACCGAGAATAAATAATCCAATAGAATATGTCGTATTATACCTATGTCCCGAAAATTAAACTTAGTCTATATATATTCGTGGAATTCTCTTATTTAACAGACAGATTGTCTCATAGTTAAATCTGCCAGACTTCTCTCCAATCTCATCAAAAGTAATTTCTTCGCCCTTGTCTTTGCCGACGAGGGTTATTTTGTCGCCAATTTCAACATCATCTATTTCAGAGACATCTACCATCATCTGATCCATACAAATTTTGCCAATAATTGCACAACGGTGTCCCTTTATCAAAACTTCTCCTTTATTGGAAAGCGAACGAGGATACCCGTCGGCATAACCAACTGGAACAGTCGCAATCTTCGTACGCTTTTTTGTAACGAAAGTTGCACCATAACTAATTGTTTCGCCTGCTTCTAAAGTTTTTAAAAAGACAATATGTGAATACAGCGACATAACGGGTTTTAATTTCATATTGTCAGATACTTCATAAGACGGATTCAAACCATAGAGCATAATTCCAGCTCTTACCATATTATATTCATAGGGCAAATCCATACTCATTGTCGCTGCAGAATTAAAAGAATGTATATATTTCGGCTTAAAACCGATATTTTTCAATTCATCGACAATCAAATTGAATTTCTTTTCTTGATTATGGCTAAAAGTTTTATCGCATTCATCAGATTTAGAAAAATGCGTCATTATTCCCTCTATATCTAAATTTGAAAAATTAAGTATTTTTTTTATTTCATCAATGCTTTTTTCAGTCGGTTGAAAGCCTATTCTACCCATACCGGTATCAATTTTTATATGTACTTTCGCAACAGTTTTTTGAGATTTTGCAATTTCATTTAATTTTTCAGCATATTCTAAACTTCCTACGGTAAAGACAATATGATTTGAAACTGCGATTTTGATATTGTCATCAAAGACATGGTTTAACATAATAATCGGCTTTTTAATTCCACTTTCGATTAATTCCATACCTTCTTCAACAGTTGCAACTGCAAAAAGTTCAATTTTATCTTCAATATGATGTGCAATTTCCACAGCACCATGACCGTATCCGTTGGCTTTGACAACTGCAGTGATTTTATTATTATTTATTTTTTCTAAAAGAAGATTTACATTATAATCTAAGGTCTTTAGAGAAACCTCAGCATAGACACGCATAGGTAACATTTATAAACATCTCCTAATATAAAGTTTCTTTGAGAAAGGGCCAATAGGCAAGAGTAGAAGTAATTAAAATGGCACTCAAGACAATTCCTAAAATAATCACAAACAAAACGGAAAACGGCATTTTATGTGTTTTTTTGCCACATTTCATAGAAAATTCAAGTGCTTTATCATGGGGGCAATGTTGTTCAGAAGTACATTCTAAACAGGAAATACACTGAACATCTCTAAGCTGCTTTCTCTGCTCTGGATGAAGTTTCATAGGGCAGACATCATTACATTTATTACAGTGACTACAATTTTCTTCATTTTTTCTAATAGTAAATATTCTTATTAAGTTAGAGAAGCCAACTAATGCACCATAAGGACAGAGGTACCGACAATAGGGTCTGCCAATAAAGAGCGACAGAAAAAGCGAGAGAGAAAAGATGACGAGTCCTGCAATTTTATATTTTTGAACAAAAATAGAGTACATAGCCTGAGTGGGATCAAAGTCATCTAAAATTTTTATTTGTTTATAAAGTGCAATTATCGTAACGAAAAGAGATATAATTCTAAGCCACCTTAAAGCTTTATCCAGTTTCGGATTTATATTGTCATATTTATCTTTGAATATTTTTTTTCCAAAACCATTTATAAATTCTTGCATACTTCCAAAAGGACAAACCCAGCCACAGAGAACGGGGCCAAAAAAGATACCCAAAATACATACCGTACTCATAATAATAAGCGACGGTAATAAAAAGCTTTTACTTGTAAGTTCCTTTGTAATAAAGTTATAAAAATATTCAACGCCCTTTATGGGACTTATTGTTTGAATAGCATATTCATTGAGTATGGGAATTAAATTTTTACCTGCGGAAATTTCCATCTCAATGTAAATATAACTTATAAGTAGGAAGAAAAAAATTTGTACCAGATAACGGTGGTGTTTCTTTTTCAAATTATTCACCTATTTTGAAACTTAATTTATTTGCATTATAGCATAAAATAAAACAGAAAATTTTAATGCCAATAATTGCTATACTCTTTATTTTAACGAAGAGATATTAAAAAAAACCATATCTCAAAAATACATTCTGTAAAGAAGATGTTTTCGATATTCATAAAAAAAGAGCTGTCAAAAGACAGCTCAATTTAATTTTATCTTAGTCGTTCTTTTTTTTCAAAGAAGCAACCATTGCAGTACCTGAAGATAAAGCTGTGATAGCAGAAATTATGATAGATGTGCCAACTAAGCTTGTTTTAGGAGCTTCTGCAAGAGGAGTTATATCATCTTTGATTTCCTCTTTGGGAGCTGGAGCTTTAGGAGTTTCGTCGTCTTTAATTTCTTCTTCTTCGTCGTCTACATCTGCTGGAGGAACAACGATTTCCTCATCTTCATCGAAATATCCAAATTCGATGATAGCATTTTGATAACCGAAAGGTACGATTGTTTGACCATTTCTGGAAGTCATTTGAACATCTGTTTCAAGGAAGTTTTTGTTGAAGATTGGAAGTCCTGAAATATCTTGATTGAGTTCAATTTGAATTCTGTACTCTGTGGGAGCACCAGCTACATTTTCAAAATCTTTCCATATAGGTCCGACAAATTTTTCCAATACATATTGTCCGTCTTCTTTAATTTCCTTTGTAATGTCGTGCTTGGAATCTTTGAGTGCACCTCTGTCTCCAAAAAGAGTAACTTTAGAGATATATGGAGCAAGGTCCTTAGGTATGGAAATTACCATATCAAGAGGTCTGTCCTTTTTATCTATTCCAGCGATAACACCTACTTTAGGAACAAATTGTCCGTCCATAAGAAGTGTGGGAACTGTTGTCTTATAATCAGCTTCTAAAATATGATTTCCTGTAATTTTCTTGAGATTCTCGATGTATTCATCATCAATGCCATTTGGGAAGTAGGTAACTTTCATTCCACTGGCTTTGAGCCACTCAGCATTATTGTATTCAGGAGTGATTTTGGTAGGTTGTGAAAAAGGAATATATGTAGCTGATTCAGTTTCTGAGAAAACTGCACCCTCTTTGTATTCTTCTTTGAATACTGTCTTTTCTTTTGTATTAACAACTTGAGCTTTTACAGCATAGTCTTTATCTGCAAATTCTTGGTAGGGTTTATCAAGATCAATTTTGATCTCTACTTCTTGTTTTACACCGATAAGACCAGTGAAGAAGAAACCTTTTTTATCTTTTGCTACTCTTTCATCTTCTTCAGTAGCATAGGGAGAAACTTTGATTGCCCATGTTCTATCATCTTTCTTTTCAAAAACATGTTGATCGTGGTGTCCTTCTGCAGATGTTGAAGAAGTAATGCTTGTAATATGTGGTGCCAATTCTTTATCAAAGATAAGTTGATATTCAGCGTCAGACCACTGTATTGTAGAATTTAAGTGTAACCATACAAATTGGTTAAGATGAACGGTCTTTGCATTTGCTGTAACAAAGTCAACGTCACAATATCTGACTGCTGGAGTTCCTACAGGACCCTTTGTTACAATTTTATTTTGGTTTGCTGCGAATGCCGTCATCGCTACCGCAAAAATAGTAGATACCGTAAAGATAACCGCCATGACTACAGTAAAGAGACGGGATTTTTTGACTGTTTTCATACGAAAAACCTTCCTTTCTAAATTCAGAAAGCAATGTGTAGCTTTCATCTTTAATTGCCCCTACATATCACTTTTCTATGTCAATAAATATATCACTCAACTGTTTAAATTAAATTGACTTTAGATGTACATTTGGTAAACAATATGTAAACGACGCTGTGGTAATAATTCCTAAATATTCCTGTAAATACATTGAAATATAAGATATGCGTAGTTTTAAATTCTTAATAATTCAAGAATTTAAATTTTTATATTATTTTTATTTTTCGTTTTTCTCGACTAATGGGGGTGGGGACCCTCTCCTGGCGGAGAGGGTTAAATAATTTTGCTTTTCCTTTGTCGTGTTCTTGACCCTCTCCTGGCGGAGAGGGATATATATTTTGCTTTTCCTTTGTCATGTTCTTGACCCTCTCCTGGCGGAGAGGGTTGTATCTTTTTTGTTTGTCCTCTTCTGACGCAGAGGGGTATATATTTTGTGTTTATCCTCTCCTGACGGAGAGGGTTATATAATTTTGCTTTTCCATTGTCGTATTCTTGACCCTCTCCTAGCGGAGAGGGTTAAATAATTTTACTTTTC
>JAUNLX010000002.1 GCA_030532035.1 Clostridia bacterium | reverse complement strand
CCCACAAGTGGGATCATAAACTTTATTGATATTAGTTTTCCCCTCCATTACAAGCCTTGCCAAAAGTTTTGAAACAGTCTGAGGGGTGAAAAATTCACCGCCGGATTTGCCGGCATTACTTGCGTAGTTTGAAATCAAATACTCATAAGCATCACCAAAGGCATCAATGTCATTATTTTTAAAATCCTCAAAATTGATTCCCGCTATGCCTGTTAAAATATCTGTCAGCCTTTTATTTTTTTCTGCTACTGTCCCCCCTAAACGATTGCTGGTTGTATCTACATCTTCGAATAGACCTTTAATGTCATCTTCTGACGCAAATCCTACTGCGCTACCTTCAATTGCTTTAAATATATTAACTAAATCCGTATTTAAGTTTTCATTACCTTTAGCAGTTTTAACAACATTTTTAAACAGCTGGCTTGGTAATATAAAAAAGCCTTTATCTTCCACCGTATTAGGTCTAAAGTCCTTTTCTGCTTCTTCGTCAGAAATTTCAGCATAATCAAACTCCAAATCTCCGGCTTCGTGTTCTGCTGAATTGAAAAACTCAGTAATATTTTCGGAAATAAATCTATAAAATAAAATTCCTAAAATATATTGTTTGAAGTCCCAACCGTCTACTGCTCCACGAACATCATCAGCAATCGCCCATATTTTTTTATGCAGCTCTGCTCTTTGCATTTTTTCATTGTTACCCTTAGTTAAATCTGCCATCCCTTTTTACCTCACTTTATTTATCAAACTTTGAATTAAGTCCTTATCTTCTATCTTCGTAATACCAAAACTCTTTTTCCCGGCATCCTTTAGAGAAGCACCTATGTGATAAACCTCTGTTTTATCTAAAATAAGAAATCTATCGTGAAAATCCGTAATAGTTTTAATCGACAGCTTTGGATATTGAGCATTAAATTTTGTTATATCTTTTGTTGATAAACTTCCTTTTCCTGCTGTAGCAATGACAACATTAATTCCCTTATTTTTCTTACATAAGATATTTAAGGTGTTGACATCGACATAATTGTCAATCAGGATTATTTCTTTCTTAGCCTTCTCAATAAGCCCTACAATAAAGCTGAAAGCATCATAAATTTGCCCGTCAAAAAAGATGTTTTGCTTCACCTCGGTATTAGCAGCTATGTAGTTAAAAACCTCTTCTAACTTCTTATCTGTTTCTAATTGCTTTAACTCAACTCTATCAAGACGAGCAAACAGCTCCTTATTCGAAAAAAGAAATCTTCTCATCTCCACAAAGCTATTCATGATTTTAATACTTACTTCCACGGCAATATCACTTTTAAGCACAGCTGAGAGCATAGCAATACCTTGTTCTGTAAATACATAAGGCATATATCTTCTGCCACCATGAGCATTTCCTTCACTTGAGGTCGCAAATTGCGACCTCAAGTTTTCGTATTCTTCTTCGGTTAAGCGAAACATAAATTCGGGTGGAAACCTATTTTTGTTTCTGCTTACTTGCTCATTCAACCTCTTCGTTGTAACTTTATATAAAGTTGCCAAGTCACTATCTACCATTACCTGTTTACCTCTAATGGTATAAATCATATTCTGGATTTCTACATTATCAACAATGACGAGCTTTTTATCTTCTGTCACAAATACCACCATCAATTATAAATTTATGAAATCACCTTATAAATTATACCATTTTTATTATTTATTTGTATGAGCATATTCTTTTATGAAAGCACAAAAGACCGCAGTTTGAAACTGCGGTCAAATTTTTATCCAGATGTAAACTACTTGGAACTATTATTTTATTTATTCTTTTTTGCAAATGTTCCCATTTTATTCCCAGTTATAGTATTTAATCTTCTATAACTATTGAATTTACAAGGTCTTTTGTTTTTTTACCCTACTCCCACTCCACCGTTGACGGGGGCTTATTCGTTATATCAAAAACTACTCTATTAACTTCTTTTATTTCATCTGTTATTCGTTTTGATGCTTTAGTTAAAACTTCAAACGGGACTTTGGCAACTTCTGCAACCATAAAGTTTTCAGTATTAACCGCTCTCAAAGCAATCACTTTTTCATAAGTTCTTTCATCTGAGGATACACCGACACTTTTTAAGTTTGTGAGCACTGCAAAATATTGGCTTATGTCATAAGAGAGTCCAGCTTTTGCGATTTCATCTCTAAAAATAAAGTCTGCTTCTCTAAGTAAATCAAGTTTTTCTTTTGTGAGTTCGCCTAAAACTCGAACTGCAAGTCCTGGACCTGGGAATGGCTGGCGTTTTACAAGTCTTTCTGGTAAGCCCAAATCGAGACCCACCGCTCTAACTTCATCTTTATATAAATCTCTGATAGGTTCAATCAAGCCCTCGAATCCTATATCTTCTGGTAGCCCACCTACATTATGATGAGATTTGACAGTTTTATGTCCGTCGCCTCCACTTTCAACAATATCAGGATATATTGTACCTTGAACGAGATAATCTATTTTTCCGAGTTTTTTTGCCTCTTCTTCAAAAACACGAATAAATTCTTCGCCAATTATCTTCCTTTTCTGCTCTGGATCTGTAACTCCTGCAAGCTTTGACAAAAAATGAGCTTCTCTATCTACAAATTTAATTTCAACATCAAAATTTTCTCTGAAAACTTTGACTACATCGTCGACTTCATTTTTTCTCATAAGTCCATGGTCAACTAAGATACAGGTCAAATTTTTACCGATAGCTTTACTGATAAGCGCTGCACAAACAGCACTATCAACACCACCGGAAAGAGCGCAAAGGGCTTTTTTATCGCCGATTTTTTCTCTATATTTTGCTATGCTTTTTTCGGCAAATTCTGAAATATTCCATTCTTCCGAAAATTCTTTAACTGGGATTATCTCTCTCATAATTCTCCTATCTAATAATGATGTCTTCTCTTTTAGGTCCGTTCGATACTCTCTTTATAGGGCAACCTATTTCTCTTTCAATAAATTCAATATATTCACGAACTTCTTGTGGAAAATCATCGTAATTTCTTACGCCCGTTATGTCTTTTTTCCAGCCCTTGAATGTTTTATATACCGGTTTACATTGTGCAAGTTTATTCGTTACAGGGAAGTCTTTTATCTCTTTTCCCTCATATTCATATGCAACGCAAACTTTTATTTCATCAAGATAAGACAGACAGTCTACTGCCGTCAATACAGCTTCTGTTGCTCCCTGTGTTTCGATTCCATAGCGAGTAGCAACGCAATCAAACCAACCCATTCTTCTTGGTCTGCCTGTTGTAGCACCGTATTCTCCCTTATCTCCTCCATGTTCTCTCATCATTGACGCTTCTTCACCAAAAATTTCAGATACAAATTCGCCAGCGCCAACTGCCGAAGAATATGCTTTTGTTACAGCTATAATATTTTTTATTTCATACGGAGGTATACCTGCACCAACTGCTCCATATCCTGCAAGCGTTGAAGACGAAGTTGTCATCGGATAAATACCATGGTCCGGATCTTTAAGTGCTCCTAATTGCCCTTCAAGCAAAATATTTTTACCGTCTTTCAAAGCTTCTCTTATGATTTTTCCAGTATCACAAACGAAAGGCTTTAATTTTTCTGCATAATCAACAAGTCTTTCGTAAATTTCGTCTATGTCAAGTGTGGGTTTATCATAAATATTTTGCAAAATGAGATTTTTAATTTCCAAAACTCCAGAAAGTTTTTCTTTTAAGCTGTCTTTATCATATAATTCAGCGATTTGAAAACCAATTTTTGCATATTTATCAGAATAAAAAGGAGCAATTCCAGATTTTGTTGAACCAAATTGTTTTTTACCGAGTCTTTCTTCTTCATATTGATCGAATAAAACATGATAGGGCATAACAATTTGGACTCTCTCAGATATTTTTACATTTGGCTTTGGAACGCCCCTTGAGACAATGTCCTCATATTCCTTAAAAAATTTGTCGACATCAAAAGCAACGCCAGGACCGACAAGACTCAAAGTATTGTCGCAAAAAACTCCAGACGGCATTTGGTGTAAGGAAAATTTACCATAATTATTTATTATAGTATGGCCGGCATTTGCTCCACCTTGAAATCGAATTACTATATCCGATTTTTCTGCGAGCATATCTGTTATTTTGCCTTTTCCTTCGTCTCCCCAGTTGGCTCCCACTATTGCTGTAACCATTCTATTCCTCCGTTAAACATTTATCTGTGCTTTTAATCCAAGTAATTCTTTATTTTCTTCTATAATAGGCAAGATTTTTTCATTTACAAAATCTTCGCACTGTTGTACCGATCTGCCTATATAAAGTTTAGTATCCAAAGCTTTTTCAAGGTCTTTCATATCCAGTCCAAAAGCTTTATCGGCGGCAATTTTTTCAAGTAAGGTATTATCTTTTCCCTCTGCCTTTATCTCATATGATGTTTGCATTGAGTATTCTCTTATTTTTTCGTGAAGTTCTTGTCTGTCTCCACCTGCTTTTACAGCGTCCATCAAAATGTTTTCTGTCGCCATAAAAGGCAATTCGCTTTTAAGTCTTTTTTCAATGACTTTAGGATAAACTACTAATCCGTCACTCACATTCAAATAAAGTGACAACACTGCGTCTGTGGCAAGGAAAGCTTCTGCAACTGCCAAGCGTTTATTGGCACTGTCATCTAAAGTTCTCTCAAACCATTGAGTAGAAGCCGTTAAAGCTGGATTGAGTGCAAGAGAAATTACATATCTTGAAAGTGAACAAATTCTCTCGCTTCTCATTGGATTACGCTTATATGCCATTGCCGATGAGCCGACTTGATTTTTTTCAAAAGGTTCTTCTATCTCCTTAAGATTTTGTAGTAATCTCAAGTCATTTCCAAATTTTGAAGCACTCTGTGCTATACCTGATAAAACACTCAAAACCATATAATCAATTTTTCTGGAATATGTTTGACCTGAAACATCATAACAATCGTCAAATCCTAATTTTTGAGCAATTATTTTATCTAATTTTTTTACTTTTTGTGTGTCTCCGTCAAAAATTTCCATAAAGCTTGCCTGCGTTCCAGTTGTGCCTTTCGAGCCTAAAAGCTTTAAACCATCTAAAACAAAGACCAAATTATTGTAATCAAACATAAGTTCTTGTAACCAGAGAGAAGCTCTTTTGCCCACTGTTACTGGTTGGGCACTTTGAAAATGTGTAAATCCCAAAGTCGGCAAATCTTTGTATTTTAGAACGAACTTTGAAAGAATATCCATTAAATTTACAAGTTGTTTTTTTATGGACATCAAAGCTTCACGCATAGTAATGATGTCAGTATTATCTCCAACATAACATGAAGTTGCACCTAAATGGATAATAGGTTTTGCTTTTGGGCACTGCTGACCGTAAGCATATATATGACTCATTACATCGTGACGAACTTCTTTTTCTCTCGCCTGCGCAACATCGTAATTGATATTATCTTGAAATTTTTTGAGTTCATCAATTTGTTCGTCAGTTATATCAAGCCCAAGTTCTTTTTCGGCTTCTGCAAGTGCTATCCAAAGTTTTCTCCAAGTTTTAAACTTAAAATCAGGAGAGAAAATATATTGTATTTCTTCACTTGCATATCTCGTTATAAGTGGATTTTCATATTTATTTTTGCTCATCATCTATCGCCTCAACTGGATAATTGCCTGTAAAACAGGCATCACAATATGTTTTTTTATTACTATTTATAAGTTTACCAAGTGAATTGGGATCTAAAAATTCAAGACTGTCCGCACCTATAATCTTGCATAATTCTTCGACAGAATTTTTATTTGAAGTCAGCTCTTCTCTTGTAGGAATATCTGTTCCAAAATAGCAAGGGTGATGAATAGTAGGAGAGCTTATACGAACATGGACTTCTTTTGCTCCAGCATTTCTAAGAGCAAAAACAATATTTTTACTGGTTGATCCTCTAACAATTGAATCGTCTACCATAACTATTCTCTTGCCCTCAACTGCAGATTTAATGACATTCAGTTTTACTCCGATTGCAGTTGTTCTCTCTTTTTGAACGGGCTTTATGAAAGTCCGACCAACATATGAATTTCTATGAAAACCAATACCGTATGGAATTTTGCTTTCTTTGGAATATCCTATCGCAGCGTCTAATCCAGAATCTGGCACTCCTATTACCATATCTGCTTTCGTTTTTCTTTGTTTTGCAAGAAGCATTCCAGCTTGTACTCTCGCTTCATGAACGGAAACTCCGTCTACAACACTATCAGGTCTTGCAAAATAAATATATTCAAAAATACAGATTGCTCTTTCTATTGATTTACCAAATCTAAGAGAACGCACTCCATCTGAATCTATGACAACAATTTCGCCGGGCAATATATCTCTTAAAAATTCTGCTTTTACAGTATCCAAAGCAGCAGTTTCAGAAGCAACGACAAATCCATCTCCTAATTTACCGAGACACAGTGGTCTGAAACCATGTGGATCTCTTACGGCAATTAATTTTGTAGGGCTCATCATAACAAGCGAATAACAGCCTTTTATTTTTTTTACTGTCTCTAAAACCGCTTCTTCTATTGAAGAACTTTTAAGTCTTTTTCTAACAGCAATTTGGGCAATTATTTCTGCGTCGGTATCTGTTGTGAACATTGCGCCTTTGCCAGACAAATCTTGTTTTAGTTTTTCACTATTTGTAAGAGTTGCATTTACTGCAATTGCGAGTCTGCCCTTCTGATGTTTTACAATAAGAGGTTGCGCATTTTTTATGCCTCTTTCTTTTGCTCCAGAATATTTGACATGTCCTATTGCCATTTTGCCTGGGATTTTTTCAACCTCTTCTGGTGTAAATACTTCTTGAATTACTCCAGCTCCTCTGCTACCAGTAATTACTCCACCGTCCGAAACAGCATATCCACAGCTTTCCTGTCCACGATGTTGAAGCGCATAGAGTCCCTCAACAACTGTTGCTACTGCTCTGTCATTATTATATATTCCCAATACGCCGCATTCTTCATTTAATTTTTCGTTTGAAAGATTTTGAAATTTATTGGAGTCCAAGTCTCTTAGCCATTTCTTCGTAAGCTTCTTCAACAGAACCTAAATCTCTTCTGAAACGATCTTTGTCCAATTTTTCATGTGTTGTCATATCCCAAAAACGACATGTATCTGGAGAAATTTCGTCTGCTAAGATAATTTCACCCTTGTGTTTACCAAATTCAAGTTTGAAATCTATAAGTTCAACATTCTTTGTGGCAAAATAATTTTTCATAACTTCATTTATTTTAAATGCCATTTCCTTTATTTGTTCAATTTCTTCAGCAGTCGCAAAACCGCAAGCAATTGCGTGATAAGAATTTATAAGAGGATCGTCGAGGTCATCATTCTTGTATGAAAATTCAATTACAGGAATTTTGAGCTCAAATCCCTCTTCCAAACCAAGTCTCTTAGCCATACTTCCAGCTGCTTTGTTTCTTATGATAACTTCAAGTGGAACAATGGAAACATTTTTTACGATTGTTTCTCTGTCGCTGATTTCTTCAATATAGTGAGTAGGCACGCCCTCTTTTTCGATGAGTTTGCACATAAAGTTACTCATTTTATTGTTTATTACGCCTTTACCATTTATTGTGCCTTTTTTCTTTCCGTTAAAAGCAGTGGCGTCATCCTTATATGAAACGATAAGTTTATCGGCGTCTTCTGTTGCATATACTTTTTTTGCCTTGCCCTCATACAGCAATTCTTTCTTTTCCATTTTTGCCCTCCATTAAAAACTTAATTTTTTTATTCTATCGACCGCTTCTTTTGTAGAATCGGCGTCTGAAAATCCTGTGAGTCTGAAATATCCCTCGCCCATTTTACCAAATCCAACTCCTGGAGTTCCAACAATATTTGCATTTTCCAGTAAATAGTCAAAAAAGCTCCATGAATCAAATTTTTCTGGGACTTTAAACCAGATGTATGGAGAATTTTCCGCTCCATAATATTTAATTCCTATAGATTCCAGTCCTTTAGCTATAGTTTTTGCATTATTCAAATAATAATTGATATTTTCTTCTACCTGTTTGCGTCCTTTTTCAGAATATACTGCTTCAGCAGCTCGCTGAGTTACATATGAAACTCCATTAAATTTTGTGGCCTGGCGTCTTGCCCAAAGCTCATTGAGAGAAATACTGTCTCTTTTTAAGTCTTTCGGGACAACAGTATATCCACATCTCACTCCTGTAAATCCAGCAGTTTTGGAAAAGCTTCTAAATTCTATCGCACAATTTTTTGCCCCAGGAATTTCATAGATTGACTTTGGCAAATTATCATCAGTTATAAAAGCTTCATAAGCTGAATCAAAAAGCAAAATACTGTCATATTCATTCGCATAATCAACAAATTTTTTCAAAGTATTTCTATCCATAGTCGTTCCCGTTGGATTATTAGGCGAACAAAGATAAATTATATCTACTTTTCTATTAGGTAAATTAGGACTAAAACCATTCTCTTGCGAAGTTTCTAAATAAATAATTTGACCGTCTCTGCCAGCCATAATATTGGTATCCACATATACAGGATAAATGGGGTCGCAGACAGCTACAATATTATCTTTATCAAATATATCGAGGATATTTCCTGTATCGCTCTTTGCACCATCACTCACGAAAATTTCATCTTTCGATATATCTAATCCTCTGTCTTTATAATCAAATTTTTCGATTTTTTCTACAAGGAAATCTTGTCCATGTTCAGGTGGATAACCTTTGAATGTTTCTTTTTTCGACATATCGTCAACTGCTCTGTGCATACTGTCAATAACTTCTGGCACTAAAGGCAAGGTAACATCTCCGATACCGAGACGAATGATTTTTGCTTCGGGATGTTTTTCTTCAAATTCCGAAACTCTTTTTGCAATTTCGGAAAATAAATATGATTTTTTTAAGTTTAAGTATTCTCTATTTACTTTCATTTAATATCTATCTCTCCTGTAAAAACTGTCGTTGCGGGGCCCTCTAAAATCACTTCCGAATCATCTTCTCTCCAAGTAATTTTTAAATCTCCCCCAAGAAGCTTTGCATTCACTGTTTGATCTTTTTTAAAATATCCATTTACAATGCAGGCAACAGTAGACGCACATGCACCTGTACCACAGGCAAGTGTTTCTCCACTACCTCTTTCAAAAACTCTCATTTTGAAAGTATCATCATTTATTATTTGAACAATTTCAAAATTTACGCCCTCGGGAAAAATGCCACTTGATACAACATCATTTGCCATTTTTTCCAAAGCTGCTGTGTCTGTATTCTCTACAAAAACAATACAGTGAGGATTGCCCATAGAAACTAAAGTACAGTTATATGAACCACCGTCAGTTTCTATAACCTTATTTATAAAGTTTTCTCCCTCAACTGTTGCAGGAATATCTTTGGGATTTAAGCTCGGTTTTCCCATGGAAACCTTTGCTCCAACCACTTCTTCATCATCAAATTTTAAAGTGACTTTTTTAATGCCAGATAAGGTTTCAATATCTATAATTTTTTTGTCAGTAAGTTTATTATCATAAACATACTTTCCAACACACCTTATGGCATTGCCACACATCTTTCCTTCAGAGCCGTCAGCATTATACATACGCATAAAAAAGTCGGCATTTTTTGAAGGTCTGATTAAAACTAATCCATCTCCTCCAATGCCGAAATGTCTGTCAGATATTTTATTTGCGAGTGTATTCGGATCCTCTATTGAATCCGCTAAATCATTTACATAAATATAGTCATTGCCGGCACCGTGCATTTTCGTAAACCGCAAGAAAAAACCCTCCGCCCTTATATGAAATACGTTTCCATTATATCATTGAAATTAAGTCTAAATCAATAAAAATATATTTCTAAAAAATTTTCTCTTTATTTAACATAAATATAACATCAAAATGAGCTCATTTTTTTGTATTATGAACATTGAACCTATCGTTGCCTTATGATAAAATTCTTGATTAAGATGAACAGAGAGATATTTATGAAAGGTGGTCAAGAATTTGAAAGCATATTTAATGCTGGAAGACGGAAGCGTTTTTGAGGGAACTGCTTGTGGTGATTTTAAAGAGACAGTATTTAACACGGTTTTCAACACTGCAATGACTGGATATTTTCAAATTATCACAGATAAAGCAAATCTTTCAGACGGAGTTGTCTTTACTTATCCTCTCATAGGTAATCAAGGCGTGGATCTCATAAAAGAAAAATCTTTAACACCTGCTGTAAAAGCTATTATTGTTCGTGAATTGTGTGATTTTCCCACTAATCCCGACAAACAAATGCCTTTAGAAACCTATTTGACGGAAAATGAAATTCCTATTATAAAAGATATTGACACCCGCGCTATTGTCCGAAAGCTTCGTGATTCTGGAACAATGCGCGGTATTTTAACGGATAAAATTGACGAAAATACCCTCGACAAAATAAAGGCTTATACTTCAATAAATTTAGTTGAAAAAGCTTCGACCAAAGAAATTGTAAAATTTGATAAAGATAATAATTCACTTGATATTGGGATAATAGACTTAGGTTCTTCAAAAGCCATCGTCGACACATTTATATCTGCAAATTGTAAAATTACACTATATCCATTCAATACAAAAGCCGATGAAATTTTAAATTCTCACCACGACGGAATAATAATTTCTGATGGTCCAGGAGATCCCAATGATTGCAAAGAAATTTTTGAAGACATAAAAACTTTAGCCAAAAGCAATATTCCTATGATTGCAATTTCACTTGGGCATCTGGTAACTGCTCTAAGCTTCGGAGCACAAGTTGAAAAAATGAAACTCGGTCATCGTGGAGCTAATTTCCCAGTTAAAAATATCAATAATTCAAGAACATATATTTCCAGTCAAAATCACGGTTATATAATTTCTGAAAAAAATTTACCTGAAACTTTACAAGTTTCTTATATAAATGCCAACGACAAAACCATTGAGGGAATTGTATATTCTGGGTTAAATCTAAAAACCTACCAATTTTTGCCAGAAGCTTCGGACACCAAATTTATTATCGATGAATTCTTAGCTTTAGTGGGAGGTCAAAATGATTGATTCAAGCATAAAGAAAATAATGGTTATCGGTAGCGGTCCTATCGTTATTGGTCAAGCAGCTGAATTTGACTATGCTGGAACGCAGGCCTGTCGCTCGCTCAAAGAAGAGGGCATGGAAGTTGTCTTAGTAAATTCTAATCCGGCTACTATTATGACAGATAAAAACATTGCCGACAAAGTATATATCGAACCCTTAAACATAAAAACTCTCACAAAAATTATTCAAGTTGAAAAACCAGACTCTCTTCTTCCAACTTTAGGAGGACAAACTGGGCTAAATCTTTCTATGGAACTTGAAGAAAAGGGAATTTTAGCAAAATATAATGTTAAATTAATCGGAATTAAATCTTCTTCAATAAAAAAAGCAGAAGATCGCCTTGAATTTAAAAATACAATGGAAAAAATTGGCGAACCTTGTATTACATCTAAGGTTGTCAATACTGTGGAAGACGCAGTCTCTTTTGCTAATACAGTTGGTTATCCTTTGATAGTCCGTCCCGCTTACACTCTCGGTGGAAGTGGCGGAGGTATTGCCTATGACGAAAGACAACTTCGAGAAATTTCAGAAAACGGTCTGCGACTTTCAAGAGTTACAGAAGTTCTCATAGAAAAAGACATTTCCGGTTGGAAAGAAATTGAATTTGAAGTAATGCGTGACTCGGCCGGAAACGCTATAACGATTTGCTGTATGGAAAATTTCGACCCTGTTGGAATACATACCGGAGATTCAATCGTTGTTGCTCCATCTCAGACTCTCACAGACGCCGAATATAAAATGTTGCGAACATCTGCTCTAAATATAATAAATGAACTCGATATAGCTGGTGGTTGCAATGTTCAATATGCACTCAAGCCCAATTCTTTTGACTATGCTGTAATTGAAGTTAACCCTCGAGTTTCCCGTTCTTCCGCTTTAGCATCTAAAGCCACAGGTTATCCCATAGCTCGAGTTGCTTCAAAAATAGCACTCGGTCTCAACTTAGATGAAATTAAAAATGCTGTTACAGGAAATACCTATGCTTGTTTTGAACCGACAGTTGACTATGTAGTTTGCAAAGTCCCGAAATGGCCTTTCAATAAGTTTGTTACAGCAAATAAAACCTTAGGCACTCAAATGAAAGCTACTGGAGAAGTTATGTCTATCGCAAAATCTTTTGAAGCTTCTCTGCAAAAAGCCATTCACTCAATTGAAGAAAATATCGATTCTCTTCTTTTACCCGATTTATTGAATTTAACGAAAGAAGAGCTGATTCAAAAAGCACATAATATGGACGATATGAGATTATATGTTCTCTGTGCAGCCATATATAAAGATGTTGAATTAGAAACTCTACATGATATAACAAAAATTGACTTGTGGTTTTTGAAAAAGCTTAAAAATATAGTAGATATGGAAAAGACACTTGCAACTGGTGCCTGCGACCCTGAAACACTACTAAAGGCTAAATGTCTTGGTTTTACAGATACGCTCATAGCGGACAAAATAGGAACTAACGAAAAGGCAATTTATCATTTAAGACAACTTTGGGATATTCGTGCCGGTTTTGCCGTCGTAGATACTTGTGCAGCTGAATTTGAAGCGCAGACTCCATATTTTTATTCTGATTATAATATTGAAAATGAATCAAAAGCTGAAAAGACCAAGAAAAAAGTTTTAGTTTTAGGCTCTGGACCCATTAGAATTGGCCAGGGAATAGAATTTGACTATTGTTCTGTTCACTGCGTAAATGCATTAAAAGAAAGTAATATTGAAACAATAATTATAAATAACAATCCAGAAACTGTTTCCACAGACTTTGATATTGCTGACAAGCTTTATTTTGAGCCTCTCACGCCTGAATTTGTTCAAAATGTTGTCGACCTCGAAAAACCTGACGGAGCAATCGTTCAATTTGGTGGTCAAACAGCTATTAAACTCACTAAAGCACTCAATGATTTAGGCGTTAAAATTTTAGGTACAGACGCAAACCATGTTGATGCAGCAGAAGACAGAGAGCGCTTTGATGAAATTCTTGAAATTTGTAAAATTGACAGGCCCAAAGGTCAGACGGTATTTACAACAAAAGAAGCTTTGAGAGCCGCCAATGACTTGGGTTACCCTGTACTCGTCAGACCCTCTTATGTTTTGGGTGGACAGGGTATGCAAATTGCCGTAAGTGATGATGAAATAAAGGAATTTATGGAAATCATCAAAAAAACAGTTCCCGATTTAAATGAACACCCAATTCTCGTTGATAAATATATAATGGGAAAAGAAGTTGAAGTTGATGCAATTTGCGATGGTACTGATGTTCTTATTCCTGGAATTATGGAGCATATAGACAGAGCGGGCATTCACTCTGGCGACTCAATTTCCGTTTACCCCGCCTCATCTATTTCAAAACAAGTCAAAGCTACTATTGTTGAATATACTCGTAGATTGGCTGGTGCTTTAAATGTAATAGGAATGATGAATATACAATTTATAGTAAAACATGGCATTGTATATATCATAGAAGTAAATCCTCGTGCTTCTCGAACTGTTCCATACATAAGTAAAGTTACAAATATACCTGTAATTGCACTTGCAACAAAGGTTATGCTCGGAGAAAAAATAAGAGACCTCGGATATACTCCTGGACTATATCCAGATACAGGATATTTTGCAGTCAAAATGCCCGTCTTTTCTTTTGAAAAAATCAAGCAAGCAGAAATTTCACTCGGACCTGAAATGAAATCAACCGGCGAAATTTTAGGCATTTCTAAGAGTTTTGATGAAGCCCTATTAAAAGCCTTTGAGGGAGCAAATGTTTCTCTTCCAAAAAATGGAAAAATAATCATAACTGTTAGAGATAAAGATAAAGAAGAAATCACTTCTATCTTAAAATCTATTGATATTTCAGAATTTACCATTTATGCGACACCCGGCACTAATAAAGTTCTAAATGAAGCGGGAATAAAATCTATATCCGTAAATAAATTAACTGGACCATCTCCAAATATAAAAGAACTCATTCAAAAAGGTGATATTTCCCTTATAATCAACACTCCCACACGGGGTCGTTCACAAAATAGAGACGGATTCAAACTTCGAAGATTTGCAGTTGAAGTTGGAGCATCCTGCTTAACTTCTTTGGACGCAGCTTCTGCCTTACTTAAAAGTACGACTTTAATTCCAGATGAACAGGTAAACATAACTGATATTGCTCAAATATAAATAAAAAGCGGGATTGCCCCGCTTTTTTGTATAATACAATTATACTTTATTTTATAGTTAATCAGGTGCGACAATTAAGTCGCACCTGATTAAAATTATTTTAAGTGTAAGATTAGGAAGCTTGTTTTATTTCCTTTTCTAAAGAAGCTTTATCTTCGCCAATTGGTTGTTCTGCTACATCCTCTTCTTTTTTATCAAAATCGGGATATAAAACAGTAGTTTCTTTTGAGTTTTCTTCTTGATAATCAGCAGTCTGAGATTGCTCAGCTTCATCCTTGTCATTTAACTTTTTATTTTCTCTATAAAGCTGCATTTCTTCTTTAGACTTATAAGTTAAAATTCTAGCGTTGTTGTCATGTGCAAAATTTGTATCATATCCGAAAGAATAAATAACATCTCCAAGTAATGTAGCAAGTTTTTCTTTGAGACTATCTGGAAGCATTGTCTTAACTTTATCTGATTTTACTACAAGTTTTATTGTCTTTCCTACATTTACATCGCCAATCATTTTTGCAACATTGCCAATTGATTGAGAGTTTACATTAGAGAACAGTCTTTTTCTCAACATAGATTGTTGTTGCATTCTATTTCTGAAAGACATCGGTTTGCTATAAAGAGCGAAAATTTCTTGAATTATAGCTTTATTAACATCTCTTCCGAAAGATGGGCTGATAATTTTTCCGGCATTGATAGTATAATTTGCGAGAATATCATCAGTTAAAGTAGGATATGCCTTATCAATTACTGTGGATAATAATCCATCTACAAGCTGTTCTTTATTATTAAGTGCGTCGTCAATCCACTGTGGCTGTCTTGAATCTGTTCCGTCTTGGTTAGATTGAAGAAGCTTGTTTGCCATTTCTTCCAGAGTATGACCTTCTGCAACTTCATAATTTAAGAGAGTGGGTATCAATTCATCTACTAATTTATAAATTGCTTTGGGGTCTTTTATGATTTTTTCTTCAGTCGTTGTCAAAATATCATCTATTGTCTTTACGATTGATTCGTCTGTTATGCTGACATCAAACCATTCAAGCTCGTTGTCAAATGTAGTTGTACAGCCTTTAACTCTTATTCTATTTTTTTCGCTTTCATAGAAAATTTTAGCACTCATATGTGCGTTGTTTGTAGTTGCAAACTGCTTTTCAACAGCTTCTTTTTCACTTTGTGGTAAAGCATTTTTAATAGCTTCGACTGCAAAATTCTTAAGATCAAAATTTTCTGAACCTTGAGATTTGCCTATTGTATCATTTAAGAAGCCCTCAAGACCGTTGGGGTGATTCTTTATTTTGTCGAGGTATTTGTCTACATATTCTCTTGCCATTAAATTGAGGAATCCCTCGTCAATATTATTATCTGCGGCATATGCTTGAAGATCATCGATTACTTTTCCGTCTGCATCTTTAAAATCTATATTTTTTACAAGACGAGTTTCAATCTGCGCAAGTTCATTTCCGTTTTTAAGGTCATTAGTAAGCACTACGCTTCTATAAGGGCAAGGATATGTTGCTGTGGAACCAGTTTCAATATCAGTCAATTCGAAGTCTTTTCCATAATCTGTATTTTGCAACTGTGCAATGTCATTTGAATGAACATGTCCAGTCAACACATATTTAATTCCAGCTTTTGCATATCTAACGCCAACTTCTTTGTAATTGTCAAAAAGGAAGTCTTTGGCAAGTGTAGGTTGCATTGTGAAATGGGGAACTACGGAGTGATGCTGAATAACAAACACACAGTCGCCTCTTTTTTTAGCTTCATTTGTCTTTTCTTCAATCCACTTGAGTAAATCTTGTGAAACTTTTCCGCCAGTTTGGTGTTCGCTATCTTTATTTGTAGTTGCGTCGGGAGTATATTTACAGCCGTCAACAGCAATTACTGTAAAGCCCTCTTTTGGTCTTGCAACATAAGACATAGCACCTGCTTTTATTTCATTTGTATACAATTCAACATCGTCGTTGTATGTTACATTTTTATAAATTTCTTTGAATTCTTCTGGGCTAGTCTTTCTTGCTGGTTTAACAGAATCTTTTTCAGAAAAATCTGCGGCAAGTGAGTTGTTAATATCGTGGTTTCCATTGATTACATAAATTTTTGGATCTAATCCTTTTGATCTGAGGGCTGCTTGCAAAGTCTCTAATTTCTTTGCCATTCCTCTATGAGATTCATATTCTCCGTCTTTGGTCAAATCTCCAGTAACAACTATTACATCTGGCTCATCTTGTACAATGTCGTCAAAAACGGCTTCAATAATAGCTCCGCTCTCTGTGAAAAGTTTTTGTTCTGTCTTCACATACTTTACATATTTCGGATTGTTGGGATTTACATATTCAGGTGCAAGATAATGAGTATCCGTCACATGTGCGATTTTCAAATTTTGTGGTTTTTCGTCGTTTGCCTTAACAGCCTTAAAAATTGGCAATATTGACAAAATCATAAAGGCAACTAATAGCAATACGACAAAAGTCATAATTTTTTTGTTTTTTGCTCTCTGCATTTTAATTCTCCTGTTCATTTTACTGATACACCTAAGATTGATTGATGTATAACATGATTCGGGAGTTATTCTATGAGTAGCGTGTTAAATTGCAGAGAGCCTCTCGTTAAATGTAAGAAAAACTTATTTATATTTTTTATTAAATTTTTTGAAGAAGTTTTTTAAATATCTTACAAAACTGCGCTTATTTACTTTTTTAGCAGGTTCAAGTTTTTTAGCTTGCTCGATAAACTCTTCCTGTGCCACAAACTCTTTACCTTCGTGGTTAATTTTCACATAATTTCCATTGGAATTTAGAATTCTGGCTTTCTTATTATCCTTTAAATTATATTCAATAATATTATTTAACTTTCTCTTTATATATGGGGTATAAATTGGGCAAGCCACTTCAACTCTTCGATTTAAATTTCTCGTCATTAAGTCAGCAGAAGATATATAAATTTTTTGACTATCTCCCTGACCAAAAGAATAAATACGACTATGCTCTAAAAATCTTCCAACTATGCTCCTGACTTGCAAGTTTTCTGTATAATTTTCTATTCCAGGCAAAATACAGGTTATTCCACGCACAACCATTACAATCTGAACTCCGTTTTCAGAAGCTTCTCTTAATTTATTTATTATTTTTATATCGGTAACAGAATTTACTTTGAAAAATATTTTTCCATTTTTGCCTTTTTTTATTTCTTCATCTATGAGTTCAACGATTTTATTTTTCATATATAACGGTGCAACTAACAAGTGCTTATAATCTCCGTCATGATTGCCTATTGCCATATTAGTGAAAAATAAATTTGCGTCTTCGCCAATTTCCCTGTTAGCAGTAATATAACAGAGATCTGTATATTGCTCAGCGGTACTCTCATTGTAATTTCCGGTGCCTATTTGAGTTATGTATTTCAATCTATTGTTCTTCTTATATGTAATAAGACAAACTTTAGAATGAACTTTATATTCCTCAAAACCATATATTATACGACAACCTGCGTCTTCTAATTTTTTTGACCAGTCAATATTATTTTGTTCGTCAAATCTTGCACGCAATTCTATTATTACTGTTACATCTTTTCCATTTTCAGCTGCACTACACAGATAATCTACTAAAGTCGCCTTAAATGCCAATCTATATATTGTAATTTTAATTGAGATAACGTCTTTATCGTTGGCAGCTTGTTTTATGAGCCTTAAAAATGGTTTCATACTCTCATAGGGGTAGTGCAACAAAATATCATGCTCATTTACTTTTTCAATCATTGACTTTGTATTTTTATAAATATCAACGGGTTTTAGTTTTTCATGCACAAGATAAGGTCTTTTCTCTTGTATCGTCTTCACAAGAGAAAATATATATTTCATATTTAGAGAACTGTTTACTACATAGCATTGGTTTTCTGTTATTTCTAATTTTTCACATATATATTTACTGAATCTATTGCTCATTTCAAAATTAGTTTCCAATCGAACGGGAGCTAATTTTTTTCGTAAATGTAGCAATTTTTGCATTTGCTTTCTAAAATCTGCAGTCTCGTTGTCGCTGTCATCTTCTGGACTTATGTCAGCGTTTCTCGTAACGCAAATAATATTTTTTTCTTCAGTTTTATACATATTGAAAATTTCATCTATGTAATGATAAATAATTTTTTCTATTAATATATATCGAAAATTATTTCCAGGTAAGACAACAAATTTAGGTAGAGTATCGGGTAATGCTATTATTCCAAAAAGTCTGTTGTCTTTTTTAGTTTTAAGTATAGATGTAATATATATTCTCTTATTGTCTATAAACGGAAAAGGATGATGAATATCCACAATTTGCGGAGACAAAATTGGGCGAATATTGGTCTGAAAATAATTTTCTATATACTCTTTTTCAGTTTTAGCAAGTTCTGAATAATCAAGGCTAAAAATATCTCGATGTCTCAGTAGCGTTTTTATAAGATTACAGCTTTCGTTATACCGAATATTTAGAGAGCGCACCATTCTATATATGTTTTCTAATTGCTCTTTGGGGGTTAAATTGCTTTTATCGTCTCTCGTATTTGGCGTGTATACAGATTTAGCCCACAAACTTCCAACACGAATCATAAAAAACTCGTCTAAATTTGTCGAATAAATCGAAATAAATTTAATTCTTTCCAAAATCGGCATATCGTCATCATAAGCTTCTTCCAAAACTCGCTCATTGAATTTGAGCCACGACCTTTCACGATTTTGTTTGAAAATTATTTCTTTATTAGACATTTTTTACCTCACTATGTAATGATTTAAGTAAGTATCCCTCACGAATACCATAATCACTCACTAAAATTGTTTTACTATCAAAAAACTTCGCTATTGTATCTAAAATCGTCATTCCCGGTAAAATTGTATGTACACGATCGGGAGCTGTTTTAACGACTAATTGCAAAAATTTATTATTGTCTTTTTTATATAATTTTAGAATCTTTTTTAAATCAGACACTTCAAACTCAAATTTATTTTCATCTTTCATCTCATTTACAAGTTTCAAAACAGCACGAGCGGTTCCACCTACTGCACAAATTGACTTGGTATTATGAGGAAAATTATCTTTAGGTACTTTTTTTAGACTTTTTGAAATTTTTTCACGAATTTTTTCCAATTCATTGTCAGATGGGAAAATACCATCTATATATTTTTTATAAAGAGACAGACTTCCGTATTCTAATGAGAGTGCGTCTTTTACTTTACTGTCATCATATAAAACTATCTCCGTACTTCCGCCACCTATATCAAGTAAAAGTCCAGTATTTAAGTCAAATTTTATACCAGCACTGTAAAAATCAAGTAACGCTTCCTGTTCTCCAGTTATTATTTCAATCGAAAAACCAGTTTCATCTTCAATTTGCTTTGTTGCCTCATCTGAATTTTTAATATTTCTAAGTGAAGCTGTGGCAAAAACATATAAATTGTCTACGGGGACATTTTCCAATATCAATTTAAATTCTTCTAAACAACTAATAGCTTTTTTTATACCTTTATCACTTAAACTTCCATCTTCTACATAAGAAGCAAGTCCAGCAGTTAATTTTTTTGACAACATCAAATAAAGACTTTGATTTTCATATTTATATATGTTAAGTCTCATTGTATTTGAACCAATGTCGATGATTCCATACATAAGAACACCTCGTTTCTTCGTTACATTATATATTGTTATTGTAAAATCTATGTAAAATCTAAAACAAAATCTGTAAAAAATATAAAAAACAGCCATAGAGCTTTCTATGGCTGTTTAACGAAAATCAATTATTGAACAAATTTTGAGGGAATCAACATATTTTGAATTCCTGTCATTTGGTCATTAAATTGGTTTGCATAAGAGTCTCCTGCTCCGACAATCTGTACACAATTGTGTGCAACAGCTTCAACGAATCCGCCGTATTTATTGGAAAGAACAGCAATACATCCGTCTGGATCGGGGAATGAAAGAAGAACAAAAGGTTTCTTTCTTTCATAAAATCCTCTACCTGCCTTAGTCTTACCTTTTTTTATTCTCAGGAAAGCGCCGATTTCAGGATAAATTTCTTTTCCACTTGCATCTTTTGTTGGACCAACTTTGAATTGATAAATTCTATCAGTTTGAGGTGCACACCAGTCTGCAAAAGGCTTATATCCTAAGCGGTTAGCTTTAGACATAGCAGTTGTAATCATATAGAGAGACATCTTAACTTTAAGATATTGTTCAAAAGGCTTATCTTTTTCCGGAACATTATCAGGCATCATCTTTGTAAGAGAGAGGAATAAGAATACAAAGTTCAAAAATCCAGGCTTTACAATATTTTTGATGATTGGTGGTACTATTCCAAGCATTTCAGAAGGATTATTACCTTTCAAAACACCTAAGAAGCTTTCAACTGTCTTAAAGTGAAGTGTTGCCACTTTGATACCGTTAAAACGATTGTCATATTTGCCTTGATAAACCTTGAAGCGAATTCCGTCATGTAATTCGTTAGCTTTCTGTTCGCTTAAGAATACTAAATAGCAAGCCAAAGGCTCTTTATCGTCATCTACATCAAATTCTACAACAAGATTTACATTTTCAAATTTTTTGACAAAGCTTTCATCTTCTGTTAGCGGAATTTTCATAACAGGAAATGCTGCCGACATAAAAAGTTTTGCGGCGAGAACATCTTCAGCTTTAGCTGCGCTCATGAAAAAACCCCCTTTTAATCTTCGTCTGACCAGTCGTCGTCTTCCTCGAATTCTTTACCCATAACTTCTGAAATCTTTTCAGCAATTCCGGTGCTGTCAAGTTTAAAGTGAGCATATAAGTCTTCCGGAAGTCCGATTGGTGAGAATGTGTCGGCAATACCATGCTTAACAAATACGCATCCTTTACCGCTTTCAGCAATAACTGAGCCAACTGCGTCGCCAAGTCCGCCGATTGTATTGTGCTCTTCAATTGTGAGAATTCTTCTCGTGTCTTGAATTGCATTTTGAACAGCTTCAACATCTAAAGGTTTGATTGTGTGCATGTTGATAACACGACATTCAACGCCATTTGCAGAAGCTTCTTCAGCTGCGTCCATTGCTTGAAGAACAGTTGTTCCACAGCAAATAATTGTGAGGTCTGTTCCCTCTCTAAGAATTTGAGCTTTTCCAATTTGGAAATCAAAATCTTGATTATCATGTAGTGGTGGTTCAAAACCTCTTCCAATTCTGATATATACAGGACCAGGTATATCGATACATTGTTCAACAGCTTTAGCAGTTTCAAATCCGTCAGCAGGAACAACAACTGTCATGTTCGGGATAGCTTTCATAATAGCTATATCTTCAAGAGCATGGTGAGTTGAACCAGAAACACCGAATGAAACACCACTGTGTGTAGCGATTATTTTAACTGGTAAATTCTGATAACAAATATCAGTTCTTACTTGTTCGCCGCCACGAAGACAGCAGAAAATAGCAAAGGTTGAAGCAAAAGGTATAAGTCCAGTCTTTGCAAGTCCGGCAGCAACACCGAACATATTTTGTTCAGCAATACCTACGTTGAAAAGTCTCTCTGGGAATTTTTCACCAAAAAGGCCAATATTTGTAGATTTTGCAAGGTCAGCTGTTACACCAACAATTTTATCGTTTTCTTTTCCAAGTTCAGCAAGAACACGTCCATAAACTTCTCTGGCTGACATGGAGTTAGCGTCATATACGTTCCATAAAGTTCCCATTATTACCCCTCCTTAAAGTGCTTCGATGTCGGCAATGGCTTCTTTTTTAAGATCTTCATCAAGTGCACCATAATGCCATTCAACATGACCTTGGAAGCGTTTAACTCCGAATCCTTTTTCGGTATGGGCAATAATGCAAATCGGACCACCTTTGTGGTTCCAAGCTGTTTCCATAGCTTTGTCAAGATCTTCCATGTCATTTCCGTTACATTCGATTACATCGAATCCGAAAGATTTATATTTTTCGTCAAGTGGTTCAATCGGCATAACCTCTTCTGTAGGTCCGTCAATACAGAATTTATTTCTGTCAACGATTGCAATGAGATTTTCAAGCTTATATTTGCTTGCTGCCATAGCAGCTTCCCAAATGCTTCCTTCATGCTGTTCACCGTCTCCCATCAAGCATACAACTTTAGCATCGTTATATCCTTGATATTTAAGACCTAAACACATTCCAACTGCCATAGGAAGTCCATGTCCAAGAGATCCTGTTGAGGCGTCACAACCAGCAATTTTATTGCTGTCAGGGTGAATTCCATATCCTGAAAGGAATTTATTGAACTGTGTAATTGCGTCCATAGGAATAAATCCTGCAAGTGCGAGTGTGGGAACATAGCCGAGTGCTGTGTGTCCTTTACTCAAAATGAAACGGTCTCTGTCAATTTTTTCTGGGTCCTTAGGATCAACGTTGAGATATTTGAAATAAAGAATAGTAAACATATCTGCAGCACTGAGAGATCCTCCGAGATGTCCGCTTCCGGCGTTAGCTGTCGTTTCAATGATTTTGAGACGAAGCTCTTTAGCCTTGTCTTTAAGCTCGGAAATCGAAATTTCCTTATTCATACTGTTTCCTCCCCTGTACGATATAATAATTTGTATAAATTCAATTTAAAATATTTATACAATTGGATAAAATTTTAGTGTAAATACTAAGAAAAATCAACCCTTAAATTAAACAAAGTCATTTAAGTTTTTTGTGCTTATCTTACTATTATTTATTTATCATATAAAAAAAATCGTGCATTTTATAAAAAAAAATGTTAATTTTTAATTGACAGGTCATTAACCGAGTGTTATATTGATTGTTGCTAAATTGTCTGAATTTTTATACACAATTAATAAAATTTTGGAGGTTGTTAAAAATGATAGTTGGCGTACCTAAGGAAATTATGCCCGGCGAATATCGGGTAGCGGCTACTCCCGAAACTGTAAAAGATATGGTTGATTTGGGTCTCACTGTTTTAGTTGAAAAAAATGCTGGCGTTGGATCTTTTTATCACGATGAAGATTACAAAGCTGCTGGCGCTGAAATGGTAGACGACTGCGAAGAAGTTTTCGCAAAATCTGATCTTATCTTAAAGGTTAAAGAACCGCTCTTCAATGAAGAAAAAGGTAGATCTGAAGTTTCGATGATGCACGAGGGACAATATTTAATTACATTCATTCACCCTGCAGCTCCCGTGAATCACGACATGGTTAAAGAAATGGCAAAACAAGGTGTTATCTCCCTTACTCTTGACGGTGTTCCCCGTATTTCAAGAGCACAAAATCTCGATGCACTTACATCAATGAGTACCTGTGCAGGATATAAAGGTATCTTGTTGGCAGCAAATCATCTTCCATCATTTATGCCCATGATTTATTCTGCTGTTGGTAGAATTGATCCTGTAAATGTTTTAGTTATCGGAACAGGTGTTGGCGGTCTTCAAGCTCTTGCAACAGCTAAGAGACTTGGTGCTGTTGTTCACGCAGCTGATATCAGACCTGCTGCTGCAGAACAAGCAAAATCCCTCGGTGCTAAGGTTGTTGACCTCGGTGTTCCCGAAGAACAAGCTATCGGCGAAGGTGGATATGCTTTAGAATTACCTGAAGATACACTCAAATCTGAAAGAGAAAAACTCGCAGAAATCGTTCCTGAAATGGATGTTATTTTCTGTTCTGCTTTAGTTCCCGGTTGTCTTGCACCAATTCTTATAACAGAAGATATGGTAAAGACCATGAAACCCGGTTCTGTAATCGTTGATATTTCTATCGACCAAGGTGGAAACTGTGAAATCACTCCTCCCGGAACAGTTGAAGTTAAACATAATGTTACTCTTATTGGAATTAAAAATATTCCAGGAATGCTTCCAAAGAGCTCAACATGGATGTTCTCTAAGAACATTGCTAACTTTGTTAAATATCTCGTTAAAGACGGTCAAATTACATTAGATCGCGCTGACGAAATTATTGCAAAATCTCTCTGCACAATTGACGGTGAAATCGTTCACAAAGGTGCAAGAGAAGCAATGAATCTCGACTAAAACAAAAATATAAATGAATGCCGCGTGCCTTGGGCTGACGCTTTGGGCCACGGCTTTATTTTAGGAAAAAAGGAGTGCAATAAATGACTTTATTTCAAGGAATATTACTTATTATTTTCTTTGTATTCGCCTTTGTCGGATATAAAATAATCAGTAAAGTTCCGAGTTTGCTTCACACCCCACTTATGAGTGGAATGAATGCATTTTCGGGCGTAACTGTTTTAGGTTGTTTAAGCGCAACCGCTTTAGCTGTAGCAACATCAAGTAAAATCTTGGGCTGTATTGCCATAATTCTTGCAATGATAAATGTTGTAGGTGGATTCGGTGTTACAGATAGAATGCTTAGAATGTTCCACAAAAAAGATAGCGGCAAAAAGGAGGATAAATAAATGGGTAATTTTTCATTAGATCCTTCTATTACAAATGGCGCTTTTTATTACATTATATCTGCTGTTCTCGTAATCTTAGTTATGGTCGGCATAAATATGATGTCGAAAGTTTCATCATCTGTAAAAGGTAATTTGCTCGGTGCTGGAGCGATGCTCGGAGCAATTGTGTTAACTCTTTGGAATTTCAAAATTTTTACTGCCAAAGAACTATATATAGCAATGTTAATCGGTGGATTAATCGGAGTTGTCATTTCACGAAAGACAAAAATGATTCAAATGCCACAAATGGTAGCCTTGCTAAATGGTTTCGGTGGTTTAGCTTCAATGATAGCTGGTATTTTGACTTTGATTTTGCATAATGACAATAATGTTTTTGCAAATGTTACTTCTGGTCTTGCTATTTTTGTCGGCGGTCTTACTTTCTTAGGTTCAGCAATTGCTGCCGGAAAACTTCAAAGAATAATAAAACAAAAACCTGTAGTTTTCAAAGGCCACGCTATATTTACCGGTATTTGCCTTGCTGTAGCCGTAGTTTCTACAATAATGTTTGCTTTCCCACCTTTCAATGTCCCTGGAACAGCACAAACAATTTTAATTTTAGTTGATATCTTAGCTTCTAATTTATTTGGTTATTTCTTCGCTATCAGAGTTGGCGGAGCAGATATGCCAATAACAATTTCTCTTTTGAATTCTTGTTCTGGTGTTGCAGGTGCTATAGCTGGTTTAGCTATTTCCGACCTCTTACTCGTTTCCATAGGAGCTATCGTTGGTGCTTCTGGATTACTCTTAACACAAATAATGTGTAATGCAATGCACAGAAAACTCTTCGATATTCTTCTCGGAAAAACTTCAGCTGCTTGTAGTGTTAAACCAGGCGAGAAACAAGAAACTAAAGGAGCTCCTGTAGAACCTGTTGAGTCAGAAAAAGTCGAAGAAGTTGTTTCAGAAAATCCACAAGATATAGCTGCAGAATTTATAAATGAAGCTAAAAACATCATCATTGTTCCTGGATATGGAATGGCTCTTTCCCAAGCTCAACCTCTTGTTAAACAACTTACTCAAGAGCTTGAACAAGAAGGAAAAAATATTGAATTTGCAATTCATCCAGTTGCCGGAAGAATGCCTGGTCATATGAATGTTTTACTTGCTGAAGTTGATATTCCATATGAAAAGCTTCACGAAATGGACGAAATTGATGACAAATTCAAAGAAACTGATTTGGCTATTGTTATCGGCGCAAATGACGTTATAAACCCCGCTGCCAATACAGCTGAATGTACGCCAATTTATGGAATGCCCGTTTTAAGCGTAAATGAAGCTAAACATGTATTGATTTTAAATTACGATTTACAACCTGGTTATGCTGGCGTTGAAAATCCGCTATACAAGGAAGCTCAACAATCAAATGAACACGTTGTTTTACTTTTAGGAGATGCAAAAGACAGCCTTACTGAAATTAAAAAAGCAAGAAGCGTTTCTCCCGAAGAAAAGGCAGCAGCAAGAGCAAATGTACAAGCGGGAAGTGACGAAGATACACTTCATTCATGGTTTGATGAAGCTAAAAACATCATCATTGTTCCTGGATATGGAATGGCTCTTTCTCAAGCTCAGCCTCTTGTTAAACAACTCACACAAGAATTTGAACAAAATGGTAAAAATGTTGAATTTGCAATTCATCCAGTTGCTGGAAGAATGCCTGGTCACATGAATGTTTTACTTGCTGAAGTTGATATTCCATATGAAAAACTTCATGAGATGGATGAAATTGACTGCAAATTTAAAGAAACTGATTTAGCAATCGTAATTGGTGCAAATGACGTTATAAACCCCGCCGCTAATACAGCTGAAGGCACGCCAATTTATGGAATGCCTGTTTTAAGCGTAAATGAAGCTAAACATGTACTGATTTTAAATTACGATTTACAACCTGGTTATGCTGGTGTTGACAACCCCCTCTATGAAGAAGCTAACAAATCGAATAACCATGTTATTTTAAGTCTCGGCGATGCTAAAGAGAATATTCAAAAACTCTTTAAGTATTTCTAAGAATATTTAATATGAATATCTACCCTACTTATTGATTGTCAGTAAGTAGGGTAATTTTATTTGCTTTTTGTAAAATTTGTGTTATAATAATTTTTGTCAAAATTTTGCGGAGTAGAGCAGTTGGTAGCTCGTCGGGCTCATAACCCGGAGGTCGTTGGTTCAAGTCCTTCCTCCGCACCCACATATCAATACGGTAATTGATTTAAATATCAGTTACCGTATTTTTTCTCTAAAATTGACTGTTACGTAATAATATATCTAAAAGATAATAAGCTAGATAGCGGAATCATCGAGGATGACGTTATTTGGCTGTTTCATTATAGAGATTTTAGATTATTGAAATATTAAGTTAGTTCTCCCTGGGCATAATCATTAATATTCAAAAACGATGGTTCCTTCCGTATCAGCTGGTATATTTTTGTATTGCTCTGTTAATCTAACAACATCTAATTCTTTCATGCTCTTGTTTCGCCTTTATGCTCCTCTGATAGAAATTCCTTAACACTATCCACCCATTCATCTTCAGTAATGCTCTTAAATGCTTTAGAAATAATATTGCTATTTAATGACGCAATATATTTTGAAGCAATAATATAGCTGTTTTCAACTGTGATAGGCTCTGTTACAATTTCACAGAATTGCTTATATATTTCCGGGTCGGCAGAGCTCAAATCTTCGAATAGAAAAGGATTCGCACCACTAAGAAAATCTCCTAAAATTCTATCTTGTGTTTCATCCCACTCTGCATCCAAAACATAAAATATCATCGTAAAAAGTTCAAATTGGTTCATTTTTTCTTCTTCCTCCTTTTGACAGGGTTATTGTTCAGACCAGTGTCTTTGTTCCATATACGAGGGTTTTTATTTTTTTCTCCCTCATTAATTGTACCATTCCGATAGTGTACCCAATTTTGAGTGCCGTCATCCACTGTTTCTGCATTTCAAGAATTATCATATTTATCCCTGCCAATAAATTTAGTAAATGTCAATAGTAAATGCGAAATTTTTTAATAAAAAACAATGTTTTATTCTTTTACATATAATGCTGTAAACTTTATTTTTTCAGTAAAGCGAAGATTATTTACCTTTATAACATTTGACAAGTACGAAATGCTTATATATGGTATTGATTATAGTTAATAAGATAGAAAAAGTCATTGCATGTGCATTTTTATCCAAATGGAAAACGTAGTCAAAATCCAACAAAGATTTTTCCGAGCGACACAATTTATGAAAAACATAAAAGATTATTTAAGGGGGTTAAAATATGATAGGTATTAAAATGGATGAATTGGTGGATTTAATTTCACACTCTCATGAAGCAGAGTTTGAATATAGCGGTACAACTTATGTACTCCAACCAGAGATATCTGAAGGAAAAGCGTGGCTTGTCATTTGGGATATTTCAGAGAATGGTAAATGTATTTGCAAATATGAAATTCCAGAAGAGGGCGATATCCCACAGGAAATTATCCAAAAAGTGCTTTCTGAAAAATGCTTCAATGGTCAGTCTTTCTTAGATATTGAAAAAGACATTACAGTAACGGTCATTTATTGAAGTTTGCGCCCTCTATCACATTAGAGGGTGCATTGTATCAATTGTTAGGTGATACTACACATATCAATACGGTAATTGATTTAAATATCAGTTACCGTATTTTTTAAATAAGAGTAATAGAAAATCAAAGCAATAACTAATATAAGTAAACAATATTCGTTTGTTACAAAAAATATTAATTTAATAAATATATTTTGGATTATATTAAAATATATGATATTCTAAATTTGTCTAAAAATTTTATTTGAGGTGAAGATTATGATTAAATTTATCTGTTATCCTAAATGTTCAACTTGTAAAAAAGCACAAAATTGGTTAGATGAAAATAAAATAGAATACGAATTTCGAGATATAAAAATTGATAACCCCAATTATACAGAATTAAAAAAATGGTATGGTAAAAGTGATTTACCAATAAAAAGATTTTTCAACACAAGTGGTATGGCATACAGAGAATTAAATCTAAAAGACAAGCTCCCAAAAATGACTGAAGATGAAATGTTAAAATTACTTGCAACTGACGGAATGTTAGTTAAAAGACCTTTGGTAATCGGCGACGATTTTATACTTGTCGGATTCAAACAAACGCAATGGGAAGAAAAATTCCTAAAATAAACAATAAAAATTTAAAAAGAACGCTTAGATTTTTATAGGCGTTCTTTTTGCATTCAATTTAAGTCTTCTTGTGTTTAATTGATTTTATCAGATATAATGTTTAAAATATATGAAAACGAAGAGATGAACTTTATCCATGACAAAATTAATTTTAATAATTTTTTTGATTTTTTTACTCTTTTTACTCTTAATTTTAATCTCAATATTTGCTGATTATAAAAACAAAAAATTTACAAATTATATTGATGAGCAACATATCGCAGGTATAATCGGGGAAGAAAAAGCCGAAAAATTGATAAAAAGTATACTTTCTAAAAATGACTTACTTTTTACAAATGTTGAAATTTCATTTGATGGGAGATTAACTGAACTTGACAATGTCATCGTAAATCAAAACGGTGTTTTTATAATTGAAATTAAAAATTATATAGGAAAAATTGTTGGTAATGAAGAAGACTACGAGTGGTTAAAATACAAGACTACACAAGCGGGAAATACTTACAAAAAAGCTGTACGCAACCCCATAAAGCAAGTAAAAAGGCAAATTTATTTGCTGGCAAATTACTTGGACTATTACGGTGTCAAAGTTTGGGTTCGTGGTTATGCATATATGATACATAAAAATTCTCCCATAAAAAGTGAAAATATTTTACAAAATATTGAAGAGCTTAATCGAGAAATTCACACCAATAGAAAAATTAAATTAAATAAAAATAAAATCAATGAAATAAAAAAAATATTATCATAATACGATTTATTAGGAGGATACAATGACAGAATTGCAGCGAAAGTCGAGATTTGAGAAATCTTTATTTTCTATTTTTGCAAGTTATTTTAAACCATATAAAAATATTTTGATTTTGGATGTTGTCTGCGCACTGGGCATTTCACTCATCACTCTTGCTTTTCCAATGATAACAAGATTTGCACTTCAAAATGTTTTGGCAGAGAAAAAATATCTTTACTTTCTTCTCATAATGCTCGGATTAATGTTTTCTTTATTTTTAAGAGCAATATTTCAGTATATTGTAACTTATCGAGGTCATATGATGGGTGTAAAAATGGAAGCCGATATGCGTCGTGATCTATTTATACATATATCACATATGGATTTCAGCTTTTTTGATAAAAATAGAACTGGAACTTTGTTATCTCGTATGATTTCAGATTTATTTGAAATTTCAGAACTTGCTCATCATGGCCCAGAAATGGCTTTGATTTCAACGACTACACTCGTTGGTTCTTTTATTTGTATGCTGGTAATACGATGGCAACTTGCTTTAATTTTATTTATCTTAATTCCCTTTCTTTTAATTTTAATTTTTGCAATGAAAAAAAGAATGGAAAAAAGTTCTCTAAAATTAAAAAACACAGTTGCAATTATAAACTCAAATATAGAAAGTAGCATTTCAGGCATAAGAACAACAAAAGCTTTTAACAACGAAAGTTTAGAAGCTGAAAAATTTGACACCGCAAATAATCTCTATAAATCGGCTAAAAAAACTTTTTATAAAGTTATGGGAGCTTTTCAGAGTGGAGTAATTGCCACTGCAGGTATTTTAAATTTAATAATAATATCTGTGGGCGGATATTATGTTGCAAAAAATACAATGAGTCTTGTCGACTTGATGACTTTTGTTATGTTTGTCAATGCTTTTTTGATGCCGATAAACCAAATAATAACTTTTTTTGAGATGTTCTCTAATGGAAAAGCAGGACTTGTAAGATTGGCAGAAATAATGAGAACTGATCCTATTATTTTCGGTTCTGATGGCACTTTAGATATACGACCATTAAATGGTGATATTGTATATGAAAATGTAAGCTTTTCGTATGGAGAAACAGAAGATAATTCAGAGAACAAAAAAGTATTAAAAGATATAAATCTAACCGTAAAACAGGGAAGTCAAGTTGCTGTTGTGGGACCGTCTGGTTCTGGAAAGACGACTTTGTGTCAACTATTAGTGAGATTTTATGAAATCACTGACGGCAAAATAACTATAGGTGGCACTGACATTCGTGATTTGACTTTGAATTCTCTTCGTGAACAAGTTGGAATTGTTCAACAAGATGTATTTATTTTTGCCGACAGTATTTTAGAAAACATTCGTTATGGCAGACCAGGAGCAACTATGGAAGAAGTCATCTCTGCTGCAAAAGCCGCTGAAATTCATAATTTCATTGATTCTTTACCCGATAAATATGAAACTATCGTCGGCGAGCGTGGTATGACGCTCTCTGGTGGTCAAAGACAGAGAATCAGTATTGCAAGAATTTTTCTTAAAAATCCACCAATAATGATTTTAGATGAAGCGACAAGTGCTCTCGACACTGAAACAGAAATAAATATTCAAAAGTCCTTAAATCTTTTATCGAAAGGACGCACAGTCCTCGTAATCGCTCACAGGTTATCTACAATTAAAAATGCTGATAAAATCGTATATCTTGACGATCATGGAATTAAAGAACAGGGAACTCATGAAGAATTGATGACACTAAAAGGAGATTATTACAAATTGTATAATGCGCAATTTAACATAAGTCACTAATCGCCCTGAAAGACTTGAAAACAAAGTAAAATATAACTATAATTATTAAAAATATATATTTTTCGGGGGTGTCCCATGAAAGCAAAAAAACTCTTAATATTTTGTATCTGTCTGACTTTAATTTTTTCTTTTACTTCATGTAAAAAGAAAAAGGGCAAATCAGCAACGCCTAAACAAGATCCCCCAAAGAAAGTTTCAGTTTTAAATCCATTGACTGGCGAAGATGGTTTTGATTCCAATGCTGTGGGAAAAAGACCTATTGCCATTTCAATAAATAACGCTTATCCTGCAAGACCTCAATGGGGTTTTGATTCTCCAGATGTTGTGATAGAGGGGTTAGCCGAGGGCGGAGTAACGAGAATGCTTTGGCTTTATGCTGATGTAAATAAAATTCCCAAAGCAGGTTCTATCAGAAGTGCAAGAATCGATTTTGTAGAATTAGCAGAAAATTTTGATTCTATTTTCGTTCATTGGGGCTGCTCAGATACTGCACAAGCCATGATGCGCAGAAACAATACTGACCATATAGACGGAATGCATGGAGTATATTTCAAACGAGATTTTTCCAGAAATGTCCCCTCGGAACACACTGGGTACTCAAATAATGAACTCATAAAAAAGGCTATATCAGACAAAAAATTTAGAACATCTGCAAAAGACGGTTTGCAACCATATTTTGCCTTTAATGATAGTGATAAAAGTTTTGCCGACTCGGCAACAAAAGTAAATTTCAAATTTTCCCACTATGCTTCCTATCAATATTCATATGATTCAGAAAGTAAAACATATGGTGGTCAGTATGGCTCTAAGCAACTTAAATCCTTTGAGGGCAAACCTTTTAGAGTTAAAAATCTTATAATTTTATACTTCCCCTCATATAAAATCATCAATAAATCCGGCTCCATTGATATGGATTTGTCTGCAGGCAACGGTTATGTTTTCACAAATGGTACTGTAAGTAAAATCAAATGGACTAAGGGGAATGACAAAAACGCAAAACTTGTCTTAAAAGATGAAAATGGCAATCAAATTAAACTCAACAAAGGAAAATCTTATATAGCTTTGATTCCTCAAGCAAATTCTGGACTCACTTCAATTTCTTAAAATGGACTTATATAATTTACATCATATAAAAGCCTTACTTGGCAGATATAATTTCAATTTCACAAAATCTCTCGGTCAAAACTTTATTTTAAGCCGAGAGGTTTGTTCTAAGATGGCAAAAGACATTGACGAAACTTACGGAGTAATCGAAATTGGCCCTGGCATTGGCAGCTTGACTTCCGTACTTGCAACAAAAGCAAAAAAAGTTATATCAATCGAAATTGATACGAGCTTAAAACCTATTTTGCAAGAAACTCTGTCTGACTTTGACAATGTCGAAATAATTTTTGACGATGTTTTGAAAACTGATATAAAAAAAATAATAGACGAAAATTTTAAGGGATTAAAAGTCGCAGTAATTGCAAATCTACCGTATTATATAACAACTGATATTTTAATGTTTTTCATCGAAAAAAATTTTCCTATTGAAAAAATAATTGTACTTGTGCAAAAAGAAGCTGGCGTACGCCTGACTGCTAAACTTGGAGAAAAAAGTGCTGGTGCAATTAGTGGTGCAATCAATTATTATACTGTGCCAAAATTTGAGTTTGTTGTTCAGGCGTCTCTATTTTATCCTATCCCAAAAGTTGACAGTGCTGTTATTTCCTTTGATATTAAACAAAATGTTGACTACAATATTTCTGACAAAGACTTATTTTTTAATATAATAAAATCCGCTTATCTATATAGACGAAAGACGGCAATAAATTCAATCAGTAGAGGTTGCAATATATCCAAAGAAAAAATAATCGAGACTTTTGAAAGTCTCGATTTAAGTCCAAATTTGAGAGCAGAAAATTTATCTTTTGAACAATTTGCTCACATATCAAATAAATTACATATAATTCAAGAAAATATACACTGAACCACCTATTGCTCCAGCAAAACATAGAGCAGCGAAAGTAATTGCCAGTTTTTGACCAATACTTGCTTTTTTACTCTTTTTGTTTGGGGCTTTATTTTTTGCCGATTTTTTGTTACGAAGTTTAGATGTTTTTTCTTTTTTGTCTTTTTTCTTTTTGCCTGTTGTTTCAACTTCTGAAACTTCATTTTCTACAGTGTCAATCGGCTGTTTTCTTTGAGCAACAACAGCTTCAGTCGCCAAAGAAAAGAGAGATAAAACAGCTTTATCTATAAATAATGGCAAAGACTGATATTCAACTGCGTCTATTCTGTCGGTAAAATATTTTTCTCCGTCATAAGCCGCAACTAAAATATAGTATTTTTTTTGTCCGTCTTTTTGATATGCATATACATTTGTAATTGCCAAACCTATATCTGCCGACGAAGCTTGCCATGCACCAAAGGCAAGTTGTTTACAATATTCCATATTATCTTCATGCTCGTTTTTTTCAAAATAATCAGAATATGAAACAACATCATTTAATTCTGGATTTTTTATTGCTTTTTTTCTAATAAAATCAACTGTATTCGTATCTGCTAAAGCAACAGTTTTAAGTTGTGCTTTACAGATTTCAATAAATTTTGTTTCTGGGTCTTTATTCTCGTCTTCTAAAATTTTATTGATTTCCGTTCTTTCTTGTTCTTCTTGAATAAAATCATTTTTCTCTTCAATATCGGAAGATTCCTCTATTTCATTCAGCTGTTCAATTTTCATTTGGGCAGTTGACTTTTTTAATTCAGGCAAAACATACATATCAAAAATCGTATCTGTTCTATCTGAATCCAATGGCATAACAATAAGAGTCTGCTTTTCTGATTTCATCATATAGGAAGAGTAGAGCCCGTCAGGCGACTCAAGTATTTCCGCTCCTACTGGAAAAACTGAATGGAGTTTTATTTTACTATTTCCCATATCCGGATAATTTTGTTTTATTAATTTTGTGAGAGTTCTGTTTTCTTTTGTTTTAAATTTAAATATTTTATTCAAAAATGGTTTGAATTTGAGATAAACATCAATCTCTGCAAAAAGCAAAATTGTATCGCTTTCAATGAAATTCTTGGAAAGAGCTTCGATAAAATCTGTCTCTTTATAGAAATTATCGAAGTTTACATAAATTCCCGATGCTTTGCTGATTCTTTCAGAAATTCCCGCCTGTGTTTCAGCAAGCTCAGGAGTCATATCAATCATCAAACTCAGTAACTTCAGATTCATATTTATTTGTCTCCTTATTTAGAATTAAAAATCCATTGTGGACTATTGGCAAACGGATTATTTTCTCCACGCTTTGTATACCATGCTTGAGGCATACGGGGATTGTTATTTAATTTTATTTTAGACTGATCTATTTGTGTACTTTCTCCAGGACGAAGCTCTCTTCCCAAAACAACCAGTCGCGCGTCCTCAAATTCATAAGTACAAGTAGATAAAGTGATTATATTGTCGTTAACATTTACATCAACGCCTGTATCATATAATCTTCTCTGCATAATTTCATCTAAAAATTCTGCTTTCTTTTCTGGACTTGCAAGATTTGCAAAAAAGTAATTGAATACATATCCATTTAAATCACCATTTCTTCCACCATTGGTTATAAAAACGGCGAAAATTTTATATTGATGAGTTTTATATAGAGTTTCAAATTTTATAATAGGGATTTTAGAAAAATTTCGAACATCTTTATATTGCTTTAGATTTGTAAACATCTGTTGTCCAGATTTAAGACTATGTGAATAAATAACAGTATTAAAATCGGGTTTAAATGATTCAACTTCTTCTTGTGTTCCTGTTTTGGGAAAACTATTGATAGCACTTAAAAAAGCTGTACCATAGGGATTTTTTTCTTTTTGAAAATTATGGTGAAGATAAAAATTGTCGTCTTTACCTTGAACTACAGGTAAATTGATACCTAAACCATCAACTGAAACAAAGCCTACAAAATCTTGATTTTGAGCATATAAATCTGCATATTTTACATTCATCATAGGCGGAAAATTTATATTTGGATATTTAGCATGTATTTTATCCCATGTCGCTGTAGTATCAATACTTTGATTGACTTGTTCATTTACCTTTTTGTTTTTCCATGATTGGTATCCCTTAAAGGCTAAAAAGCCAAGGCTACCAAGCATTGCAATAACAGAAACTATGATAACAAAAATTCTAAAAGCTTCGCCAAACGAACGATCTTTAATCGGTTTTTCATTGAAAGCTTGAGCTAAAATATCTGTTGATTCTTGATTTTCTTTTTTTTCTTCTTTTTTCATCTTTTTTGTATTTATTTCCAATTTTTGTTCTTTTTCTAATTCTTTTTGCTTTCTTTTTTCTTCTTTAAGCTGTTTTTTTTCGGCTCTTTTTTCCTTAAAACTTTTTTTGACGGATTTTTCTTCAAAAATTTCCTCTTCTTGCGTTTCCTCTTCTTCATCTTCTTCATCGTAGGAAATTTCTGTTTTATTAAAATCTCTCTTTAATTTTTCTACCAAAGATGGAGAAAAAGATTTACCAAAATTTTCCAAAGCTTGAAAATCTTCATCTGAAGTCTTATCTTCATTTTCTTTAGAATTTTCTGTTTGTATAGGTGCTACTTCGTCCATAAAAGACCAATATTGTCTTTGCTTTGCTTTTTCTTCTTGATAGTTTGATGAATTATTTTCAATTAAATTTTCTTCTTTTTTTTCATTTGTTATTTGTTCAGATTCCGATATATCAGGTTTTACAAAATTTTCAACTTCGCTCAATTCTCCCATAGATTTATAAATTTCATCCATGGAAGACAGAAAATCGTTATTCAAAGGTTCGGGTTTAGAATATGAAAAAGCCAAGATATCACCTCTTTTATTATCATTTAATGATAACACAATTTAAGTTTTTTGTATATTTTATGTTGAAGATTAATCACAATGATTTTCTATAATTTCAATTAAAAATTCTATAGATTTTCTTGCAAATTTTTCTTTATTTGTTTTTCTTTTGTTCGTTTTTGTGTCTATAATTTTGGTATATATTTTTCCACAAAAGTCTACTGCCACATAGCAAACTCCAGCCTTTGTATCAATTTCATCTGACGGACCTGCTACGCCACTAACTGCAATAGACACATCGGTTTTTGAATATTTTTTGATGTTTTTTGCCATTTCAATTACGGTTTCATAGTTATATGGCCCATTTTTCACCAAATGAGTATGAGAAACTGACAACAATTTTTCTTTCATCGAAAGTGAGTATGTTACTGCTCCAAAGACAAAAACTTTTGAAGAATCAGGTATATCAGTTATTAAGCTACTTATAAGCCCTCCAGTACAAGATTCTGCGACAGAAAGTGTTAAGTTTTTTTTCTGTAAAAGTTCAACTAAATTCAAATTATTTCCTTTCGAGTTTTCTCCAAAGCCTTTGAAATAAGTTCATCTATGTCGAGCTTTTGCTCTTCTCTAATAACATCTTCCATTTTGGGATTTATTTTTGGATGCGTTGGAGTAAAAACAGTACAACAGTCTTCATATGGTTCACAGGAAATATCATAAGTATCAATTTTTTGAGAAATTTCTGATATTTCAAATTTATCAAGCCCTATAAGTGGTCTTAAAATTGACATTGTGGCAACAGAGTCTGTCGAATTTAAAGCAGGAAGTGTCTGAGACGCAACCTGACCTAAACTTTCCCCCGTAATTAGAGCCTTAGAGCCTGTTTTAAAAGCTATATTTTCTGCGATTCTCATCATAAATCGACGCATTATGAGGGTGAAATATTCCTCTTTGCATTTTTCACGAATTGCTTGTTGAATTTCAGTAAAATAAACCAAATATAAATCCATTGAACCGGTGAAAACATTTAACTTTTCAACCAGTCTTTTTACCTTGTCTTCTGCTGCAGGGCTGGTAAATGGAGGGGAAGTAAAGTGAACAGCATTCAATTTAAGTCCTCTTTTTGCCATTAAATAAGCTGAAACTGGACTGTCTATTCCACCAGACAAAAGTAGAGTTCCTTTGCCAGAGCTTCCCAAAGGCAATCCACCAGCTCCTTTTGTTTGATTAGTGTGAATAAAAGCCGAATCCCTAATTTCCACAAAAATCGTTCTGTCCGGATTATTGACATCAACTTTAAGCTTACCATTTCTTTTTAAAATTTCCGCTCCCATAAGTTTAGATATTTCAGGAGATTTTAATTTGAATTTTTTGTCCGATCTTTTGCTTTCAACTTTGAAAGTTTTTTCATTTTGCAAAAGAGAAACAGCTAAGTCTGCTCCCTCGCTAAAAATTACATCTAAATCTTTTGGGAAAATATAAGCTGTGGAAAGTCTGGCTATTCCAAAAACTTTTTGAAGTCTTTGAAAAACAGGATCTGTATCTTCCTGACCTCTCGGAATTACAGTTATGGCAGATTGTGATTTTTTGACTTCAAAATCGCCCATTCCCGAAATCGCCTTTTTTATATTATCAGATAGACGATTTTCAAAAATATATCTATTTTTGCCTTTGAGATAAAGTTCTCCAGGTTTAATTAAAATCATTTTTTTCATTTATTTCACACCATACTTTGTAATAATCTCTTTTAATTTTTCAACAAATACTTTCGCTTCATCTAAAGTATTATAATCGGAAAAGCTGAGTCTTATTGCCGACTGCCGTCTATCTTTAGGTAAATTCAATCCTACAAGCACATGACTTTCATGTCCTTTAGTACAAGCAGAACCCGAAGAAACATAAATTTCTTCCATGGAAAGGGCATTTCTTGCAACTTCTGACGGTAGTGGCAAAATAGAAATATTCAAAATATAATCTGAAGCATCATCAGGAGAATTTATCACAACATCTTTGATTTTCGTCAATTCTTTTCTCAGATATTTGTTTATCTCATAAACATTTTTCTTTTGTTTAACACTCGCAGAAACGGCTTTTGCAAAACCCATTATTATTGGCAAAGCTTCAGTTCCACCACGCAAGTTTTTTTCTTGCCCACCACCTGTAACCGGTGTTCTAACAGCATTTTTATTTTTTAAATATAATGCGCCTATTCCTTTGGGACCATGTATTTTATGCGAACTTACAGAAAAAGCATCAATATCTTTTGTCGGCAAGTTTATTTTGGTAAATCCCTGTACTGCATCACAGTGCAAAAGAGTTTTTTGATTTTTAGAATGAATAATTTCAGCTGCTTGCTCAATCGGATTCACAACTCCAGTTTCATTATTTACTAACATAAAACTGCAAAGCAGAGTTTTTTCATCAATCAGTTCCTGTAAATTTGCCAAATCAATTTTTCCGTCCTTGTCACTTTTGACAAAGCGAATTTCTGTGCCTAAAAGTTCAGCTATTTTACAGGCTTCTATCACACTCGGATGCTCCAGTCGATCAGTTATTATATTGCCTCTACTTTTTAAATTTTTAAGTGCAGAGCCAATGAGCATAATATTGTTCGACTCTGTTCCTCCAGAAGTGAAATATAAATCATCTGATTTAATAGATAAAAAATCCGCAATTTGCTTTCTTGAAGCTTCAAGCAGATTTTTTGAATCATTTCCTATTTTATGTAATGATGACGCATTTGCAAAATTTGTATAATTTGCCTGCGCCATTATATCTATTACATCTTTGGTTGGTTTTGTTGTAGAAGCGTTGTCAAAATAAATCATCTTTCTCCTTAGAAAAACAAAGATTTACCTGAAAATCCGGTAAATGCCATAGCTATAATTCCCATATATAAAAAAACTATCGCTGTTCCCTTGAAACTTTTAGGAATACTCGTCTTTTTTTCCAGCCTTTTCATTCCCTCATTTAAGAAGAATGTCGCTATAATGAAAGCGAGCCCAGCACCCAGTCCTGCACCAACTGAATCTAAAATTCCAAAAGCTGTTTTCTTTGAAATGAATGGCAGAGCCAATACAATGGTATTTAGAGCGGCAATAGATATTTGTCTATAAAATTTTTCTTTCTGTTCTTGTTTCCATGAAGACTTAGAAAGTGCTATTTTTACAAAAATCAAAGTCAAAAAGTAAATAGCAATTAAAATCAAAACAAAAACTATTACAATTATAAATTCTTCTGCAGTTTTAAGTCGTGGGAAGAGCAAAAACAATCTCGAAACAAGAGCTGTTATCGTCGAGAAAAAAGTTATGCTCAAAAAGAAAATTTTAAGCTGACCAGGTCTTGCGGCAGTTCTAATTACTTCACTTGAGCCAAAGCCACCAGAAAAAACAAGGTTTTGACTTAAGCCCATATAAAAAATTGCCGATAAAAATCCAAGAAAAATATTCATTTGTCGGCCCCTTTATCTGTTTTTGATCTCTTTATAATTTCTTCAACGGACATCTTTGTAAGCATATCTAAATTTGCTATTTTGTCGGTAGTTTTTTCTTTCTCTTTAGTTTTTTCTTTTTTTTCGTCTAATTTTTCTTCTGCTTTTTCATCTACTATATTATTTTTTTCTTTATCTTCTTTTTCTAAATTTTCGTTTTTCTCAGATGGTTTTTCTTCCAATTCTATATTTTCTATATTTTTAATTTTTACTTTTATATCGCTATCCGCTGAATTTGAATCAGTCGCTTGCTGTTTTTCTTTCTTTTCATCTTTTAAATTCAAATTTATAATTTCAATTTTCTTATTATTTTCTTTCTTTTTGTCAAAAGTTTCGTTGTTTTCTTCAACATTTATTTTTTCTTCAGTGGGCTTTGCCCTCTCTGTAATTCTTGATTTCAGTGAACTTCTTGAACGAACAGTCAGTTCTTCTGCATACATAGGATCTATTTTTCTAAAATATATTCTCAAAAGAGCGGCTAAAAAAGCAAGTATAATAAATCCAGTAAAAGGCATAAATGCCGCATTAGAGGTTATGTAAGAATCTATTCCATTTCCAAAAATTTTCCCCGCTCCCCATAAGCCTTTTATAAATCCAACAATCATAACTATCAAGGCATATCCTAAAGACGAAGCTATTGCATTTTTAAGCGCAGAAGAAGCTTTTGAAAAAACTGCCACAAGCTCACACTGTCTTGTAATGACGGGATTTACAGCGAGCAAAGGTAGATATATTCCAAAAGTAGACATTTTATTGGGCAAAAACTTATATATTATAAACATTGCACCGGTTACAACAATCATATTAGACAGTGCATATAATCCGTATCTTATCCACTGCGGAAATTTTGAAAAAATAAGAGCGGTTAAAACTTGAGTAAAAATCATCATAATTATGGTTATTAAGCTAAACACAAAGGCAATTTCCAAAGAATTACTTATAGCGACAATCGGGCAAAGCCCAATAGCACCAACTAAAACAGGATTTTTAATTAAGATTTCAGAAAAAAGTTCTCTACTTAATTTCTTGTTTTTCTTGTCCTTTTTTAATTTTTCTGTAGTTTCTGTGCTTTTTTTCAACTTTTTTAACTGCTCCTTTATTCTTTTTGTTTTCGTCCGAAAGACTTTCAATTTTCAAGCCCAATCGTTCGAAAAAATCAGACATAGCATTCATCAAAATAACAACAAAAAATACGCCATCTTCAAATTTTCCAAAATGCCTAAATAACATAGTGAGTATGCCGGCAAAGAAACCATATGCCCCACGAGCTATAGGATTTTTTGGCGAAGTAATTAAATCAGACAGCATAAATATTGAGCCAAATAAAACATAACCTGCGCTCAATTCCATTAATATAGAAATTTTTCTTCCGGTATAAACTCTGGGAGAAATAATTGCTACCAGAGTAATTGCAAAAAGGTAGAAAAAGATGACCACAAGCTGTTCTCTCCTCTTTATAGCAAGATAGATAAAACAGCCTAAAAATAAAATTATAGCAGTAGTTCCAATCGGTCCTGTAACTCTGCCAATTATAACTTGTATAACATTCATCGCATCGGGCATTATGGATTTGCCTTGCTTTAACATACCTGCCAACGATAAATCGTTTATTCCACTTATCTCTTTACTTTTTATAAATTCAAAAGCTCTAAAAGTAAAAAGATATTCTCCATAAGCAACGCTTAAAAAAGAAAGCCCAACAGCCGAGGGAACAAAAATTTGTTCTTTTGATTCTCCGAAAGGAATTTTACCTATTACAACAGTCACCAAGGTACCAATTATCGGAAAAAACAAAGGTATAGAAACTGGCATACACAGAGCCACTATCATAGAATGTGCAACCGTATTTAAATCAACGACCGAGGTACGAATTTTTTTTCTTATTACAAAATCAATAAAACTCTCTGAAAGAACTCCTGTAAAAATACAAATAAGAATTATAAATAGAGCTCTCGCTCCGTTTAGATAAATACCCATAATAGACAGACAAGATAACATTATTATCAAATCTATCATATATTCTTTTATTGTGAATTTTTTCTTTTCAATTTGTTCTTCTTTTACCATATTAAACAACAGCGTTTTTCTTTAATTCGGCAATAGTCTTTGCAGGATCTTCCGATTTGAAAACTGTACTTCCTGAAACAACAACATCTGCTCCCGCTTTGGAAACGATATTGATATTTTCCGTATTTATCCCACCATCAACATTTATTATTAAATCTAAATTCAACTCTTTAGCTTTTTGTCTGACGATTTTTATTTTTTCAACTTGATCAGCCATAAAGCTTTGACCTGAAAATCCAGGCTCAACAGTCATAATTAAAACAAGGTCGATCATTTCAAGATATGGGAGAAGTTTGTTAATATCAGTTTTAGGCCTCAAAGTAAGACCAGCTTTACAGCCACAATCTTTTATTTTTTGAATAGTCTGTTTTATGTCGGACTTTGATTCAATATGAAAAGTAATATAATCTGCACCAGCATTTGCAAAATCTTCAATATATTTTATGGGATCTTCTATCATGAGATGTACATCACTTACGGCCTTCGTTTTATCTTTCAGGCACTTGATAACTGGAGCTCCAAAAGTAATATTGGGAACGAAAAGGCCATCCATTACATCATAATGAATCCATTCTGCACCAGAATTCCACATTTTTTCGAGTTCTCTGTCTAATTTTGAAAAATCGGCAGATAATACCGAGGGAGAAATTTTCATCTTTTGCCTCCAAATTTTGATGAAATAATTATAGCAATTGAAGGGGTAAAAATCAATTTACCTTAAGTAAATTAAACGAAAGTGTTAAAGCAGCCCGCAGAAGCGGGCTGTTTGATTTAAGTGTTAAAAATCAAGTTAACTTAAATCGCGGTTTTACATATCGTAATAAAAATCAGATTATACAAAAATATCTGCCATTAAAATTTATTGAAAATTTCTTTTTATATAAAAGTACTTGATTATTGTCATATAACGGAAAATCGTTTATAATTTATTTCAGCTTGTTTATAAGGAGCCTTTTATGAAAAGAGATTTTTTCTCCACTGAAAATGTTGAGTCTAAAAGAACTTTTATAATAAATGTTTTATATGTCGCAATAATATCAGTTTTACTTTTTTTAGTAGTTAAATATGTATTGCCGACAATTGCGCCAATACTAATAGCGATAATTATTGCTGCCGTTTCACAGTGGCCTATTGCAAAATTTAATATAAAAAAGAAATCTGTAAAAGCAATAGTTGCTATACTTGTTGTCGTTTTGACTTATACTCTTGTATTGACGGTGATATATTTTTCGGGGAAAAAGATAATCAGCGAACTCATATCATTTAAGGATTTCTTTTTTCAAAAAGTGTCTGAACCTATGTGGCTCGAAACCATTTCAAATAAAATTTTAGATATAACTCCAGATATATTCAAAAATTATGTTTCAAATTTCTTGCGCAGTGCCTCGGAGGGCTTAAAAAAATTAGTAGACCCTCAATATCGTGCGGCAGTTTCAACGCAAACAAACACATTTAATATAAATAAATTTATTTCTGCAGGGGTTCCCAAGGTATATGATCTTGCCAAAAATATACCAGCCGCTTTTTTCGGATTTGTAATAACGGTTGTGCTCACTTGCTTTATAGCTGTTGACTATGATGAACTTAAAAAACTTTTCATCTCTTTTATAAAACCGGAAAAACGAGAAACTTTTCTCTTGATGAAAAATACTATCTTTGCTTCTATCAAGAAAATTCTAAAATCTTATGTAATTATTTTATTTGTTACTTTTTGCGAATTATATATTGCTTTTAACATCATAACCTGGGCAAAAATTATGGACGGTAAATATAAATTGATTTTAGCTTTGATTATCGCCCTTTTTGATATTCTTCCCATTTTGGGAACTGGAACATTTCTTGGACCATGGATTCTCTATAGCTTAGTTGTTCAAGATTATAAGCTTGCTATTGCTCTTGCAATAACATATATAATAATAACGGTAGTAAGACAAATAATTGAGCCAAAGCTTATTGCCACTCAATTTGATTTAAATCCTGCAATATCTCTCATGTCAATGTTTATTGGCGCTAAATTACTGGGTTTCGTAGGTCTCTTCCTATTTCCTATGATGTTGTTCTTGATAAAGATGTTGCAAAAAGAGGGATACATAGGCGGCTCACAAAACGATGATTTGAATAAGCTTGAAATTGTTGAAAAAGACAATTCAAGTCAGACGAAAATATAAATAACGAGGTTTGATAGTTTTATGAACATAGCCGTTTTAGGTCACGGAACAGTAGGTAGTGGTGTAGTCGAAACGATAGAAAGCAAAAACAAAAAGCTTTCCGATAAAACGCCAGACAATAGCATCGATATTAAATATATTCTTGATTTGAATGATTTTCCTGAACTCTCATACTGCGACAAATTTACAAAGGACTTTCAAGTTATATTAAATGACGAATCTGTAAAAGTTGTAGTGGAAACCATCGGCGGAATAAATCCTGCTTTTGAATATACTATGCAGGCAATACAAAAAGGAAAGTCTGTTGTTTCTTCAAATAAAGAACTGGTTGCCACTAAAGGATTTGAGATACTCAAAGCTGCAGAGGAAAATAATGTAAATTATTTCTTTGAAGCAAGTGTTGGCGGAGGTATTCCGATTATACGCCCAATTTCAAATTGTCTTGCCGCAAATAAAATAGATCGAGTTACTGGTATTCTCAACGGAACAACTAATTTCATCTTTTCAAAAATGATTGATGATAAAATGAGCTTTGAAGAGGCTCTAAAACTTGCTCAAGACAATGGATATGCCGAAAAAGATCCAACAGATGACATCGAGGGCTTTGATGCTATGAGAAAAATTTGTATCTTGTCATCGCTATGCTATGGTCATCATATATATCCTAAAGAAGTTTACAGTGAGGGAATTTCTAAAATCAAAAATGAAGATATTTATTTTGCAAATGATTTAGGCTTCGTAATAAAACTTATTGCAGATTCTCAAAAAATTGAGGATGATAAAATTCAAGTTATAACTGCTCCAATGCTTGTTGACAAACACAATCAACTGGCAAATGTTAACGGCGTATTTAATGCCGTTTTAGTCAATGGCGATGCCACAGGTGAAGTCTTATTTTACGGTAAAGGTGCTGGAAAAATGCCTACGGCTTCTGCAGTTGTTGCTGATGTCCTCGATTGTGCAAATCATCTTAAAAAAAGAAAGAATTTTGGTTGGGGAGAACATATAGATAATTTTGTTGCAGATTATCTTGATAGAAAATCAGCTTTTTATTTACGCGCAGAAACTGAAAATTATCAAAAATCGGTTGAAGAAATACAACAGATATTTGAAGGAAAGTGCACCATTTCCGAAGAAAAAAACGGTCAATTTGCGTTTATTACACCGATTGATACAGAGCGAAATATTGAAAATCTAAAAAGCAAAATCAAAAAATCATCAATTGTAGCTATATTACGCTGTTTGGAGGAAAATGTATGAGCTTGATAGTTCAAAAATTTGGTGGTAGCTCAGTAGCCACAGACGAAAAAGTTAGAAATGTTGCAAAAGTTATAACTGATACATATAAAAAGGGAAATAATGTAATTGCCGTCGTTTCTGCTCAAGGAGATACAACCGACGAGCTTATTGAAAAAGCAAATGCAATAAATCCCAATGCGTCAAAAAGAGAAATGGATGTTTTATTATCTGCTGGAGAGCAAATATCAGCCTCTCTTTTAGCCATGGCAATTGAAAAAATGGATTTTCCGGTAATTTCTCTTTTGGGCTGGCAAGCAGGTTTTTCAACAAATTCAGTCTATGGTTCCGCCAGAATTAAAAATATTGATACAGAGAGACTTACTTCTGAAATTGCAAAGAATAATATTGTTATCGTTGCTGGATTTCAGGGGATAGACAAACGAGATAATATAACAACTTTCGGTCGAGGTGGTTCCGATACTACGGCTGTTGCCATTGCCGCTGCTGTTGGGGCAGATAAATGTCAAATTTTTACCGATGTTGAGGGCGTTTTTGTTGCCGATCCACGCAAAATTCCCACTGCTCCTAAACTCGACGAAATCACTTATGACGAAATGCTCGAACTTGCAACCTTAGGTGCACAAGTTTTGAACAATCGTTCTGTTGAAATGGCAAAAAAATATAATATTGAGGTCGAAGTTCTATCTTCGATAACAAATAAACCAGGAACTAAAATCAAGGAGGTCATTGAATTGGAAAAAATGTTAATTAGAGGCGTTACAAAAGATACCGATGTTTCCAGAATTGCCGTTATAAAATTGCCGGATGTTCCCGGAATTGCTTTCAAGATGTTTTCTAAGCTTGCTCAAAAAAATATAAATGTAGATATCATCTTACAGTCTGTAGGTCGTGACGGAACAAAAGATATTTCCTTTACTGTCCAAAGGTCTCATGGAGAAGAGGCAAAAAAACTTTTGCTTGAAGCTTTTTCAGAAATCGACGACGACGATATTTTTGTAGATAATAATGTCGCAAAAGTTTCCGTTGTCGGTGCTGGTATGGAATCTCATCCAGCAGTTGCAAGTGATATGTTTGAGGCTCTATATTCTGCAAATGTAAACATTCAAATGATAGCGACATCCGAAATTAAAATTTCTGTTTTAATAAATGAAGAAGACGCAGACAAAGCTGTCCGCGCCGTTTACGATAAATTTTTTCCCAACAACTAATTTTCAAAAATAAAGTGGTTCGTCTTTTCTCGGCGGCCAATTTATATATTCTGTAAATAAAATAGCCCTTGTCGGAGAAGCCTCAGTTTTTCCTAATTTGAGTACACTGGAGAATAAAAAATATTCTCCACTTTCAACTTCCGACAAATCAAGATTTTTCAAAAGTACGCATCCGTCTCTCATCAGTGCACGATGCGTATTTATTTTGTCTATTTCTAAATTAATATTTTTATCAAAACCTATAAGTTCATATCCACAAAAGGCAAGATCGTCCGCTGCTCCTGGCATAAATTCAATATTTTGTGTGGATTTAATCAACAATTTTTTGGCGAATTTTGAAAAATAACGATTTATTAAATCTCCAGTTATATAAGGCTCTTTTAATTCAATAACTTCGCAAGGTCCTATAAATGTAGACAAATCATAATCTGCAATCGTCTTTTCATTTTCAAAACAAAAACTCGGGGTTAAAATATGAGTTGCATTTTGTAATCCAGTATATAGAGCTGTTTGATTAAACTCATCTCCGTTTTCTATTTGGAAAAACTTCTGAATACGAGCAGTAATCTCGTTGTCATTTTCTTCAAAAAAATCTACTGAAATATCTAAAAAGCTCATATAATCACTCCCTTTGCCATAATTATAGCAAAGGGAGAAAAAAGTTCAAAATATATAATTTTTATAATATGATTTTATTATCTATAATTTATTTCATAATCGAAATTTATACATTTTGATTGCGAATGGTTTCAATTATGTTTTGCTTTGATGTCTGTTTTATAAAATATAACATTGTAATGAATATTAAAAGTACTACACTTGTTATAGCAAAGATAACCGGGAATTTGGGCACATAAAAACTTGAAACCATATCATTTGCTTTATTTAACGCCATAAACATCAAATAATTGAGCCCCATTGACAAAGACACGCCCCAAAATAGCGATCGAACACTGTAATTTAGTGCTTCATATATCGTTGATTTTTTTATAGATTTTTCCGTCATTCCCACAGATCTTAAAACTGCTAAATCTTTTTGTCTAAGCATAACATTTGTATAAATAACATTGAATAAATTTGCCAAAGAAATTAGCGAAATTAAAATCGTAAAACCATAGGAGAAAACTTTTAGAACGAATATAGCACCTTTAATGAGTTCAATCTGTTCATAAAAATTGATCAGATGATAATTGCTATTTTCTTTTTCTATAATTTTATCAAGATCTTGCCCAAGTTGTTTTTCCTGCCCATCTTTTGCTTTAATAAAAAGAGTATGTGGATTTTGCAAAACTAACGAAGAGCGATATTTAGGCGCCTGTGACAGTGGCAAACAAATCGTAATATTATTACTACTTCCATATTCCAAATTACTGATTGACGGCAATTCTTTAATCATTATAGTATTTTCTATTTTCTTTGGTTCTTTTGTCTTTTGAGCAGAATAATATATATGGGTAAGCTTTTTAGTAAGTTCTTCATTGGCAATTTTTTTGCCCTTGCTATCCATGGAATATTTAGGTAAATAGATTAGTGCTTCATTGCCATAATTTTTTATATTATTTGCTTTCAATATGTTCTTAAAGGACGCTTCATCCATAAAAAATACGCTTCCGCTTAAATATAATCTATCATTATTATCTTTTACTGGAGTTAAGGATATATCTCCTGCTTCCGCTCTTATTTCAGCAGTCTTTTTCGCTTCATTCAAAGCTTTAGGCAAAATTTCTTTTTTATCTGCTTCAAAATATCCAAATTCAGTTCCCATTTCATAGACAATTTCTGTTTGAGATATTTTTTCATTATTAGCAATTTTGTCGGCCATTTCTAATATATGTTTTTCTCCAGTTTCATTTTCATCAATATATGTTATAAAATAATCAAAAATATCTGGGCTCATAGCCACCTGCGAAGAAAAAATATTGTTGAGATAAGTGACAAAACTATTTGAACAAACAAATAAAATAACTGACATTGATATAGCGATTATTGTTGTGCGATATTGATTTTTAGAACGCTTATAGTATTTGTGAGATAAGGTTCCTTCAAATCCAAAAATTTTAGATACTAATTTTGGCGTTTTATAATTTTTTTTCTTCTTTATTTTGACAAAATTGTTTTCCTTAATTGCTGTTATCGGCGCAACTTTAGTCCCTTTAATAATTGGAATAGAAGCAGAAACAACTACAGTAATATATGTTAATAATATTGCAAGCACAAGCACTGGCCAAGATATGTGAAAAACAAATTTGTCTCCAGACATCATAAGAAGGCTGTTAAATATATCTCCTGTTTTCCACAGCGTAACTCCTATACCGACACAGCCGAGTGCAAATCCAAAAATCATTCCCACAATAGATATGATATTTGCTTCAAATAACACGCTCTTAAATAATTGTTTCCTTGTCGCTCCAATGGAAGCCAACATACCAAATTCTTTTGTCCTCTGAGCCACAGAGATTGAAAAAGAATTATATATGAGTGAAACAGAGCCAACAAAAATTATAATGATGAAAATTAAAGCCAATAAATATAATGATTTCTTAAATGAGCTATTTAATGCAATACACTCTATATCGAACAATAAAGTTTTATCTACAAAATCGCTTATTCTGAATAATTTTGAGTAAACTTTTCCCCCTTGTGTCAGAGGCTTAGACAATGAAATAAATAATTTATATGTATTGTCTTTATTTGTCTCTGCGTCTTCAATAGTTAAAGCAGTATATGCTGCTCCAGAGAATAAACCATAGGACTCAGAAGTATAAAATCCAACGATTTTATACTCTTTTTGAAATTTTTTCTCGAATTTTTCATCGTTTCCAAAAAATTGATGGCCTTGTCCGAGAATATCATTGTTAAATTTTCTTTCTCCAATATCAAATTTAACAACATCATTTAACTTATAATTTCCCATATCATCATTTTTGAAATTTGATGGTAAAATAAGTTCAGATGAATTTCGTGGCATTCTCCCCGAAATTATAGAAAAAACTATATTTTCTCTAAAATTATTATCCATACTTTCAATGCTCAAATATGGTTTAGCGCTTTTATTAGTTAAATTTAGCGGCACATATCCTACGTGCAACAAATAATTGGGGTTTTCTATTTCTGTTTCTTTCAATATTTTGTCAAAGTCTGATTTTGTGACATCTGAAACCGTTATATGATAGTTTCCAGACGTCTTTCTGACTTCTTTTTCCATATTAAAAAGAGTAGACGAAATAAATGATATAACAGCAGTGAACAGAGCGGCACTTAAAATTACACCTATAATCGTCGCAGCTGTTCGCTTTTTATTTAATTTTAATTCTTTGAGAGTGAGTTTCTTAAATATATTCATTTTTTATGACCTCATCTCTTAGAATTTTTCCGTCGGAAATTTCAATTATTCGGTCAGCCTGTTCGGCAATATTTTTATCATGCGTAACGATAATCAGAGTTTGATTAAACTTTCGATTTGATGTTTTAAGTAAATTTATAATTCCCGAAGATGTTTTGCTATCGAGATTCCCTGTCGGTTCATCTGCTAAAACAATGGCAGGCGAAGTTATAAGACAACGACCTATTGCAACTCTTTGTTGTTGCCCACCAGATAATTGGTTGGGTAATTGATTTTCCTTGCCTTGCAGATCTAACATTTCAATCATTTTTTCTAATTCTGCTTTAGGCGATTTTCTATTGTCCATTAGTAACGGCAATGTGATATTTTCCGATACAGTTAGAACTGGAATCAAATTATAAAATTGATAAATTAGTCCTATTTCTCGTCTTCTGAATATTGCGAGTTTTTCATTGTTTTGAGAATATAAATCTACACCGTCAACATAAATTTTTCCGCCATCTGGTTTATCCACTCCGCCAATAAGATGTAAAAGTGTTGATTTACCAGAGCCAGAGGCTCCTATTATAGCGACAAATTCGCCTTTTTGAACTGTGAAAGAAACATTGTCCACAGCTTTGACAACATTTTCTCCCGTTTTATATTCTTTTACTAAATTTTCTACTCTTAAAATTTCCATAAAAATTCCTCCCGATTAATATAAAAACATTATCGGATGACAACTGAATGATTATAAAGTGACTCTTTAGTCACTTACAAAATTCCCTTATAAAATTTTATATCAAAACAGCCTCCGCCAGAATTGCTGTTATATGCTTCTACGGTCGCATTATGTCGTTCAAATATAGATTTTGAAATCGCTAAACCAATTCCAATATTCTTGTCAGGAGCGTTTTCATCTTTATAAAATCTATCAAAAATATATTTTATATCTTTGTCTGCAAAACCATCTCCAGAATCTTCTATTTTAACGCCTATATACAAGGGAGAATTATAAATATAAATTTTTATGTTGCTGCCAAAAGGCGTATGTTCAATGGAATTTTTTATAATATTTGAAAAAGCTTCACTTATCCATTGCTTGTCCCCTTGAACAAAGTATTCTGCGGAACTGTCTGTAATGAAATTAATTTTCTTAAATTCTGCTATAACTCCTAAATCGTCGGAAATTACTTTAGAAATAAGATTATTTAATGAAATTTTTTCAAAATGTAATTTTATTATTTTATTTTCGATTTTAGATAATTTTAATAAGGCTAAAATCATCCATTCCAAACTCTGTATTTTGATTTTTATTTCATAAAAAAGTTTTCTTTTTTCATCTTCGGATAAATCTTGTGTCAAAATTCGAGACAACATAAGTTCAATTGAAGTCAGAGGAGTTTTAATCTGATGAGAAATATCTGCCAAAGCGTCAGACAAAAGCTTTTTTTCCTTTGTCAATTCTTCAGTCAAACCCTTTAATTCTCTTACAATTTTATATATTTCCGAGCTTAAAATTGACAAATCTCCCTCTGCATAATCTTTTAAGCTCATCATTATATCATTTTGAGAAAGCCTGTTTATTTGTTGTGTGAGAGTTCGCAATTTTTTATAAAAATCATAATTCATAATTATATCTCTAACAGAGATAACAATTACAAAAAAGAAAATTACGACTGAAGCTTTTTTATCTATAAAAAAAGTAGCACCAAAAGATAAGGCAATCAAAATAATGTCAGATAAAAGAGTTACGATAAATCGTCTATTTTTAAAAATCCACACTTATTTAATCACCTTATATCCTATTCCCCTGACGGTTACAATTATCTTTGGCTCTTTGGGGTCGTCTTCTAATTTTTCTCTGAGCCTTTTTATATATACAGTCAAAGTGTTGTCGTTTACAAAATCTCCACCAAAATCCCAAATTTCACTTAAAAGTTGTTCCCGGCTTAAAATTATTCCAGGGCGTCTTATGAGTAATAAAAATATTTTATATTCAAGTGCCGATAAATTTATCTCTTTTCCCTGTTTTAAGACTTGTGCCGTATCAAAATTTACAATTAAATTTTGAATTTTCATCTTTGAAATCCCAGATTTTTTCTGCAAGCGCCTATGAAGTCTTGCCAGTAATTCTCCAGATCTAAACGGCTTTGATATATAATCGTCGGCACCTAAAGATAGCCCAGTTATAAGGCTCGACTCGTCATCTAAAGCCGTTAAAAATATAATTGGTATATTTGGTGTATTTTCCTTTATCTGTCGACAAAAAGAAAAACCGTTGCCGTCTTTTAATGTTACATCCAAGAGAATTAAGTCTACTTCATTTTGAGAGAGGATATTCTCTGCTTCTCTTTGACCACTTGCCGTCAAAACAGAGTATCCCTCGCTTTTTAGCAGGCTATTTAAATTTTCTAAAATCGATTTGTCGTCTTCGACTATCAAAATATTATTCATTATATTTTTCAATAACTCCCAAAATTTCCTCTGGTTTTTCAACTAAAATTTTTGCACCACTATCTCTAAGTTGATTTTCGTCACGAAAGCCCCATAAAACAGCAATCAAATCCAAATTAGAATTTTTAGCAGTCAGAACATCTACTTCTGAATCACCTATATATATGCTCTCTTCCTCATTTGAATTTAAAATATTTAAAGCTTTAAAAACTTCATCTGGATATGGCTTTTTTCGTATATCATCGCTTTGTCCCACTGCAACATCCACGAGTCCGTCAAAATATATTTTTGTTAAATTTTGTACTTCTCTGTCACTTTTGTTTGATACAACCGCTACTTTATATTTTTTATTTTTCAAGATTTTTATAATTTTTATAATATCATCATACGGCTTTGTTTTTACATTGCAATTTTTAGAATAATGCTCCTTAAAAGCGTTAAAAACTTTATCGAATTCTTCCTTATTTATATAATTCGGTAGAGCTTTTTCAATTAAAACCTTTACTCCGTTTCCCACAAAAGTCCTTATCTCATCAAGAGTTCGCTCTTTATATCCATATTTTGATAGTGCAAAATTAACACTGTTATGTAAATCTTCCAGTGTATCTAACAAAGTACCGTCTAAATCAAATATTATTGTATTTTTCATTCTTCCTCATCTAATTTTTCCATGGGTAACTCGCCCACAATTTCAAATTTTCTCATTATACTCCAAAGATGAGCATTTATATGCAAAGCATATCCACAACCATTCGGCGTCATCCACGAAGTTGCAGGTAGTGACGGCAATCCATATCGGGAAAGTAAGCTCATAATAACACCGCCATGCGTCATTATAACTGTATCCGTTATACCGCTCTTGAAAATACCGTCAATGGCTTTTTCAAATCCCTCACATATACGGTTTCCAAATTCTTCCGAACTCTCACCACCTGGAGGGGCTGTTTCTTTATCTCCCGCAAGCCATCTCGGGAATGTATCTTCATGTTCCAGTTCTTCCGCTGTTTTTCCCTCATATTCTCCAAAATTACATTCCATAAATTGATTTATCTCAATTGGATTTAGAGATGGATATAAAATTTTTGCAGATTCAATTGCTCTTTTTAAAGGGCTTGATATTAAGGCTTGTGCCTTGGGATATACCATTGTTTTTTTCATTTCAACAAGTTGTTTTCTTCCCTCTTCACTCAATGATGGATCCATATGGCCAACATATCTTCCCTGTGTATTTTCTTCTGTTAGCCCGTGTCTTAACAAATAAATTCTATAAGTCTTCATTTTTTATTCCTTTTAACATATAATAATATTACTATTTGTATTATAGCGTGGTGATATTTTTGAATACAACTGTATCTGATTTTGCCCTGAAAATTTCTAAACTTCGAAGAAAGAGCAAGAAAAGTCAAAAACAAGTTGCAAGCGATTTAGGTATTTCACAATCTCTATTATCCCATTATGAAAATGGTATCCGAGAATGTGGCTTAGATTTTTTGAAAAAAATAGCAGACTATTATAAAGTCAGCGCAGATTATTTATTGGGACGAGATGCAGGCAAAGTGGCAATGACAAGGGTTCATAAAATTGAAGATGAAGAAAGCGATAGAGAGATGTCCATTGAAACTCTATGTAAAATTACCTTTTTCATTATACACAATCTTTCTTTTTCAAAAGAAAACAAAAAAAAGATGTTAGAGTTATTTGCCGTTTCTGATTATTTTTTATTAAATTACGGGATAAAATCTGGCGTATTTCCTGCTTCTTGGATTGGCAATCAAAAGAGAACAGAACAGTTAAATTTTTTAAATGCTGTTAGTATTTTTAATTTAGGAAAAGTCAAACAAAGCATAGATAATAAAACGATAAAAGGAGCTACACCTGAATGTATTAAAACCCTGCAATCTTATGTCGATGAATATTTCAACATTTCAGTCGCAGGGCTTATATGATTTAGGAAGATTTTATTTTATCGTATAATTTTCTATATGCAAGAGACGGTTTTTTCCAACTAAAATCTTTTGAAAGTGCTGTCTTTACAGCCTTTGCCCACCGTTTTTTATCATTATAATATAATTCTACTGCACGAATGATTGCATCTTTCATATCGTGAGCATTATATGTTACGAAAGTGAATCCGTATCCATTTTCGTCTCCACAATCTACTACCGTATCTGAAAGACCTCCTGTTTTTCGCACAATCGGTAAAGTTCCATAACGCATTGCAATCATTTGGGCTATTCCGCAGGGCTCAAATTTAGATGGCATTAAGAACAAATCACTGCCAGCATACATTTTTTTAGACAAATCACTTGAGAATTCAATTTTCACTCTCACCTTATCAGAATGCCTTTGCTCTAAGTCTCTGAAATAATTTTCATAATATTGATCGCCGGTACCTAAAACTAAAAATTTGAAATTGTAATTATCTAAAAGTTCATCCATAACGGCACAGATTAAATCAATTCCCTTTTGACTTACCAGCCTTGAAATAAAAGCTATAACAGGGGAGCCGTCATCCTCCATTCCAAAGTCTTTTAAAAGGGCTTTTTTATTTTTGGATTTATTTTTCGGTTTATCAGCAGAAAAAGGAAAATAAGAATGTGTTTCAGGATTATATGTATCTAAATCTATTCCATTTATTATGCCCGTCAATTTCCAGACATTTTGTCTTAAAATATAGTCTAAACCATAGCTAAACCAAGGGTCTAAAATTTCTGTTGCATATGTAGGACTGACAGTATTTACACTGTTAGCACACTCTATTCCGCCTTTCATAAAATTAATATCATTATTGTATTCTAAAATAGACTCATCTTGTTCACTTACACCGAGAACATCTCCGGAAATAAATTTTCCATAGGTGCCTTGATACTGAATATTATGAATTGTCAGCAATGTTTTGATATTTTCAAATCCATCAACATCAGCATAAAAAAGTCTATAAAATACAGGTATTAGCGAAGTTTGCCAATCATTACAGTGTATTATGTCTGGCTTGAATGAAATATGTAACAGAGTTTCTAAAACAGCTTTAGAAAAGAAAGCAAATCTCTCTGCATCATCAAAATGCCCATACAATCCATCTCGTTTAAAATAATATTCATTGTCTACAAATATGAATTCTACGCCATTTAATCTAAGCGAAAATAGACCACAATAACAATTTCTCCAAGCGAGTGGAACATAAAAATGCGTCAAAAATTTCATTTTATCTCTATATTCTTTCGCAATTGACGAATACAACGGCATTATCACCTTTATATTTACCCTATCTTTTTTTAATTGTTTGGGCAATGCATAGGCGACTTCTCCAAGTCCACCACTAACTGCAAAAGGATACGCTTCTGAAGTTGCATATAAAATCTTCACTGTTTATACCTCTCTTAAACTGTTGCTTTTTTAGAAATATATACTGGAAAAACTGCGTCTCCAGACAAATAACGATCTTCATTGATAATGACTTCTTTATCGGCTATGACTGCATTTAAATTAGAATTTTTACGCACAATTGTTCCCTGCATTAAAATAGAATTTTTAATGTGAACTCCCTCTTCTACTACAACATCACGAAATAGTATAGAATTTTCAACAATTCCATTTATTTTACAACCATCTGCGATAAGAGAATTGTGTACATCTGCATTTAGACCATAGGTCGCAGGTATATTGTCTAATACTTTTGTTGTTATTGGGTTTGCTCTGTTAAACAGTTGTTGTCTATTTTTAAGTTGAAGCAAATCCATATTCATATTGTAATAATCTAAAAGTGATGAGGCCATATTTGAGTATCCCTCAATTTTATAACCAAAAATCTTGAGATCGTCTGCTCGTGGAGCTATGACATCTTCCGAAAAATGTTTTCTTTCTTTCATATGAGCTTCATTTATCAGATCTTCTAATAGAGAACTTTTCATTATCATTATATTAAAAGAATAATTTTCTGGACTTTGATTTTCAGATTTTGCTGTTTTGATTTTTGTTACTCTGCCGTCTTTTTCAACAGAGAGTTTCATTATTCCTTGAAGATTAGGCACTATTCCATTTTTATAGGCAATAGTTATATCTGCCTTTTTCTTTTCGTGAAATTCCATTAAATCTCGAAAATCAAAATTATAAACAGAATTTGCATCAGTAAGTAAAACATAGTCCTTTTGTGAACGATTGACAAAATGCATATTAGAATGTAAGGCTGCAACTTTGTTATCAGCTCCATGATCGGATAATCCACTCACGCTATACGGTGGCAGTAAAAATAATCCTTCTCTTTTTCTATCTAAATCCCAAGGACGCCCAGCACCTATATGGTCCATCAGAGAACGATAATTACTTTTAGTAATTATTCCAACCTGTGTCATACCCGCATTTACCATATTCGAAAGAGGAAAATCAATCATTCTATACCTACAACCAAATGGAACGGAAGCTATCGTTCTAAGCGCTGTCATTTGGTTTAATGCTTGCTCATATGAGCTGGAATAAATAAGTCCCAATACATTATTCGGTCTCATATTTAGCCCCCTTTTCAACATCTTGATCTATTACTTGCTTAGTGCCTATTATTGAATTAGCGCCTATTGTAACGCCCTCTCCTATAACGGTAATTCCCCATTTATCCACATCCATATCTTCTGGGCGACCACCGATTTTAGCGCCTTCTTCGACAACTACATTTTCGGCGATAATCGAGTATTCAATAACCGCATTTTTCTTTATTGTACATCCAGGCATTATAAAGGAATCTCTAATTACAGCGCCTTTTTCGACAGTAACATTTGCAGAAAGAATAGAAAAATCAATATTTCCCTCAACATAGCAGCCCTCTGCTAACATTGAATTTTGCACGCAGGCAGACTCTGCAAGATATTGAGGCGGAGAAGAGGGACTGCGAGAATAAATTTTCCAGGTAGGATCTCCTATATCAAATCCAATTGACGGAGATAAAAGATCGATATTTGCAAGCCAAAGACTGTCAAGAGTACCTACATCTCGCCAATATCCTTCAAATGGGTAAGCATAAATCGGTCTTCCCTCAGAATGCATTTTCGGTATTATATCTTTTCCGAAATCATTGCTTGAATCCGGGTTATTTTCATCCTCAATCAGAACTTTTTTCAAAACATCCCAACTGAAAACATAAATTCCCATTGAAGCTTTATTGGTCGTTGGCTTTTCAGGTTTTTCTTCAAAGGAACAAACTTTATTTTCATCATCTACAACCATAAGCCCAAATCTCGAAGCTTCTTCCCACTCAACTTCAATCATAGCGATTGTGCAATCTGCTTTCTTTTCTTTATGATACTCAATCATTTTAGAGTAATTCATTTTGTAAATATGATCTCCAGATAAAATCACAACATATTCTGGATCATATTTTTCTATGAAATGTATATTTTGATAAATGGAATTCGCAGTGCCTTTATACCATTGTGTGTTTTTTTGCCTTTGATATGGAGGTAAAATATGAACTCCACCAAAGTTTCTATCTAAATCCCATGGTGCTCCATTTCCTATATAATCATTCAGTTCAAGAGGTTGGTATTGAGTCAAAACTCCGACTGTAAAAATTCCGGAATTGACACAGTTGGAAAGAGGAAAATCGATTATTCTATACTTTCCTCCGAACGGGACAGCTGGTTTAGCCATTTTTTTAGTCAGCACTCCCAACCTGCTACCCTGTCCGCCAGCGAGTAGCATTGCAATATTTTCTTTTCTCTGCTTCATTTGTTACTCCTTTGCTATATATATGGCGCTGTTTCCTGCGATTTTCAGATTCAGACTGTTCGTTCTACCATGCAGAGCTTCATTTTGAAGTTTGACTCTGCCTTTGGACGAAAATCCTGTTCCTCCATAAGAAACTTTGTCCGTACTGAAAATCACCTTGTATTTTCCCTTGTCCGCCCCTATTTTATAATTTTCTCTATTTACTGGGGTAAAATTAAATACGGCTATTATTGATTTTCCGTTTTTGTCTATTCTCTCAAATGCGACTACAGAATTTACATTGTCGTCGCTTACAATCCATTTAAATCCATTCCAATCTTGATCATTTTCCCAAAATGGAGAATTTTCTCTATAAAAATTATTTAAATCTTTTACAAATTTTTGAAGCTGATGATGTTTTTCATAATCAGTTAAAAACCATTCTATAGACGAGCTGTAATTCCATTCAGCAAATTGTCCTATTTCAGTACCCATAAACAGAAGTTTTTTCCCAGGATGAGCAAACATATAGGCAAAGAATGTGCGATTTTCTGCAAATTTTCGAATATAGTCATACGAAATGCCGTTATCTCCCGGCGTTTTATCTATTAAAGATTTTTTCCCATAAACATTTTCATCATGAGAAATTGGCAAAATATAATTTTCAGAAAAAGCATAAAACATCGAAAAAGTCAATAAATTATGGTTGTATTTTCTGCTAAGTCCGTCTAAATTCAAATATTTTATTGTGTCATTCATCCAGCCCATATTCCACTTAAAGTTAAAGCCCAATCCGCCCACTTCTATAGGTTTTGTAATCATAGGCCACGAAGTGCTTTCTTCAGCAATCATAAGAGCTTTGGGGAATTTTGAAAAAATTTCTGTATTGAGTTTTTTTATAAAGGCTGTGGCTTCGAGATTTTCTTTTCCGCCAAAGGCATTTTTTTCCCACTCGCCTTCCTCTCTTCCATAGTCGAGATAAATCATTGCAGATACTGCGTCGATTCTCAGTCCATCAACGTGATATTTTTCAAACCAATATGAAGCATTTGAAATTAAAAAGCTTTGAACTTCTTCTCTTCCATAGTCAAAGACCTTAGTGCCCCAACCTTTATGTTCTCCCTTTTTAGGATTTTTATATTCATAACAGCAGTCTCCATCAAACTCAGAAAGACCTGCTTCGTCTTTGGGAAAATGTGCAGGTACCCAGTCTAAAATTACGCCTATTCCATTTTGATGAAATTTATCGATAAGATACATAAAATCTTTTGGCGTCCCAAATCGAGAAGTGGGTGCAAAATAGCCAATAATCTGATAACCCCAAGATGCATCAAGGGGAAATTCGCTTATTGGCATAAATTCAACATGGGTATATCCCATATTTTTAACATAGGGTACTAATTCTTCGGCGAGCTTTTTATATGAATAAAAATTACCATCCGGATATTTTTTCCATGAGCCGAGATGAACTTCATATATGTTGATAGGAGAAGAATATACATCTACATTTTTTACTTGTTTATAATATTCTTCATCATTCCACTTATATCCATTAATATCATATACCTTAGACGCAGTGGACGGTCTAAGTTCCATATGTACGCCATATGGATCACTTTTATAGTGTTTTTTTCCAGATTTATCGCAGATTAGAAATTTATAATTATCAAATTCATTTATTTTTTTATCTATATAAACTTCCCAAATTCCTTTATCTGTTATTCTTTCCATCGGATCGGATTTTTCGTTCCAACCATTGAAATCACCCACTACAAAAACAGCAGTGGCATTCGGCGCCCAAGTCCGAAATACAAAGGAATTCCCATCTCTATGGCAACCCAAAAATTCGTATGATTTGAAATTATTACCCTGATGAAACAGGAAAGCAGGATATTCTACGGACATGCTACCTCTTCTACGGTTTCCCGGCTATTTTTAATAAAATTTTTCAAATGCGTACAACTAATAAATATATTAACAGATTTAATACAACAAAACAATAAACCATAATCAAAAAGAAAAACTATATTGACAAATTATTTTCTAATTTTTGAACAGCTTTTAATGATTTTTATCATTTAATACAAAAAATTGCTATTTTTTTCTTGATTTATTGAAAAAAGTATATTATAATCAGTACACACGAAAGTCTTTGCGGACATAAATAGGTAATTAAATTTTCATTTTGTTTAATAAAGTTATATTTTTTATTAATTTACTCTAAATGAAAATTATTAGTTGTCTTTATGGTTGTAAAGACCTGTTGAAACTAAACGAAAGAGAGGGGTAAAGACAAATGAATGAGAAACCTATGATTTCTTCTGAAGAAAATATGATAGGCGAAGCCCTGATGCGAGTTAGCAATACTCTTGAAGCACAAAGATTGACAAAATCTTTGGATTATCAAGAAAAGTTAAGAAAAAGAACAAATACTAAGTTTACTATTTCCATAATCTTACTTATTGTTCTCTTGATGTTGTTAATTCTTACTGGCGCTGCAACTTTTCTTTTGATGAAATTTGCTGGTCCCGTACAAGACAAGTTAATGCCATTCATGGGCAACATGCTTACAGGATTAGATAGATTGTTCAACAACTTGTTAGATTCTTCTGACTATCTACCCGTTCTTGTTAGACAGATGACTGAAATGCTCGATCAATTGATCATAACCATGAAAGGTCTTAATAGTCTCAACCTCGGAGGAATGCTTTCACAACTTGGACAAATGCTTGGAACTCTCAATGTTCTTCTTTTGACTGTTGTTGATATGATGCAAGGAATGAATTGCATGATGAAGGGTCTTCCGAAAATGCTCGGCGGCGTTGGAGATATGTTAGCTCCTATGCTTGACATGGGTGGCGATATGATGCAAGGTATGTCCGAGATGATGGGTAAAGGCGGCGACCTTATCAACTCTATTCTCGATGGCATTGATCCAAATGTTATAACTGGTATGGTTTCTAATATCGGTAATATGATGTCAGGTGCAGTTGAAGGCATGAATAGTATGTTTGAAGGCTTGCAGAACATTGACATGAGTGGTCTTATGGATGCAGGAACTACACTGATGAACATTATGGTTTCATCAATGCAAAAGTTTGCTTCTGCTATGGAAAAAATCCTAAACTTCTTTGGATAATTCCTCTCTTGATATATAGAGACAAATTACAACAACTCTCACAATTGTGGGAGTTGTTTTTTTATAACGTCATTTAAGCTTGCTAAATAATCAATATAAATAATCTTATATTTCTCTTGCTAACCTTTGCTCATCTTTTTTATAAATTTATGTTTTACATATCATATTTTAATATATAAATAATGTAATTTATTATAAAAAAGCCCTTTTTACAAATTTGTAAAAAGGGCAAATATTATTTATATATAACAGATTAGAATTGCATTTTAGAATTCAGATAATCTACAAGCTTTGTTATCTTAATTCTCTCTTGTTGCATACTATCTCTATCACGAATTGTAACAGAGGCATCTTCAAGAGAATCAAAATCATATGTTATGCAATATGGTGTTCCAATTTCATCTTGTCTTCTATATCTCTTTCCTATAGAGCCAGCTGCATCAAGTTCAACATTGAAATGTTTGGCAAGAGTCGAATATACTTTTTCAGCTTCGGGGAGAAGTTTTTTAGATAAAGGCAAAACAGCCGCTTTTACAGGAGCTATTGCTGGATGGAAACGGAGCACTGTTCTAACATCATTTTTTTCTTTATCAATAACTTCTTCATCATAAGCTTCAACAAGTAAAGCTAATCCAACTCTCTCAACGCCAACAGACGGTTCTACAACATATGGTAAATATCTTTCATTTGTATCTGGATCAAAGTATTCCATACTTTTTTTGCTAATGTTTTGATGTTGAGTCAAATCAAAGTCTGTTCTGGAAGCAACACCCCAAAGTTCTCCCCAACCAAATGGATACAGATACTCAAAGTCGGTCGTCGCATTGGAATAATGTGAAAGTTCTTCTTTCTCATGATCCCTCATACGCAAGTTTTCACTTTTTATACTCAGAGAAAGTAACCAATCTCTACAATAATTTTTCCAATAATCAAACCATTCAAGTTCTTCTCCTGGTTTACAGAAAAATTCTAACTCCATTTGTTCAAATTCTCTTGTTCTGAAAATAAAGTTTCCAGGAGTAATCTCATTTCTAAAAGACTTACCTATTTGACAAATTCCAAATGGAACTTTTTTTCTGGTCGTTCTCTGCACATTGAGAAAATTGACGAAAATGCCTTGAGCAGTTTCAGGTCTTAAATAAAGTTGACTTTGAGAGTCTTCCGTTACACCCTGAAAAGTTTTGAACATAAGATTAAACTGCCTTATATCCGTAAAATTACATTCTCCACAATTCGGACAGACAATATTATTTTCTTTAATATATTCACTCATTTTTTCGGCAGACCAACCAGCTGGATTAACACCAGTGTCTTCTATCAATTTATCTGCACGATGTCTTGTTTTACATTCTTTACAATCCATAAGCGGATCAGAAAATCCACCTACATGCCCTGAAGCTATCCAAGTTTGAGGATTCATCAAAATTGCTGCGTCTAAACCCACATTATATGGATTTTCACGAACAAATTTTTTCCACCATGCTTCTTTTATATTTTTTTTGAATTCAACACCTAAGGGGCCATAATCCCAAGTATTAGACAACCCTCCGTAAATTTCACTTCCAGGATAAACAAAGCCCCGTGATTTACACAAAGCAACAATTTTATCCATAGTCTTATCGCTATTTAACATTTAATCCCCCTATGTAAGTAAATACAATAGAAATCTTAATATAGCGGACTCAAAAAGTCAAGAAAACTCAACTATCTCAGGCTTTCATTCTCTTTATTTCGGCTTTTTGCAAACACAAATAAGTTTTTCTACTTCATAAGATAAAAATTTAAAAGTTTCCATAATATTTTTATCATCAAAAAGAGAATTATTTGGTAAATCTTTTCCACTGATTGGATCTTGACCAAAAGAGAGTCTGTCTAAATATAATTTTGCCGTTTGCAATTTTTCCCGCCTTGTCATAACTATAGTTTTTTGCACAGTGTAATCATAATACAGGAGCCGTCTTTATTTACTATAGCTTTTCCATTTTTAGACAAATCAGTTGCAGATTCAAAATCAAAATCAATAACTTCTCTTCCGTCAGTCTTAATGTATCCCCATTTCCCATTTTTCATAGCACAGGCATATCCCAGTTTGGACGAGTGTAAATTATCATACTTAAAATCAACTATTGTTTTACCCTTGGCGTCTATCAGACCCCATTTATGATTTTTCTTTGCCGCAAAATAACCGTCTTTTTCTAATAAAGGCAAAATATCATCAAAGGGTATATCACAGATTTTATTGAACTTTTTATCGTAAATATAAAATTTATCTGTTTTCATTATTATATATCCATAATTTTCAAAATCGTTGTTGTTAAATCTAAAGTCTTTTACTTCAAGATTTTTTACAATTTTTCCAGAAAAATCAACAACTGACCAATGGTTCTCCTTTAAGATAACCGCTCTTTTATCAGAAAAATTGGATGCAAATAAATATTCGCCAAAATTCTTTCCGGTTTGAGTATTCAAAAAAGAAAATTTGTTTTCTTTCATTGTCGGTACAACTTCTGAATATCTGCCTAAGTAATCGACATCTAAATTTTTATATCTTCTATTTCCGTTAAAATCATAATATGAGTAATTAGAATCTTTATATCCAGCAATCAATTTTTTATCCGCATGTATATCTCCTAATTTTTTAAAATTCGACAATAGAACATTAGATTTTTCATCAATTAAACAAACCTCATCTCTTTTAAGTACAGTAAAATAAGACTTGTCCTCTGTTTCTATCAAGCGATTACCCTGTGTATATGGCAAATATTTAATATAATATTTGCCGTCTAAAAGATAGTCTAAATCTTTGGCTCTTTGATTATTTTTAAGATTTTTTATTTTTTGAATTTCTTTATAACACTCACTATATTGTTCATTTGAATAATAAAAATTAGCTTTCTTTATGCGGGCCTCATCTTTCTTCTGCCCTTTGCTTATAATATAGTCGCAAAATTTTATAAATGATTTTTCGTCATCGTTTAATAAACTTAAATCAGCTATCTTAAATGCCAATTTTTCTGACGGTCTTTTTTCAAAAGCTTCAATATAAATATTTTGTGCGTCGTAGTAAATTTTTTGATTTTCAAAATTTTCAGCTTTTTTAATAAGATTTCTGTATCTCAATTCGCTATGACCATTAGTTGCCAAAATAGTTGTCCAAAAAAACAGTAAAATAAATGATAAAACTAATATAACTTTTTTTCGCTTGTTTAATTTAAAGCTTTTTGAGAATATATCCATACTATTTTAACTCCCTTTTTATTTGAAATTTCGCTTTCAATTTCCTTTAGCTGTTGTAACATTCCTTGATTGTTCTGTACTTCTTCTGGCAAATAAATAACCATAATTTTTGATGGAACTTTTTCTATATTTATTTCTTGTCCGTCAGCTGTCGTTATTTTTTTAGCCTGCTTTATATCTTTATTGAACTTATTTGACAGATGAATAAGGTGTTTTTTTACCTCTGTTGTTTTCAAAACATAGTTTTTTGCATTTTCAGTAGAATTTATATCGTGAAAGGAAGAGTAGGTTTCTGCAAACAAGTTGATAGAAAAGACTTCATATAAATAAATGTTGTCGCCTTTATTTTTATATCCGTCTATTCCCTGCCCTTCCTTTACGGGCACAATTTCGGAATTTGATTTAAATTTTTTGACAAATATTTTGCCTCTCTGAAAATTATGTAAATTCCAAATTGAAAAATTCTCTATAAGCTTTGATAAATCATCAGTTTGAACCCAGGCTTTTGTAGACGCCGCTTGCCTTATATTATAAGTTTTCTTTGAACTTACAATTCCAAATGGCTTTAATTTATATGACACTACGATATTGACGCTCTGTTGATCTGCTAAAAAATTTGACATTGAAAAATCTATTCCATCAAATCCATTTTCTATTCCCTGTTTTATAAGATATTTATCTATTGACTTTGCTCCATTTAAATATTGCTTTGAAATATTTTTACAAATTAAAGGAGCAATAATAAGATTTGCAGTTTCATTACTTATTTGTTTTGCACTCATCAAGCTCAAAGTTTTAATTGTCGCTGCGGGATTATCACAAATATTTTTGTACTTTTCAGATATAGACTTAGAAACAGAAAGATAATTTTCCTTATTTTCAGACAACTTTTTGCTATATTCTAAAATACCCTCTATATCATTCAAATTTTTAATATCATTTAAATCACTTTGCACTAAATCAGACATTTCATAGATATTACCAATCAATTGGTCTGTTCTTTCATCTCCATTGACATCTGTATTCAAAACCACATATTGATCTGCTATTTGCAAATACATAGAAATTTCTTTTGCAGATTGAGAAATAGCATTTTGAATTATGCTCTCTGTTTTGATTATGTATGCAAAGGACAATAAAACTGAAAAAAATACAATAAAAATAGTAAGAGTCAAAATAGATTCAACGGTATAATTTCCTCTGTTATCTTTGCACACATTAAAAACTCCTCAGAAACTTATCATTCAAGCGATAAAAATTATTTGCGTTTTGATTTCCACGATATTTTTTGTCAAACATACTTATAAAAATTGTGTTTACATTAACGGACACAGTGTCACTCCAACTCGTATAATGTGAAACTACATTAAATGAAGAAATCTTTGTTCTCATATTTATGTCAATACACTCTGAGGCTCTTGACAACATTTTTTGTTTTTTGGAATTCGATTTTAATGAAACATAAGTAAAAATTTTCAAGTATTCTTTATATGTCAATCCCAAACCCCCACCAGATTCATTTGTGCTTTCTACAACTTTTTCCGTTTCAATTTTTGAGATGTTTTTTTGAAAATTTTTTATTTGATTATCTAATGAATCACATATATTTTCTCTATTATTTAATATAATTTCTTTCACATTATTGCGAAAACCATCAATCACTGGATTTGTCAATTTATAAATCTGATTTTTTGTTTTCTCTACCATTTCCGTTTTTATTTTTTCTAATTTTGACTTTTCTTCATTTATTAATTTTTGATTTTTTTCTAATATTGCTTTCCTTAAATTACTTATACTCAGCCCCAATTTTTGTGAGAATTCAGCCTTTGTTTTTTGTAAAACAATTTGAGTTACTTTGCTATTTTTGTTGTTCGATATTTTATTTAACTGTGAATCAAAAATTTTATTTATCTGTTGCTCTGCTTGAGCTGGAGTCAGTTTGTTGGTACCTAAGTAAACGAGAGATGTTATTTTCTGTTCAACGGGGGTTACAACAAATGACAAAATTTGTTCTGCTTTGCTCTCTATCAAATTATCTGAATAATCATAGAGTGTTTTTTCGGCTTTATCTATATTTTTCATCGTAAGATTCGTAACATAATCATAAATATCGTCAATTTTATTAGCTCTTAAATCTTTCAAAGTTTTGCCGACAATTTTATTTATTCCCTCAGGACTAAGAGCAAGGGTCTTTGAGTTTTTAAAAATCGGAACACAGTCTCCGTTAGACAAAGAAATTAAATCTATAATTGATTCAGCTACCGACCAAGTAAACAAAATAATATACTGCACTGCTGGTAATCCAATACCTACAGCTGAAGAAAGAGCAGTAGCCAAGGCGAGTGCTTTTTGTCTTGTTAGTGGATTGCTAAAAATATATAAACTGTTGGCTGCAAGGCGAATAGCAAATATCGCAGACTGTGTTAAAGCTATATTTTGATCTAAGTTTTCCTTTCCCCACAGAATATACTCACTTTCCCCAAATCTACCATCAATTCCCTTAACATCAGTTTCACAGGGAAAAAATTTTGAAAGATATTCTGTAACAAGTAAATTGTCGTAAGCTTTCTGTCCCGCTATATTTATTTTTGAAATTAAGTTTTGACTTACATTGGCAGGCTCTTCCGGCAAATTAACAAAGCCATATATTGCATTTCTCTTTTCTTTAGAAATATATGTATTTATATTTTTATTGTTTTTTCCTAAAATTTTATCCTTTTCTTTTGCCAAGTTTTTAAGGTTATCAACAATTTCCTTTGCTTGCTTTTTTTCTTCTGCTGTTGCAGAAAAATTTGTTTGAATAAAATTTTGATTTTTAGTTACATTCAAATCATCGTATATAAAATCTTTTTCAGTCAAAGTAAAATCTTTAATTGCCGACTTTTTGTATAAATTTCGTAAAAAAGTTAAGTCTTGATCGCAAGATTTTATAAGCGATAAATAAGCCTCTTTTTCGTCAACAATTTTAAGATAATCTTTATCCATAACCTGTATTTCATAATTTTTGGTTGTAGATTTATCGTATGTTTTTTCTTTACTATAATATTTTTGTGCTTGTTTTTTTATATCCTCTATGTCTTTCATAAGAGCTTTTATTTTGTTTCTTAATTTAGCAAGTTCAATTGCATTTGGATTATTTATATTTGATTTTAATATTTTGAGATCTTCTGAAAAATTTGACTGTCTCAGAGGGTTTATTTTTTCCGAAATTGTCTCGATATTTTTCAGTTCGCCCTCTACTTCTTTGATTCTTTTTTTCTGATTGTTATTAAAATCAACAGCGTCTTTAGCTGTTTTTATAACATTTGCTTTTTCTAAAATACCTTCGCTTAAATACAGAGGTCCTCTTAATTTCATATGTTCTTTGATTTGTTTTTCAAAAATAGTCGGATTGGAAATAGAGGACATTTTATCAAAAGTCACATTAAAATCTTGAGGGCTTATATTTGTTAAATTGTCTTTTCCGTCATTTTTTATTTTTTTTGAAAAAATACCGTTAATAAAATTTCTGCTATATGAATTTTGATTAAAAGAGACATTTGTAGACAACAAATTTGCGCCGAAATAATATCCGCCCAAAGTTGAAAGTTCTATATTATTTTTATCTATTGCAAAAAGTCCATAAGTTTCGTATAAATCCTTGTCATACATTGTCGCTATTGCGTTAGACGCAAGTTCGTCAGCGTTAGCCACTTGAGTTTTAGCAGTTGCAATCTTAAAGGCGTCTATAATTAATCCCGCACATAAAACCATCGGAAGTAAACACAAGGTTAAGAATATAGATATGCTGCCCTCATATTTATTTTTCATATGCCCCACTCACCACCTTGTTTTTGGTGTTTAATATTTTTTCTTTCAATTTGTTTGTTTTGTTTTCGGAAAGATATTTATCAAAAATTTCTTTTACAAAATTCATTTGATCAACAACCCGAGCACCTTTTATCGCTTTACCATAAACTCTGTCTTTCATTGCTCCACGGTTAACTGTTACTGTAATTTTTTCGGATAAAAATTCTCTATCTCTTTGTAAGTCATAGTCAAAATTAGGTGTATCAATATTGCCTTTTTCTCCGTTTTCTATCTGCTCAATTTGTTTTGTCATCATCTTTCCGGCATTAGAATAACAGGAAAGATAATATCCTACAGTTAAACTGATTGTGATTAAGAAAAACAAAACACTAATCACTATGGGTAAAATCATTGTCATTTCGACAACGGCAGCGGCACCTGAATTTTGCTTTAAATAAATTTTAAGAGCTTTCACTAAATGCCCATTCCCTCTCTCATTTTTTGGAACAGACCAGTTAAAACTTCACCCATCTGTCCTTCAAAAATAGCAACTAAAGCTATAACGACTATTATTATCAAAATGATAGCGATAATATTAGTTTCCCCTCTGTTATTTTTTATAAATTCCATAATTTTTCTTTTCATATTTACCTCATTTCACAATATCTGAAAAAAGCGGTACGATTATCATAAATATAATTCCCGAAAACATTAAAATTATCGGATATAGTAATTTTTGATCTGCTATTATCGCTTTCTTCTTTGCTCTCTGTTTTTTTAATTCAAAATTTTCTCCCGATGTCATTAAAAAAGTTTCTCTCAGATTATCACCACCTTTTTTTAGGTTTTCTAAAATAAGAAAGACAAATTTTTTAACTTCATGATTGCTTGTATTTTTAGATAAGTCCTCTAAGGCTTTAGTAAAACTTTTTCCATTTTCAATTTCTCTGTCAGTTTTCTGCATAAGTTTGTAAAACTGGCCTTGTGAACTGTAGGCAACTTCTTTCCACGCCTCTTTTAAAATGATTCCAGAACCAAGTAATAGAGTAAATTTCAAATAAATAGACGGTAGCTGTGAATAAATTTCATCTGCAAGACGCTTTTTTTCTAAATTAAAATAAAGACTAATATATAAACACAAAAAGATTGAAACGATATTTATATAAAATATAACTTTGTAATTTTCAGATAGAGCCGCCACTTGCAGAGAAAGGTAAAGAAAAATCAGCAGATAACTGAGCTGTGCTGCAGCTATCGTCTTTGCTTTTTGTTTTTTTTCATCTGCACTAAGCGTGTCAGTTAGGAAATTAAAATTTAATTTTATTAAAGCTTGTATAATAAAGGTTTTTTCTAATCTATTTATCAAAAAATCTCCTATAAAAAAGCTGTCTCTCAGAAGAAAAATTTTTTCTTCTGTTTTTATTTGATTAGAATTATTTTTTTCTGCCATTATAAAAAACAATAACAGTAAGGTTGCTAAAATTTGGCAGAGTAAAACCATATAAAAATTAATCATATCTTAAAATCCGTTATCCTCTGACCTATGTAAAACGAAAAAACAAAGATGATTTCCGCTATTATTCTCACTATCAAACTCATATTATCTACTGTATAATTCAGCAAATACTTCATAGCCAGACTTACTATAAAAGGCATAATAAAAAGTAAATATACTTCATTTTTAGATGATGCCAAAATCGTGCTTATCTCGTTTTCCGTTTGTATTTTTTCACTTATAACTTTTTTGCTGTCAAAAATTAACTTTGCGATATTGCCGCCATTTCGATTACAGATGTGAAAAGCATCAGCAAAAATTTCTATTTCCTCTACGCCGCAATTATTACCCATATCTGTCAATAATTGTTCCGGTGTTACAGAATTGTCTAAGCCTCTTTTTATTTTTAAGCTCTCTCTTGCTATCAAACTTTTATCTCCATGCATTCTCACCATTTCATTATGTACTTGATGTAATGATATAAATGTATTGTTTCCTGCAAGTATTGAAGAATTTATAAAATCTAAAAAATCTACAAATTGAAGTCTTAGAACATTTTGTTGTTTTTTATGTAAAGTTTGAACCACGCTTTTCATAAGTAAAATTCCACAAACTATTGTCCCAACAAGGCTTATATAGATATTTTCAAATAAAGAATATAGGCAAAAAGCAGATAGCAGAAAACATGATATAAAGATGAGAAATAATTTAATTTTCATAAAAACCTCCCAACTTTAATTTAAAATCATTTATAAACGGTCTATCTGTTCTAACAAGTTTTCCGCTCACCTTATCGATTTTAGATTTTTCATCTTCCTTAAAAAGATAAATCGGATTTAAGGATATTTTCCCATTTTGATGACCCGTTACTTCACTAATCTCAGTAATATGTCTAGAAAAATCTCTCATTCTGGAGATGTGAACAACTATATCAATAGAGCTTGCAATCATATCTTTAATTGCAATGAGTGGAATATTGTCGTAACTTTGTAAAATCATAGTTTCAAGTCTCGAAAACATATCATTTGCAGAATTTGAATGACCTGTTGACATAGATCCTTCATGTCCTGTATTCATAGCTTGCAACATATCTATGGCTTCTGCTCCTCGCACTTCGCCAACAATTATTCTTTCTGGTCGCATTCTAAGTGAAGTTTTAATTAAATCTCTAACCGTAATTTCTCCTACTCCCGCAGAATTTACCTGCCTGACTTCCATAGAAACATAGTTTTTTATCTTTGAATTTAGTCTTATTTCTGCGGAATCTTCAATTAGAACTATTCTTTCTTTTTCTCCTATAAAATTCGTCAATACATTCAATAAAGTTGTTTTACCTGCACTTGTTCCTCCGCTTATGAAAATGTTGTACTTGGTTTTGACTAATTTTTCCAAAAAATTCATAGCCTCAATGGTAACAGTGTTATTTTTTATTAAGTCTTTTGCATTTATAGCTTTTTCAGGAAATTTTCTTATCGTTACCGTAGGTCCAGTAGATACAACTGGCTCAATTACAACATTGACTCTTTCTCCGGAACACAGTCTAATATCTACTATCGGATTTGCAGTATTTATTTCTCTTCCAGCTTTTCCGACCATTTTGAAAACAATGTCTTCCAGTTGTTTTTTACTTTCAAATTGTAACGGAGACAATAAAAGCTTACCGTTTTGTTCTATAAAAATTCGATTGTATCCATTTATCATAATTTCACTGACTGTATCATCTGAAAGTAAATCATCTAAAATTCCAAATCCTTTAATACGACTATAAATTTTATCTGCCATAGCAATTTTTTGATCTATGCTCAGATATTCTTTTTTTGATGATTTATCAATTTCCTTTTTTATGAGGGAAAAAACTTCTGAATCCGTAAAATCTTTTTCTAAAAGAATTTTATTTATTTTTGACTCTATTTCTTTTATCAAAAAATCACCTCAAATAAAGTCCATAAACATTTTTGATATTGCTATATGATCAATAATCTGTTTTTCATCTTTAATATCTATTTCTGGCATAACTCCGCTTATCTTAAATTCTTTTGCAACACTCTCTTCTCTATCTTCACTGCGATTGTATATTAGCCTTAATTTATCTGTCATTCGGCTCGATTGTGTTTTTTCAAATTGTTTGAATGTAGATAAAAATTTTTCTGTTTTTTCAAAATAATTTGCATTGTCATTTGTAATAACAAGTATCCTATATGCTCTTCTCATCAGCCCAGGAAATCTAAAAATTTCTCTATTTCCTATTTCTAAAATTATGTAATCGTACTCGTTGCCATCTGTTAAGAATGCTATCCAGTCTTCAACTTCTTTATCTGTCAAGCTTAAATAAGAACTCGGGTCTTCATATGGAGGAGATAAATGTAGAGAGTTAAATTTTTTAGATGTACCAAATTTTGCCTTAGGTTTATTTTTAGTTCTACTTTTTAAGTTGAAAATAATATCCTCAAAATTGCTATCAAATTCACCTTCTATATAATTTCCAACATTTTCATATGGATTTAAATTCAAATATAAAACCTTATATTGCTTTGATAAAAATAAACTTAAAGAAGATGAAATGGTTGTCATTCCCGCTCCACCAAACGCCCCGGTACTCAAAATAAATTTTGTCTGGCTTTTATTTAATTTTTGTTTATTTCCAGATTTTTCTATGTATAAGGCGTTAATAGCTTCACAAAAATCTTCTGCTTTGGAGAATTTTTTGATTTTATTCGGTGGCATAGCTTCCTTGTCTAAAAATAAAATTGGACAATTTACTTTTTTAATTTTATTTTGCAAAGTGCTATCTGCAATTAAAATATCTATATCAAATTTTTGTAATTCAGCAATTAAATTTTCCGTATTATGAAATATATAAATTTCAAAAATATAGTCATATTTAACAGAAAAACTTTCAGCAAAACTGCGTGCATAAATTTCATCTAAATCTAAACAACCTACTTTTATTCTCATCACTACACCTCTTTTGTAATGTTAGTTTAGAAAAAATTTTTCTGTAAAACAAATAAAAATTTTTAAAAAAAGACAGATAAAGGCTTTTATCCTTTATCTGTCAATGTTTTCAGCAATTATTTAGTTTCCCCATTCATCCGATTATGAAACCGTTTAGCCATTTTCATTAAATTTTTCTTTTTGTGTTTTTATTTTATTATATATTCTTTTTTCCTTTGCTTTGTTGAACGTAAATTTTTCATCTTTATACCAAGACGCCGTCATACTCTCTGCGTCTTGCTTAGTTTTTGCTTCAATAGCAAGATTTTTGTTGTTCGCAAATTCTTTTGCGTTATCTACTTTTTGAATGAGATAATATCCCTCTTCATCTTTTATAATTTCAATTGCGTCAACCTTTGCCTTGACGATTTTATCAAGATTTTCTTTAGAATAACGCTTATCAATTTTATTTGTGACTTTCAAGTCAATGGCGTCCGGCGAAATTTCTCCTGTATTTTTATAATGTTCTGCAACCACTTCTTCAAAAGATTTATCTTCTGTTACAGAAGCTTTCATTTTATTTAAAGTGTCTACTAATTTTTTAATTTCTTCATCGCTTAATTTAACTTTTTGCCCAAAGTTGTTTACAGTTGTTATTGGAAAAGAAACGGATTTGAAGCAGACAAAATTATCATTGAAATATTTCTGTAAAACCTCGTCTGTTAGTCCACCTTTTTTTTCATATTCGTTTTGTATCAAAACTCGTCTAAAAACAGCTGCCTGTGAAGCATTTGTCAATGTCTTTTTTTCAATACCTATGCTCTCATAAAATTTGTAAAAAAGATCCCAATAATTATTTGTTTTGTCAGAGATTTCTTTTTTTTCATTATTTTTTAAAGTTGCTTTGGATTCTTTAAATTTTCTATTGACTTTATAATATACTATCGATAAATTTTCAGCTTTTTTAATTGCCTCTTCTTCTTTTATTCCAGGATTTTCATCCATAACTACATTGAGTTGATAAGTAAAAATATCTTCGGGAATTCTCACCGCCAAAGCTTTAGAGCAAGCGCTGGCAAAAATTAAAATCAAAGTTAAAACTACAATAAAAACTCTCTTATTAGTTTTTTTCATAAATTTCTCCTAAAAAAAATAACCGATCCTTTTGGATCGGTCGTCAGTGTCGGCATTACCTATTTTCCCGGGCAGTCACCCACCAAGTATCTTCGGCACAAATGAGCTTAACTACTGTGTTCGGAATGGGAACAGGTGGACCCTCATTGTAATAAACACCGACTTTCTCTCTCGAGAACTTCTACAGTATAGCACCGATCAAATTTAAATGCAAGCCTTTTTTTTATTTTTTTGCAAATAAATTGTAAACTCCCATTATATTAGCAAATAAAAGTATATTTTGCAAAAATATCAGAACATATTATTCTTCTTTTTTTTGTTCTTCAGACTATTTTCTCTGTTTAATTTTTCATTGCTATAAACAACAGATTCTGTCAAAGCTTCTATATGTTCTCTATCAGTTATATTATCTATCAAAGCAGAGTTTAACATATGGTCTTCATATTTCATCTTCGCCTGCTTTTTGTAAATTTGTTTTAGCCATATAGGTGTGATAATTGCAGAACCTATAATTGACACAAGAAGAGGCGCCAAAAATTGTTCGTGAACTATTCCTGCCTGCAATCCCTTATTTATAACAATAAGTGCAACTTCCCCTCTCGGTACCATTCCCACGCCTATTTTTTTGCTCTGCAAATTCGTATATCCCATCACTTTTGCGCCTAAACCACAGCCGATGATTTTACTTGCAATTGCGACAATAAGTAAGAGCAATGTCATCAGCGCCATTTGCCAGCTGATTGTTTTTATATCTATTTTTAATCCGACACTCGCAAAGAAAAGTGGAGACAAGAGCAATACTGAAAGAGGCTCCATTTTTGATAGAGCATATGAACTTTTTTTAGAAGTTGAAAACATAATGCCTGCTGCAAAAGCTCCCGTAATGTCTGATACTCCAAAGATTTTTTCTGCAGCATAAGCCATTAAGAAACAAATCGAAAGTTCAACAATTAAATAGCGTCTCAAAAGACCCTTTCTCTTGTCTATTATAGGAATTAAAATTCTCTGAATAAGAGTATGGGCAATAGCAGCGAAAATAAAGAATCCTAATATCTTCGCGATAATTATACCAATTCCTGATTTTCCTTCGCTAAATTCCATGACAACAGCTAAAACGATGATACCAATAAGGTCGTCAATAATAGCCGCTCCTAAAATGGCGTTTCCAGAATGTGTATGTAATTTGCCCATTTCATTTAGAGTTTCTACTGTTATGCTCACAGAAGTAGCCGTCAAAACTACTCCTATGAAAATATTCTGTAAAATTTGTTGATGGCTTAATCCAGGATTGAATATTTGCGCATATCCAAAGCCGGCCAACATTGGGACTATAACGCCCGCTGCTGCAATAACTAATGAAGCTTTCCCACTTTTTTTCAAATCTTGCACATCTGTGCTCATTCCAGCATTGAACATCAGCAAAATTACGCCGAGTTCTGCAAGAGCTTTCAAAACATCTGTCTGTGTAGTGATATTCAAAATCGAAGGGCCTAAAACTAATCCTGCCATTAATGCGCCAACAACTTGAGGCATATTAAATTTACGAGTAGCAAGTCCCAAGAATTTTGTGCTTAGCAGAATAATCGCTATATCAAACAGATATGATGCACTTAACATTTCAATATCATCTCCTGATTCACAGCAAATTCTATATCAATAGTGTTATAAAGTCAAAGAGCGTTTTATTAACAATATACGCATACTTTATAAAAAATAATACTTTTTGTATCAATTGACTTTATATAATTAAATCGTTATAATTATTTTGGTCATATTTTGACCACGTTGCTATCTTCTTTGCCCCTTCGTTTTATAAGGAAAAGGTCATCCACAATGGGTGACCTTTTTCCTTTTGTCTATATCAAACGGATATTACATTTTTTCTGGAGCGTCTATCTTCATTAAAGAAAGAGCATTTTTCATAGTTTGAGCACAGGCTTTGCATAAAGCTAATCTATTTTCCGTTGTTTCTTTGTCTTGCGTTATAATTTTCGCTTTTGAATAATAGGAATGAAATTCGTTGGCAACTGTAAGAACATATTTTGTTATCTCAGACGGGTCTCTTTTTTCGGTTGCATTTATTATTGTTTTTGGAAAAGAAGAGAGTGTGAAAATAAGACGCTTTTCTTCTGTCGTATTTAATTTTTCAAAATTGATTTTACTCGCAGGCTCTAAATCTGTATTTCTGAAAATAGAACAAATTCTCGCATATGCATACTGGCAATAGTAAACGGGGTTATCATTTGTTTTCTTAACTGCCAAATCCAAATCAAAATCCATACTGTTATTTGCTTCTCGCATATTGAAATAAAATCTTGAAGCGTCTATTGGAATCTCTTCAAGTAAATCTGATAAAGTCAAAGCTTTACCTGTTCTTTTAGACATTCTAACAGCTTCTCCATCTCTAACGAGCCTAACAAGTTGCATTAAAACAACTTCTAATTTTGATGAGTCAATGCCAAGGGCACTCAAAACATTTTTGAGTCTTGATACATGACCGTGATGATCTGCTCCCCATACATCTATACAAAGATCATATTTTCTTTTGGAAATTTTATTTCTATGATAAGCAATATCTCCCGCAAAATATGTAGGAGTCCCGTTTGCCCTGACTAAGACTTCGTCTTTTTCTCCACCATGTTCTGTTGCTTTATACCAAAGAGCTCCGTCTTTTTCGTAAGTCAGTCCCTTTTGTTTCATAAGTTCTATCGTCTGTTCTATTTCTCCACTTTTATATAAATCGCTTTCGTGAAACCAAGTGTCATAGTCAATACGATATTTTGCCATTGTTTTCTGTATATTTTCTATATTTATCGGCAGAGCAAATAAAACCAAGGCTTTTTTTCTGTCTTCGCTATCTTTGTTTAAGAGAACATCTCCATATTTTTCTATATATCTTTCAGCAAGAAGTTTTATATCTTCTCCATGATAGGAGTCTTCTGGCAAAAGATGATTTTCTTCTCCCTCAAAATGTTGAAGGTATCTTATCTCTAAAGAAAGCGCAAATTTATCAATTTGATTTCCTGCATCATTTATATAAAATTCTCTGTCAACAATATATCCTGCCGCTTGCATTATGCTGGCAAGAGAATCTCCCAAAGCACCTCCTCTGGCATTTCCCATATGCATAGGTCCTGTAGGATTTGCAGATACAAATTCTAAATTTACTTTCTTATTTTTCCCATAATCTGTTTTTCCGTACTCATCTTTTTGAGTATTTATTTTGGAAATTACTTCTGAAAAATAATTTTCTTTTAAGAAAAAATTTATAAATCCGGGCTTAGCAATTTCTATATTTTCAATAAATTGAATATCTTTATTCATATATGAAACAATTTTTTCAGCAATTTCAAATGGAGCTCTACGAAAAATTTTTGCCGCAGATAGAGGAAAAGAGCAGGCAAAATTTCCATTTTTATCATCTGCTGGAATCTCAACAGAAATATTATCCATTGCTATATCATTTTGTATAGATATTTCTTGCGCAAATTTCAAAGCAGCATCATAGACACTTTTTTTGATATTTGCAATGCAAAGACTCTGAATATCCTGCATTTCACACCCGCCTTACTGATATTTTAAGTTCGTTATCTGAAGTATATCCACTATTAAAATCTAAAGTATAATTAAAAGACAGTTCTCCGCCGTCATCATGTAAATTGTTCTTTATTTCATTAGCAAAGACGCCCAAAACAAATTCTCCAACCGGCGTCTTATATTGACAGTTCGTTCTCTTTCCTTTTTCAAAAATCATATTAGCCGAAAAAGATCCCGTTCTATTCATAACAACAGTTTGGTCTTTTTTGTTTATTCGAAGAGCTGTATTGCTCCCATTTTTTTCATCTAAAAACTCAGTATAGTTAATTAGGTATCCTCCCGGATATGTTTCAAAGGTCCCATTTGTTGTAATCGTTCTACCTATTTTAGATATATCGTCGTCACTATGTGAATTATATATTTCTATTTTTACATCTTTTTTCAAATTTATTTACTCCATTTCTCTTTTGCTAAATTTATCAGTCGATTTAGCAATTCTTCGTACTCTATTCCCGCTTTTTCTATCATCTTAGGGTACATGCTTATGTCTGTAAAACCGGGAATTGTATTGATTTCATTAAATTTGACTTTTCCTGTTTGCTTTTCAACAAAAAAATCAACTCTGGAAAGTCCACTACAGCCCATGGCAAAATATATTTTTTTCGACCAGTTCATAATCTCTTTTTGTATTTTTTCGTCTATTTCAGCGGGAATTATGGTTTTGCTTTCAGCATTTTTATATTTTGATTCATAGTCATAAAAAGTTCCTGCAGATTTTATTTGTCCTGGAACACCCAAAATCAAATCATCATTTCCCAAAACAGCACATTCCACTTCATAACCGTCAATAAATTCTTCAAATAAAATTTTATCGTCTTGTTGAAAAGCTTTTTCTGTTCCAGAAATTAACATATCTTTATTTTCTGCTTTTGTAACGCCAACAGATGAACCTGCTCGTGCTGGTTTTATAAAAATAGGATAAGATAAAAGTTCCGCAATTTCATTTAATTTATTGGGATTATCTATATATTCTTTTTTTGTCATTGCCTGCCATTTTGCTTGAGGAATATTAAAATAATCACTCAAAGTATTCGTCAAAACTTTATCCATACAGACAGCAGACGAAGTCATATCACAGCCTACAAATGGAATTTTATAGAGCATAAATAACCCTTGAATCGTTCCATCTTCTCCATTTTGTCCATGTAAAACGGGGAAAGCGACATCTATTTTTCTCTTTTCGAATTTATCTTTTTCTTTTACTAAAAGTTTTGCCCCGTCTTCTTCTGGGATAATATAAGCTGGTTTTAAATTCTTAAAATCTTGTGCCCATTGTCCTGTTTTTATATTTTCTTCTCTTCCCTCATATAGAAAAAAAGCTCCACTTTTTGTTATTCCGAGTTTATTAATATTATATTTTTCTCTGTCTAATGTATTTATAACTGAAAAAGCAGAAAAATTTGAAATTTCATGTTCAGTAGATTGTCCACCGAAAATAACTAATAGTTCTATTTTCATTGTTCCTCCACATTGTTATTTCCTCACACATAATAACACAGAGACTAAGGCTTATCAATGATGACAAAGGGGCTTTCTTATGTTAAAATACAAAAAAATAATATCGGAGGATTAAAATGCTCGATAATTTTAATGCATTAAAATTACTTGATAGAGAATTACAAGAAATTATATCAATAGGTAAATTTAAATTACAAGAAGAAATAGACCAAAATACTCAGGACCTTGTTTACGATTCTGAATTAGGTACTTTCAAAATAGAAAAGCAATCAAATACGCTTTCTTTGTTCTGCACAAATATTGAAGACCCAAAAGAAGATGATTTTAGCAAAAAATCTTCTTGCCTTTGGCAACTTGACGATGAACAATTTGACGAAAAAACAATCAAATCCGTTGCGACAGAATTTTCTTTTGCAATAGAAAACTTTTTTGATTTACAACTTGCTTCTACAAAAGCAACTGGTGCAAACAAACAAAATGCTCCGAAAGCAAAAATCAAGAGAAAAAAGCAAAAAGGTGCACAAGATTATGCACCCATTGATTTGGCTCTCCGACTTACAAATATCTATCCTGAAACAAAGTCAGAAATAGATAAATATATTGATGAAAATCAAATCTTTTATGCTGAACTTTTTATGAAAGAGCAAATCTCCGACAAATTGAAAAACAGTATAAAAAACAAAGAGCAAAAGACAATTAAGAAACTTGCAAATGCCTTTAATTTATATTATGAAGATGGAGAAAAAGATACTCAGAGCTTAATTGCCGTAACACTTTTGATGTTTAACCTCTATGATGACAAAGAAGCTTTTGCAAATATTGCAGAATATCTCGATTCATCCATAGCAGATATTGTAAAAGCGGGAATGAAAAGACTCAATTCACCGGCCGGAAAAACCGACTTGAAAAAATACAATAATCCAAAGCCATATAAGGAAAAGAAAAAATCTAATTTTGCTGGCAAACTCTTAGATTTTGAGCAGCCGAAATAAGAGTCGTTAATTAACGGCTTCTTATCGCATCAATTGGCTTTTGCTTTGAGATTGTAAATACAGGTATAAATGACGCAATTGCAGCTGAAATTATTGAGATTAAAAGTACAAGAGCTATATGCATGATTCCAAAATCAAATAAAGTTATTCCTGTCTGTAAAATTTTATCAATGGTTCTATTGATACTGTAAATACCCACGCCAGCAATGATACAAGCCAAGACTCCATTTATTAATGAAATAATCAAACTTTCAGATAAGAATATTCCTAAAATATCTGTTCCTCTTGCTCCTATCGCTCTTAAAATTCCTATATCATGTTGCTTATATTTAATACTTGTAAAGATAAAGGTCATAAATAATACAGAAGCGAAAATTGCAAGCAAGGTTCCGATTGCAACGAAAGTAGGCAATAAAATCTTAACGACATTGTCAATAAAATCAACGGATATAGCAGCGCTGTTTTTCATCGGATAAACAGCGTCATTTTTTTCTGCAAATGAAAAGTCAACGATTTTCTTTATATCTTCTTGTTTTTCAGGCATATTGGAAATTAAAGCGCTATATTTTCCAGGTTGTTGAATATTAAGCTTTTTAATAAATTGGTCACTCAATACTCCAGTATAAAAATTCTGTTCACTTCCAGTTTTAAAGTAAAATCCTACAACTTTAAGTTGTCCTGTTATTGGTTTGGCTGTTGGATTTGCCATTGTTGTGAAAGTATATTTCAAAGAATTAAACGGAATAGATGGTGCATAACTGCGAATCAAAGCTTTGTAGTCTTCGGCATTCATCTCCCCCTCGTCTGCAAGGATAACGCTCGATAACATATCTCCCAAATTTTGTTTTCCATTAGGTGTTTCAATATCAATAGCTTGAGACATTCCAATTGGAATTAAAACTTCATTTTCTTCTAAATTTTGTTTTGCTTTATCAAAGAAAACAACATTTGATTTATTTGCCGAACTAAAAGGCAAGAAAGCTCTGAAAGCAGAATCGTTTAAATGATTAGACTGCGGCTCTTCAAAATCCAGTTGTGTAGACAACGAGAAAAGGTCATAAACAATAGGCTCATTATCTAAGATAGAAAATTGTTCAGGGCTGATAAAAGCGACTTGTTCTAAGCTTGTATCCAAAACTTCGATCATTTGCGCTTCTTTCAAAAGATTGCTTAATTTATCATTTTCATCTTCATCTACATCTTTTTTATAGCTATCGTAAATTGTTGAAGGGAATTTTGTATCTATAATTCCTGTTATTTTATAAGTCTTTTTGAAATTATCTTCGCTAATTATTATTTCTTTCCCGATTAAATCCTTTGCCTGTAAAATCGGTATTGTTTTTCTGTCTTTAGGATTTATATATCCCGTTTCTTTAATTACATTATAAGTATAGTTGGTTAGCATTATCTCATCTTTAGCCTTTGGCAGTTTACCTATATAAGACATACCAAATTCAGCAATCGTATTTTCGTCGATTGTTGTAAATCCAGATATTGCCGGTGCATAAAATGGTTTCTTTTCGATTTTGGTCATATCGCCTACTTCAAAAAAAGTTTTTTTAGATAAAACTTTGACAAAAGTTTTTTCTGGGAATTCTTTTTTTATAGTACTAATATCTTCAGACCGCAACAAAGCCGGCACTTTAAAATCTGTTTTTTTATCATTCAATAATTTTTCTTGTTTAGCAAAAGAAACATAATTTATATTTCCCTCTTTAAGAGAAACATTTAAAGCCTTGTCTTTGTTGTATGTTGCCATAGTTATTGCTGAACCAAAAAGACCAAAAGCAACAACGGAAAGTAATATAATAAAGAAAAGACGAACTGGCTTTACTTTCATACTACTAAGCGCCATTTTGATTGTGCTTTTCAATGGAAGTTTTGATTTTATAAGGCGCATTGATTCATAATCTGTTGCCCTTGCAGCTAAAGCTTCTTTATCTGTATCTCTAAAAAGTTCTCTATCTCCCTCAGAATTGATTTTAGAAATTTTTCTCATCTGGTCATTTAATTGCGAGTCAAGTGAAATTACACTGTCCTCTTCATTTTTAGATAAATATTCATTTATCATTTGCAAATCTTCGGAAGTTAATTTATAACCTTTTTTTATTTGAATAATAGAATCATCAATTACCGTAACGCCAGCGTCTTTTGCAACCCCTTTGACAATTGTTTTTTCTTTGTCGGAAATAATCTCTCCGTCAGACATAGTTATAATTCTATCTCCATAAGTTTCAGCAAACTCCAAGTCGTGAGAAATTACTATAACAAGTTTGTCCGCCGACAATTTTTTTAGCGTCATCAAAACTTGTTTGCCCATAACAGAGTCTAAGGCTCCTGTGGGTTCGTCTGCCATAATTATTTCAGGATTTTTAACTAAAGCTCTCGCAATTGCAACTCTCTGTCTTTGTCCACCAGAAAGCTGTGATGGCTTTCTGTCTGCAAGGTCGTCAAGACCTACTTGCGACAAGATTTCATTTAATCTTTGATCAGTTGCTTTTTCCCCCTGTAATTCCATCGCCAAAGCAATGTTAGCTCCAACACTGAAATCTTCTAAAATATTGTAATCTTGAAAGATAAATCCAAGATATGTATTTCTATAAGAGTCAAAATCTGCAGCAGTAAAGTCTCTGGAAGACTTGCCTTTGATTATTATTTCTCCTTCATCAGCTTTATCCAGTCCACCGATGATATTGAGAAGTGTGGATTTTCCACAACCAGATTTTCCAGAAATAAAAACCATTCCCGTTTTTGGAAATTGAATACTTACATTTTTCAAAGCTTGTACAGCTTTTCCACGATTTGTTTTATAAGTTTTTGAGATTCCTCTCAGTTCAATCATAAAATATCTCCTTATTTAATTATTTTTCATTAAAAAGATTAATGCTTTTATCTAAAAGTTCACTTGTACGCTTATATGAATCTCTTAAAGCAGCGTCTTTGTCAGTCGTTGCTTTTACGACACGATGATACAAATTTCCGTTTTCTTTAGAAAATCGAACATAGGTTGGAATATACGAAACTTTTGATAAAGTTGTTTTTCCGTCTTTGTCTTTTTCAAATTCAGTCAAAAGAAAAACTCCGTCTTCTGTATGTCTTGTTTTTGAAACTGGATGCATAAACTCAATTCGCTGATTAGAAACAGCATTTCCTGTTGAATATAGACAAAAAACTTTTCTGCCGTCAGTTGTTCTTATCACTTCTCCAGGTTCGATAACATGCGGATGTCCGCCAACAATCAAATCAATTCCAAGATTAGCAACTTTTGACGCCATTTGTTTTTGGTATCCGTTCGGAGCAAGTTTATATTCATCTCCCCAATGTATATAAAGTATCAAAGCCTCGGCTTTGTCTTTTTTCATATTTGAAATTTGCTGTTGTATGTCGGCATAAAATTCATCTAAATGATCATAGTCAAAAGTATTGATATGTCTTGCGGCTTCACTACTTATTTTGACACCATTTAACGCCACAACGCCCTTTTCTGGCGATTTGGTTTCATAAGTATAATTGATAATACCAAATCGTATTCCGTTAATATCTTTAATGAAATATCTTTTTTCTTCCGGTGTCAAAAATGTACCCGTTTGATCGAGATTCTTGTTTCTAATAACGGAAACAGTTCTCGTCATACCAGCAAAACCAGAATCATTGGAATGATTGTTTGCACATAATAAAAGATCAAATCCAGCTTTTTTCAAAGAGTCAATAATAGCGTCAGGTGCATTGAATAGTGGATAACCCAAATAGGGTTCTTTTCCTCCTAAAGTCACTTCGCAGTTGCAGACAGCATAATCAACTTTTGAAATTTCATCTTTTACATTATCAAAACAATAATCATAATTATATGTTCCGTCAGCTTGTTTTCCCGTCTTTAAAAATGGAGTATGTAAAATAACATCGCCAGTACTCAATATAACAGCTTTTGTTGGTTCAATTTTTTGTTGCTGAGTTGTAGTTGTAATTGTGGCAGAATTCTTTGTTGTCTGGTCTTTTTTTGTGGCAAAAAAAATAACCAAACTGATACAGATAATTGCAATTGCAATTATTCCACAGAGGATTAAAATAATGTGATTGGATTTTTCTTTTTCTTTGATTATTTTTTTCATACTTTCTTGCCTTTCGTATAAAAATCAATGAATTAAATTATATCAATTTATCTTATCATTGTAAATTGACATTTTAATCGTTTTAATATAATATATAGTCCGTTATTATATCGGGGTGTAGCGCAGCTGGTAGCGCGCCTGCTTTGGGAGCAGGATGTCGGGGGTTCGAGTCCCTTCACTCCGACCATCGAATTTTTTTGAAAGCCTTGAAACTCAGTTGTTTCAAGGCTTTTTACTATTATCAAGGCTTTCGTCAATTTATTCAAAACTCAACTAAACTCAACAAAACTCAAAAAAGCAAATAAAATCTAATCAAAAATAGAGAAAACCGAGCAACTTTGTTTCGGTTTTTTATATTTAATTTGTTGCCATAAATTAACTAAAATTAACATTATTAACATAAGCTTAAATAAATACAGCAAGGAAAAACGCAACATAGCAAAACGCTTAATTGAGCCTAATTTAGCTAATAATTATGGGCTTGTGAGCAACTACAGTATGCAAGTACAAGAAATTTTAAATAAAGAGTCGAAAATTAGGATAAGAGCAGTCAAACCAGAGCTTAATCAAGATAGAATTAATGGGATAGTCAATAAAATTTCTGAATATGACGATTTTAAAAAGGGTAAATGGTTACTAAAAGAACCTGTAATAAACTTCACTCAAGCTGTTGTAGATGATACGATAAAGGTCAACGCGGATTTTCAGTACAAAGCAGGACTACGACCTGAGATTATTAGAAAAGAGTTTGGGAATTGCTGTGACTGGTGTAAAGATGTTGTCGGGGTATATAACTATCCCGAGGTTCCTGAGGATGTATATAAACGCCACAGATACTGCAGATGTACAGTAGAATATCTTCCAGGAAACGGAAAGAAGCGAGATATTTGGTCTAAAAAGTGGATTGATGTTGAGAAAGATGATAAAATAAGAAGAAGAAAAAGAATAGCCTTTAGTGAAAGTACAAAAACTGCAGAAAAATTCCCTAAAGAACTTGCCGGTGTTAAAAGAGGAGATATGATGAGCTTCGATGACGCTGATGGAACAAAACCTAACCCAAATTTCTCTCAAGATTATACTTACAGAATCAACTGTCAAACTTGCGTTGTGGCTTACGAGGCTCGTAGAAGGGGTTACGATGTTGAAGCTTTAGGCAATTTTGAAGGGTCGTTATCAGAAATGTTATCTAGAGCTACGAATAAAGCGTGGATAGATCCCGATACCGGAACATTCCCGGATTATATTAAATTAGGTTATGATAGCACTATTAATACTCCCACTAAATACTATAAGTATCTTAAAGAAACGCTGAAAGATGAAACTAGATATACAATGGAATTTGTTTGGAAAGGTAGAGGCAATAGTGGGCATATTGTCAACATTTTTAAAGAGGGTGAAAATATTAAGATATATGATCCTCAAACGGGTGAGATTGATGAAGATGTAAAAGAGTATCTTAAAAGTGTTAGATTTAAAAAAACAATTTTAGGTGAAAAATATACAACTGCTCCTAGATTATTAGAGGTTGAAAATTATGAATTCAATCTGGAAGTGGTGAATAATATATTAAAAAAGGCTGGTGATTAAAATGAAAAAAATTATAGAATATGCAAAGGAACATGGATATGAAACCGCTGAATATCAAGGGGTTTTTAAAGATTCAAATGTTTATATTGCAGTTTATAATTATGATGAAACTAATGAAAATCTAGTTGGTCTCCCAGCGTTTATATTTGAAAAAAATGATAAGTTAGAATGGGTTCAAGATGGTAGATCCCTAGAAGTTTTAAATCATTTTTATGAAGATTAGTTTATTCAAGCACACTAACAAAACAAGTTAGAGGTGCTTTTTTATTGCTGATTTTTGCGTTGAGTAGAGTTGAGCAAAGTTGAGTAGAGAGGAGAAAATGAAAGAAAATAACGAATCTACAGGCGGAATTGGTTTAACGGGAGCCTTAGGTTTAATTTTTATCACATTAAAGCTAACAGGTTATATCGATTGATCTTGGCTTTGGGTCTTGGCTCCTATTTGGATACCTATTGCGATTGTAATGGTACTTATTATTTTTGCTTATGGGATTAAATTTGTTATAGATTGTTCTAATAAATAAAAAATAAAATGAGCTTATTTCAATTTTAGTACATAATTTTAGGAGGTTTAAATGGCAAAAGATGATTATGATGTAATAGTATTTAAGATTCTTTTATATTATTACGCTGTTTTAAAAAGAAAAATAGTATTCGAGAAAACCTCCCTTAAATACACAGTGACAGATTCAGATAATCCTATGAATATAATGTGTGGGACACCGCCAACGACATACAAATAATACAAACTAAATCAAAAAAGAACAGCGAATTTATCGCTGCTCTTTATTTAATCAATTATATAACTTCTTTTATTGTTTTTTTAAGTTCTTTTTTTTGTAAGCTTTGCGACCAGCACCGTCATAAGCGGATTCATAACCGTTATTAAGAAGTGCAAGAGCAATAATTCCCAGCAAGACACCAACTCCTGCCAAAAGGCTCAAAACAATAATGAGTATAAAAACAACTGTCAAAGTAATCATTTGCCAACCTCTCCTTTGCCTGTACGATTTAGTAACAAACTAAAAACTATTTCTGAATTATTTTATTGTATAATTATTGCCGTTTTATGAACAAATGCCGTTTTCAACAAAAAAATTTTAATAATTTTGCGTTTTCCGTTAAAAAAGCTTGTCAATTTGAATATTTTTGTTTTTCTGAAGAGTACGCTCTTTCATTTTCTTTTGTTTTCACATTGAATATGGTATTATTATAGCGATTTTACCTCTTTTATTTACATAGATTATATTTACTTTGGGAGAAAATATAATGTCTGCTTTTTTGACTTCTGTAGGGCGCTATCTGTTCCCCACTCTTGCAATTTTCATAGTTGTGAGTTGTGCCATAAATTTGTTGCGTGGTAACGAAAAAACAAAGCCCTTGGCTTTTTTAATTAATCAATTAAATTCTGATAAAATTTTGTTAGACAATTACGAAATATCTATCGGGCGAAGTAAGGCCTGTGATATTGTTTTGGGATATACAACCGTTTCTCGTTTTCACGCAGTTTTGACAAAGAGGCGTGGAAAATGGTTTGTTGTTGACACAAACTCTCTTGCCGGAACCTTTATCGGGCCAGAAAAGGTAGAAAAAAAAGCACAGATTGAAAACGGAGATATTATTTCTTTTGGCAATGCTTCATTTAAGTTTATTGAAAACATCAATAATCCAGATGTCATTATTGACTATGCTAAACACGAAAAAGATCAAGAAAATACGAAAAAAGAATACAACTATTATTTAGATTTTGCACAAAAAGATGAAACTATGAAGCTCAATAATCTTGAAGAGTATACCTTAGGCAGTTCTAAAAATGCTTCTATTACTCTTTCCAAAATCGGTGTTTCCCCAATTCATGCAATGATATCATTTGAAAAAAATCACTGGATTATTGAAGATCTCAATTCCTCTAACGGAACTTTCTTAAACGGTAGGAGAATTGACTGCGTAATGCCTTTAGAAAACAATGATAAAATAAAAATTGGTACAAATATTATAACCTTCAAAAAATTAGAGAGTCGGGAGGTCTATGAATAATGCGTATATTAAATAGCTTAAAATGGGCTCCCATAATGATTTTAATTACGATTTTTCAAATTTTTAGTTTCTCTCAAATCGTTTTAAAAAAGCCGGAAAATTTAACGGGAATTTTAATTATTGCCGGTCTTTTTATTTTTATTGAATGGTTTTATCTTTTTTTATCAACTTTTCTTTTTCCAAAATCAAGTAATGCCTTAGAATGTATCGCCTTTTTTCTTACGGGAATTTCCATTGTTATCAGTGCTTCCTTTTCTTTTGGTTTATTGGCAAAACAATTTGCAGCTTTTATCATAGGTATAATAATTTATCCTATTTTATTAAAAATTATGGAAAATCCTGACAAAGCGGAAAAATTGCGTATACCCTTTGCTATAGGTACAATTATAACGCTTATAATAACTCTTATTTTTGCAAAAAATATTAATGGCGCTTATAACTGGATTGTTATAGGTCCTCTTTCTATTCAGCCTGCCGAATTAATTAAAGTTACATTTATTTTTGTCGGCGCTGCAAGTTTGGATAAAATTCAGCAAAAGAAAAGCTTGACTTTATATATATTATTTTCTGTAACAACAATTGTTTTATTATTTTTAATGAGAGATCTTGGAACCGCTCTTATCTTCTTTTTTACCTTTGTTGTTTTGGCCTTTCTTCGCTCTGGAGATATTCGAACTATTATTTTCATTTGTTTATCCGCCGCTTTAGGTGCCGCTTTAGTTGTTTTAGTGAGATCGGACTATGTAATGCGTCGATTTGCAGTTTACCGTCATATTTGGGAATATCCACACTCAGGAGGGTATCAGCAAACTCGTTCTCTTATATATTCAGCGAGTGGCGGTTTACTCGGTTTAGGTATCGGAAACGGAAAATTGAGAAATATTTTTGCCGCTGCAGAAGATTTAATTTTCGCCCTTGTCTGTGAAGAATTTGGAATCTTAATCGGATTTACAATATTATTCTGCTTTGTTGTTATCGCAATACATTCTGTCCGAAACGCAAACGGCGCTCGCTCTTCTTTTTATACCATAGCTTGTTGTAGCGCTGGTTTTTTGCTTTTGTTTCAAGTTTCTCTAAATGTTTTTGGCGTAACCGATCTTCTTCCAATGACGGGCGTTACCCTGCCTTTTGTCAGTCGTGGTGGTTCAAGTACAATTTCCTGTTGGGGGTTGCTCGCTTTTATTAAAGCCGCCGATAACAGAACTTGGCTTCGAGATATTTCAGAAATCAGAAAGAAGATGTCAAATGCATAGAATTTCTAATCGTTCAAAATGGCTCTCCGTCTTAATTATATTATTTATGGTAGGCGTCATCTTTTTAGGCGTCACATTAACACAAAATTCTAAAAGATGGGCAACATTAAAATTAAATAATCATTTATATGTCAACGGAGAATTTGTCTCCGCTGGTACCATTTACGATAGGCAGGGAAAAGTCTTAGCCGAAACAAAAAACGGAAAAAGGATGTATTCTTCCGATCCTACAACACGAAAATCTACTCTACATGCCGTTGGAGATTCAAAAGGTTTTATAGCAACTGGTGCTCATACTGCATTCAAACCTCAACTCATAGGATATGACTATATTAACGGTATTTATAAATTGAAAAAAGACGGTGGTGAGCACGATTTAACACTCACCATTGACGCTGCTTTGTCAAATGAAGCCTTGAAAGCTTTGGGTAAAAATAAGGGTACTGTTGGTATTATAAATTACAAAACTGGCGAAATTCTTTGCATGGTATCGACACCAACCTTTGATCCTGAAAATCCCCCCTATGATCTCAATCTGGATGAAACTGGCAAATATGAGGGAATATACATCAACAGATTTTTATCAGGTGTATTTACTCCAGGTTCTACCTTTAAAACAGTTACAACCGCTTCCGTTTTGGAAAATATCCAAGATATAGACGATCGCTCTTTTGATTGTAGAGGTCGCTATACTCTTCATAAAGGTAGTTATGTAAATTGTAATGCTGTTCATGGTAATGTAGATTTTCAGAGAGCTTTTAGCCGTTCGTGCAATACTGCTTATGCTGGTCTTGCAGTAGAATTGGGCAATGAACAACTGACGAAAACGGCAGAAGAACTTTATTTCAATAAAAGGATTTATGTCAATGGTATTCCAGTTGCGAAAAGTAAATTTGATTTATCTAACGCCTATCCTATAGATAGAGCTTGGGCTGGCATCGGTCAATATACAACTTTAGCTAATCCTTGTCATCTCTGCTTGATAATGTCCGCCATAGCAAATAACGGTACTGCTGTGGCACCAACAATAATAAAAGATAGCAGAGCTCCTAAATTACAAAATTTAAAAATGTTAGACGCAAATGTAGCCTCTACTTTAGATATGATGCTCCGCACAAATGTTATTGAATTTTATAAAGATCGACGACTACCTGATCTTTTAATGGCAGGAAAGACGGGAACTGCTGAAGTCGCAAACGACAAACCACATTCGCTATTTGTCGGATATTCAAAAAGACAAGATCTTCCTTTGGCGATTGTCGTTGTGTTACAAAATGAAGGTGTATCAGGGTATGCAAGTGCTGTTCCAGTTGCAAATCAAGTCTTGCAATTTGCCCTGTCAAATAAAATTTCGTGAGGCAAAATATGAATTCAACAATAGTAGCTATATCAACAGCTCTTGCACCTGCAGGTATTGGCGTAATTCGGCTTTCCGGTCCACAGGCCATTGAAATTGCCGATAAAGTTTTCTTGGCTGTTTCAGAGAAACCACTCTCTTCACTGCAAGGTTATGAATCTTCTTTGGGATATATAATTAAGAATGGTCAAAAAATTGATAAAGTCATAGCGACTGTTTTTAAAGATGGAAACAGTTACACTGGTGAAGATGTCGTTGAATTTTCTTGTCATGGCAGTGTTGTTTTATTAAAAGAAATTGTTTCTTTACTTATTAATTCTGGAGCAACTCTTGCACAGCGTGGAGAGTTTTCAAAAAGAGCCTATGTAAATGGTAGACTTTCGCTTGAAAAAGCCGAAGCTCTAATGACTTTAATCAATGCAAGTTCTGTTTCGGTTGCTCATGCAGCCTTTCAAACATTAAATGGAAATGTCGCTAAAGAAATAGATGAAAATAATAAAATTTTAACTCATCTCTCTGCTTCTATCGGTGCTTATGTTGATTATCCCGATGAAGATTTACCGGATTTAGCTGACGAAGAAATTATAAAAACTATTTCTGAAGTCTCTTCTGCATTAAAAAAAATCAAGAAAAATTATGACAGCGGAAAAATTATACAAGACGGAATACATGCTGTTATTATAGGAAAACCAAATGTTGGTAAATCTACTTTAATGAATTTACTAAGCGGATATGAAAGGTCTATAATCACTGATATTCCTGGCACGACGCGTGATATAGTAGAAGACAGAATAATGGTTGGAGACATTCCACTTATAATTGCTGATACAGCTGGTATAAGAGATAGCTCCGACCCTGTTGAAAGTATTGGCATTCAAGCTACTGTTAAAAAAATAGAGTCTTCCGAACTTATAATATCTATATTTGACGGCTCCGACAAATTAAATGAAGAAGATTTAAAAATTCTTGAGCTTTGCAAGGGAAAAACCGTTTTAACAATAATAAATAAAACTGATTTGGGAATGAAAATCGACATAGAAAAGCTAAAAGACTTTAACCCCATTTTAATTTCAGCAAAAGAAAAAACAGGACTTGATTCTTTTGAAAAAGCTCTCTCTAAACTTCTAAAGACTAATGATTTCGATCCCTCTGCTGCTTTTTTAGTAAATGAAAGACAAAGAGAAAACTTGACAAAGGCGATAGAATATTTAGATGAAGCAATTTCAGCTTTTAATTTTGGTCTTTCAATTGACGCTATTCATCTCTCGGTAGATATGGCAATTGACTCTCTTTTAGAACTTAAAGGAGAAAAGGCTACAAAAGCTGTAGTTGATGAAATTTTTAATGAATTTTGCGTGGGAAAATAATGAGTAAATTTATATATGATAAATTTGATATTGCTGTTATAGGTGCAGGTCATGCCGGAATTGAGGCATCGCTTGCAGCTTGTCGTATGGGTAAAAAAACTGTAGTATTTACAACGAATTTGGACTGTGTCGGAAATATGCCCTGCAATCCATCAATTGGTGGAAGTTCAAAAGGTCATCTTGTAAAAGAATTAGACGCTTTAGGTGGCGAAATGGGTAAGGCAGCTGATGCCTGTCTTTTACAGGGAAGAACGCTCAATTTAGGTAAAGGACCCGCTATTCATTCTGCAAGAGCTCAAGAAGATCGCAGAAAATATTCGGAATATATGAAGAATGTTTTAGAAAAACAAGAAAATTTGTTTTTAAAACAGGCAGAAATTGTTGATCTTTTCTTTGAAGATGGTTATTGGTATTTAAAGACTAAATATGAGGCTCTGTATCTTGCAAAAGCAGTGATTATTGCAACTGGAACTTATTTGAGTGGAAAAATTTATGTCGGCGATGTATCTATTGACAGTGGTCCCGACGGATTATTTGCAGCAACAGAACTATCAAGTGCTTTAAAAAAATTAAATCTACCTCTTCGCAGATTCAAAACTGGAACACCGCCAAGAGTAAACCGTCGCTCTATTGACTTTACAAATCTTGAAGTCCAAAAAGGAGACAAAGATTCTGTTAAATTTTCTTTTCGTACAAAAGAGCCTTCTCCAAACAAAGTTGTCTGTCATTTGACTTATACTAATGACGATACAAAAAAGATTATTCTAAACAATTTGGATCGTTCCCCTATGTACTCTGGAAAAATCGAGGGAATAGGAGCAAGATATTGTCCGTCTATAGAAGATAAAATTGTTAGATTTTCAAATAAAAAAAGACATCAATTATTTATAGAACCCTGTGGTCTGAATACAGAGGAAATGTATATTCAAGGATTTTCTTCATCTTTGCCTGAAGACGTTCAACTGCAGGCACTTAGAACGATTCCCGGTTTGGAAAATGCTGAAGTTATGCGACCTGCATATGCTATAGAGTATGACTGCGTCGACCCTTTGAGTTTGAAACCCACATTAGAATTTTTAGATTATCCCGGACTCTACGGCGCCGGACAATTTAATGGCTCGAGTGGTTACGAAGAAGCTGCTGTACAAGGCTTTGTTGCGGGAGTAAATGCCGCACTCAAGCTTTCAGGTAAAGAGCCTTTAATTTTAGATCGGGCAAGTTCATACATTGGAACCTTAATTGATGATTTAGTAACCGAAGGTTGTATGGATCCATATAGAATGATGACTTCTCGCTCTGAATATAGATTGGTTTTAAGGCAGGATAATGCTGATTTTCGCCTTATGCCAATAGGACATCAACTTGGTTTGATAGATGACGATTCTTACGAGTTGTTATTAAAGAAAAAAGAGCTAATTGAAAGAGAAACTAAACGCTTAAAATCAGTTATGTTGTCTCCAAAAAAAGAAATAAATGACTTTTTTGTTTCACGTGGAACAGACCCCCTTAAAAGCGGATTGAGATTATATGATGCCATCAAGCGACCAGAACTCAATTATTCTCTTTTAGCACCATTTGATCCAAATAGACCAGAATTGCCAGACGAAGTGCAACAACAAATTGATATAAATATTAAATATGAGGGTTATCTCAAAAGAGAGTCTTCTCGAATTGCACAAATGAGAAGACTTGAAAATATGAAAATTCCAGAAAATATAAATTATGAAGATATAACCAATTTACGACTGGAAGCTGTTGAAAAATTAAATAAGATTAGACCTCTAAATATCGGTCAAGCGGGCAGAATTTCTGGAGTTACACCTGCAGATATAAATGTTCTTATCGTTTATTTTGAAAAAATGAGGAGAATGAATAATGAGGGATGATATAATTAAAGCCTTTCAAAATTCTCTTCATTTAGAAATTTCAAACTCACAAGCCGAAAAATTTGAAAATTTAATTTCGCTAATAATAGAGACAAATAAAAAAATAAATTTAACTGCAATAACAGAGCCTGATCAGATATTATTCAAACATATTATAGATAGCCTGCTATTATTTAGAGCTTTAGACCTCAACAAAGGAAGCTCTGTATTAGATTTAGGCACAGGTGGAGGTTTTCCAGGACTTCCACTTCTTATACTCAGACCAGATTTGCAAATTTCTTTTTTAGATTCAACCTTAAAAAAGCTAAATTGCGTTCAATACTTCTTAGATGAATTAGATTTATCGGGAAAAATTATTCATGCCCGCGCTGAAGATTATGCTACAAAGAATAGAAATGAATTTGATTATGTCGTTTCTCGTGCCGTTGCTCCATTAAATATACTTTCTGAACTCGCTCTACCCTTAGTCAAAATACAGGGAACTTTTATAGCTTATAAAGGGCCAGACGCAGAGAAAGAACTTATTGATAGTAAAAAGGCAATTTCCTTATTGGGTGGTAAAACTGTGGAAAGAGCTTCCTTTGATTTAACAGAAATTGGGCAAAGAAATCTCATAATTATCAACAAAATTAAAGATTCGCCAACTAAATATCCTCGAGCATATTCAAAAATAAAAAAATCTCCTTTATAAACAAAAATTTGACTTCGCAGATTGAAATGTTTCACATGAAACAATTTAATTTGCGTTTTTTATATGTTATAATCTTTAAGTATTTACAAAAAAACCAATTAAATATTTATCAGAAAGAGTATTCAATGAACAAAATTATTTCTATCGTCAATCAAAAAGGTGGTGTCGGCAAAACTACAACTGCAGTTAATTTGTCGGCTGCCTTAGGAGAACTCGGCAAAAAAATATTATTAGTCGACATAGATCCACAGGGCAATTCAACCAGTGGGCTTGGTTTTAGCAAAAAAGATTTGACTTTTTCTTCGTACGATTTACTCATGGGAGAAGAAGATGTTTCAAAAATTATACAACCTACAAAATTTAAAAATCTTTTTCTTTTGCCCGCAGATATGAATTTGGCTGGTGCAGAACTCGAGCTTGTCGATATGAAAAAGCGTGAAGCTCGACTTAAAATTGGTCTTTCTAAAATTAGGGAACAATTTGATTTTATTTTTTTAGATTGTCCACCGTCCTTGGGTTTAATCACTTTGAATGCCCTGACATCTTCTGACAGTTTTATGGTTCCTATCCAATGTGAATATTACGCTTTAGAGGGCTTGTCTCAGCTTATGGCAACTGTCAGAACAGTTAAAAAATTATATAATTCAGATTTAGACCTTGAAGGCGTTTTGCTGACAATGTACGATAGCAGATTGAATTTAACCAGAATGGTAGTTGAAGAAGTCAAAAGATTTTTTCCAAAGAAAGTTTTTGCAACCGTTATTCCTCGAAATGTTCGCCTTTCAGAAGCTCCCTCATTTGGTATGCCAATAGGCGCTTATGATTCTTCTTCCAGTGGGGCGGATTCATATAGAAAATTAGCTAAAGAGTTTATAAAAAACAATAAATAGAGAGGTAAATATGGCTTTAAAAAAAGGTTTGGGAAAAGGCTTGGAAGCTCTTTTCAATGAAAATAATGCTGACGAAAATATAAAATTAAATTCTGATTCTCTGGCATTATCTAAAATTGATATAAACCCAGAGCAACCTCGAAAGACTTTCGACGAAATTGCACTCGCTGAACTGGCAGAGAGCATTAAAGAGAAGGGCGTTTTGCAGCCCCTGTTAGTCAGACCCATGGGCAATCGTTATCAATTAATTGCGGGAGAACGAAGATTTCGGGCGGCTCACTTGTCTAAGCTTACTGAAGTTCCTGTAATTATAAAAGAAATGAGCGACAGAGACGCCATGGAAATTGCTCTCATTGAAAATTTACAGAGAGAAGACTTAAATGCCGTTGAAGAAGCTCAAGGAATTAAACTTTTAATGGACCGTTACGATTTGACACAAGAAGAAGTTGCTGGAAAAATTTCAAAATCTCGTCCTGCTGTTGCAAATTCTCTTCGTCTTTTAAATTTATCTGAAAAAATTCTAAACTATTTAAAGAGCGGCAAACTTTCAGCTGGCCACGCTCGTGCTCTGCTTTCAATAAATGATACAAATTATCGAGATGAATTAGCAGATCTAATTGTAAAAAACAAATTAAGCGTTCGAGAGGTTGAAAAAAAAGCAAAACAAAAGTCACACAGAAAGCGAAAAATGCAATCTCGTCCCGTATATTATGATGAAGTTGCTTTTTCGTTGAGAGAGCTTTTTGGTAGAGAGATAAATATAAAAAAGAAGAAAAAAGGCGGAGTCATGGAAATTGAATTTTATGACAAAGACGATTTAGAAAAAATAATTAAAATAATAAATAGAGGGAATTAAAATGTTGGATATAAAAAGAATTCGTGAAAATCCACAACAAATAAAAAAAGCACTTGAAAATCGTAACGCAAATTTATCAAAGGAAATAGATGCTTTACTTTCCTTAGATGAAGAAAGAAGAATGATTTTACAAAAAAAAGAAACTTTGCGTGCAAAGCAAAATAAAATCAGTAAAGAAATTCCATTAAAAAAGAAAAATGGAGAAGACACTGCCGATATTTTCAAACAAATGGCGGAATTGAAAGATCAGATAAAAAAAGATGAAAATGATTTATCTCAGATAGAAGAAAAAATTAAAAATATAATTTTATATATTCCCAATATATCTCATAATTCTGTTCCAGTTGGAAAAGATGATTCCGAAAATGTTGAGGTAAAAAAATATGGACAGTCCAAACAATTCGACTTTGAACCAAAGGCACACTGGGATTTGGGAAAAGATTTAGGAATTTTAGATCCAGAAACTGCAGCGAAAGTTTCCGGTACAAGATACCATTTTTATAAAGGAGATGGAGCTCGTTTAGAGAGAGCTATAATAAATTTCTTTTTAGACGTACATACAGAGAATGGTTATACAGAAGTTTTACCTCCTTTTCTTGTAAATAGAACTTCAATGACGGGTACAGGACAACTGCCAAAGTTTGAAGAGGACGCATATAAGACAACAGACGATATGTTTTTGATTCCAACAGCAGAAGTTCCAGTGACTAATATGCACAGAGATGATATTTTGTCAGAATTAGAAAAACCTATAAAATACTGTGCTTATTCTGCTTGTTTTAGAGCAGAAGCCGGAAGTGCCGGAAGAGATACTCGCGGCTTGATTCGTCAACATCAATTTAACAAAGTAGAATTGGTAGAATTTGTAAGGCCGGAAGATTCATATCAAGAATTAGATAATTTGTTAAATGAAGCAGAAAAAGTTCTCCAATTATTAAATCTTCCATATCGTGTAGTTGCGCTTTCTACTGGAGATCTTGGTTTTTCGTCGGCAAAAACTTTTGATATAGAAGTTTGGATGCCTTCTTACAATAGATATGTTGAAATTTCCTCTTGCTCTAATTTCGAAGACTTCCAAGCACGCAGAGCAAATATTCGATTTAAAAGAGATGATAAAGCTAAACCAGAATTAGTGCATACTCTCAATGGCTCTGGAGTTGCTGTTGGCAGAACAGTGGCAGCTATTTTAGAAAATTTTCAAAATAGCGATGGTTCTGTGACCATACCCGAAGTTTTACAACCATTTATGAAAAAAACCATATTACAATAAAAAATATTTATAAAAAAGGCATAACTCAAAATTTGAGTTATGCCTTTTATTTATCATAAAATCTTATATGTCAATTTTTCCATAAAGAGAAGTTTCATTGCTTTCATATTTTGATTTCGGTAAATCAGCCGATTTTACTTTAGGTGATTCAACCTTTTCTTCCCCCATATTGTTTTGAGGTGTAATAACAACTTTTCTCTGCGAACGATGACCCACGGAATGTGAATCCACTCCATCAATTTCAGAAACTGTAGTATGTATTATTCTTCTGTCATATGGATTCATCGGATTTAAAATAATCTTCCTATTATATCTTTTTGCTTTAGAAGCACTTCTTTTTGCTAAATCAATCAAAGTATTTTCTCTTCTTTGTCTGTAATCTCCTACATTGAGATAAATCTTAAATTTATCATCATCTTGCATACGAGAAATATTAGAAGATTTAAGTCTGAGTAAATATTGAAGAGCGTCCACAGTTTCGCCTCTCCTGCCAATTATAAAGCTGTGATATTCTTCATTATCTATATTAAAATAATACTCGTTTTCTTCTCTTTTTAAAATCTTGATGTTCGGTTCTGAAACACCCATCATTACTATGATTTTTTCAAAATAATCATATGTTTCTGCAACTTCTTTTGGAACATCTTGTTTTTTTATTTCAGTTTTTTCAGTAGCAGAAAAAACTTCTTTTGTTTTTTTGTTTTGTTTTTTATCCGTTCTATTTACTTTTTTATTATTAGGTTTCTTTTCTCTATCAAAAGTAGCTGTGCTAACCTCTTTTTCATTTACATCTTCTGTTTCATAATATGCTCTTACTTTTGCAGGCGCTCCGCCAAAAAGGCCAAAAGTTTTTTTCTTCGGCATTTCCAAAACTTCTATTTTTATCTCTTCAGTAATGGGAGCATTCAATGCATTAACAGCCATTTTTTGCGCTTCTTCTATCGTTTCAGCTGTTGCTATTTGTTCATGAATCATTTCTTCTTCCTTTCATTGTAGTTTCTTTACTCATTCTTTCGTTTGTCTCATCAATCATTAACTTTGCCATGACTTTTTCTGGACTATAGATATAACCTAAAATAACCGTCTGTATAAGTTGTAAAAGGCTGTTTGCAGTCCAATAAATTCCAATTCCAATGGGGAAATTATAAGCCATAAAAAAGGAAATAAATGTTGAGAAAAATAACATTCCAATTGCAGCTGGATTCTTTGACATTTGAGGATTTGTTTTTCTTTGATTAATTAAAGAATATATTGCTAAAATCAAAGAAAAAACCATAGATAAAACAGGAATTATAAGCATAAAATAATCCCCGGTCTTTACCGCATCTTTGGGAACTACTGCCAAATTTAATCCAAAGGCAGTAAAATCAAAATTATTTATTTTTTGTATAATCGTCTGTGAAATATTGGGATTTGCAGCTTTTATATTCTCTATATTTGCCAAAATATTCATTTCTTCGAATCTCATATTTTGACCGAGTCCTGATTTTGCCAAACCTTTTAAAGTTTCCGACAAAATAGCAATTTCTTCTTTTGTAAGTCTAAGTATATAACTGAGAGGCTTGTAGATTGCTCCATACAATCCAATAATAATTGGAAATTGTAAAAGCAAGGTGCCACAACCTCCAGACATAGAAGAAAATCCCTCTTCTTGATAAAATTTTTGTAATTCTTCGTTTAATTTTTGTTGGTCTCCGGCAAATTTTTTTCTTATTTTCGCAATTTTTGCCTGAGAACGCATTCCCTTAGCTTTCGATTTTTCTTGTTTTATTGCTGCGGGAACTAATATAAGTTTTGCAAACAAAGTAAATACGATAAGTGCCCAGCCATAATTAGAATTAAATAAATCATATAAAAAGCCAAGCAACATACCAAAGGGATATGAAAACCAATCATATATCCTATTTAACATAAATATCCTCCAAATTAATAGTACTCGTTATACTTTTTGGGCGGCGGATCATATCCTCCCGCAGTAAGAGGGCTACATCTTATTATTCGCCACAAAGCAAGAAAAAAACCCTTAAAAGCACCAAAACGATCGATTACCGTTATTGCATAAACTGAGCATGTAGGAGTAAATTTACAAGTCGGTGGCTTTAAGGGAGATATATTTTTTCTATAAAATTTTATAAGATAAATAAATAATTTTTTCATTTTATCTTGTTCTATATAATAGCGGTTTTTTTGAGTTCTGTTTCGAGAACCGCTTGCAGTTCATGACTTTTTAAATTTTTGGTTTTTACTCTTGCCACTAAAACAAAGGAGTGGCCTTTCATTTTCTCTTTATTGTTTTTATAAACGGCAGTAAAAGCTTCTTTTATTTTTCTTTTAGCTCTGTTTCGATTTACTGCATTTCCAATTTTCTTGCCAGTCGTGATTCCTAAGCAACAAGTGTCTGATTTATTCTCAGAATAATAAATAATGAGTGAGGAAGTAACAATCTTTTTTCCTCTTGAATAAAGCCTGCGAAATTGCCAATTTTCTTTAATTCTCTCTATTTCGGCAAAATCTTTCATTCTTCACACCGTTAAACTGTTAAACTTTTTCTGTTTTTTGCTCTTCTCAAGGACAGAATTTTTCTTCCATTTCTTGTTTTCATTCTCTGTCTGAAACCATGTACTTTGTTTCTCTGTCTCTTTTTTGGTTGGAATGTTCTTTTCATATTTCACCCCTCCATTTTTTCATTTTATAAATCGGGATAAATCTTCTATTTCCCATAGGCAGTTATTATATAATAAGCTTGCCTTTATTGTCAATAATTTGTTGTAAATTTACTGATTTTATGGTAAAATTCAAACATGCTGTTATGGTTGTTAAAACGGTATTTTTTTTTAATAAAGAGGAGAAAAATTCATGGATTCATTTGATGAAGCTTTCAGCCTAATCAAAAAATATTGCAGAGAAAATGTAAAAAACGATACGATTTATAAACTCTGGTTGGAGCCTATGAAACTCAGGGAATTTAATGACAATGAATTAGTAATTGAATTATCTGAGTTCAAACAAGGTATCGTTAAAAATAAATTTGGATATTTATTGCATGAGGCTATTGAAAATGTTTTGGGATTTGATATAAAAATAAAATTTGTAAATGAAGATAATTCTGAAACACCAGATATCGATTCCTTAGAAAAAAAGGAACATAAATCAAATAATAACTCGGAGTTAACTTTTGAAAATTATGTTGAGGGTTCTTCTAACCACTTAGCCTATGCGGCAGCTAAAGCTGTCTCTTCTTCTCCGGGCTTTGCTTATAACCCTTTGTTTATATATGGTCATTCGGGTTTGGGCAAAACACATTTATTGAAAGCTATTGCAAATGAAATCAGAGCTTCTAATCCAGATGTAAAAATTATATATATTAGTGCAGAAAAATTCACAAATGAACTTGTACATGCACTCGCAATAAAAAAGATGAAGGAATTCCATGATAAATATAGAACTATAGATGTCCTCTTGGTAGATGATATTCAATTTATCGGAGGAAAAATCCAAACAGAAGAAGAATTTTTTAATACTTTTAATACCTTAACAGAAGAAAATAAACAGGTTGTTTTGGCATCAGATCGTCCACCAAAAGAAATAAACATTCTGAATGAGAGAATGAAAAGTAGATTTGAAAGTGGTCTTTTAGCCGATATTCAACCACCAGATTTAGAGACAAGAATGGCTATAATTAAGAAAAAAGCCGATTTATTAAATTTAGATTTAAATGATGAAGTTGTCCGTTTTGTAGCTGAAAAAATCAAACAAAATATAAGACAGTTAGAAGGCGCAGTAAAGAAAATAAATGCATATTACATAATTGATGACCATAAACCGTCAATTTTAGTTGCTCAAAAAGCTATAAAAGATATTCAGTCAGACAATCAACCTATCCCAGTAACTATCGAAAAAATTTTGCAAGAAGTTGCAAGAACCTATGGTGTTACTGTAGAAAATATAAAATCTGATAAGAAAAATGCAGAAATAACACAAGCTCGTAGAGCTGCAATGTATATAATCAGAGAAATTACCTCTCTTCCCGTAAAAAAAATAGGAGAAGAGTTGGGAAATAAACATCATACAACAGTTTTATATAACATAAAGAAAACTGAAGAAGAAATGGAAAATAATATTTCTGAAAAAAATAAGATTCAAAATATAATTAATAATATAAATGACAACATAAGTTATTAAACAAATATTTCACATTTAACATTTGTTTTTTCCACAATTTCTAAAAGAGAAAAAATAACTCACATTACTAACAAAAATTCCAACAGCATTTAACAAGAAAAAATTTGCTTTTTTCGTTTTGAATGCTAACAAAAATCTCTTTTTTGACATTATTAACATAATCTACTATTACTAATAAAAATATTTATTTCTATCTTATTAAAAAGATAAAAATGGAGGATATATCATGAAAGTACAATGCAATACTTATAAATTAAGTGAAATTTGCCAAAATGTTCAAAGAATAGTTTCTTCTAAAACTACAATTCCGGCTTTAGAGGGCATTTTATTTGAAGCAAGAGATGGAAAAATTCTTTTAACCGGATATGATTTAGAAACCGGAATGACTACAGATATAGATGCTACAGTAGAAGAAGAAGGAAAAATAATAATAAATGCAAGACTTCTATGTGAAATATTAAAAAAAATACCAAATGAGACTGTTAGTATCGAAAGTGATGAGAGACTTAGATGTGTTATAAAAAGTGGTTCTATCGAATATAAAATAATTGGTCTTGATCCATCGGATTATCCTGAACTTCCGTCAGTGAGTGGTGGAACTCTCATAAAAATTAAAAGTGAAATTTTATCAGATTTGATTAGAAAAACTATATTCTCAGTTGCTGTAAGTGAATCTAAGCTTGTACATACAGGATTAAAATTTGAGATAGAAAACAACGAAATAACAGTAATTGGAGTAGATGGTTTTAGAATAGCAATCAAAAAATCTGAAATAGATTATGACGGCGAAAAATTAGAGTTCGTTGTTCCTGCAAAAACTCTCCATGAAATAATGAAATTATCTCAAGAAGCTGAAGAAACAGAATTTAATATAGCAAAAAGACATATAATTTTTGAAGTTGGAAATTATACCGTTATTTCTAGACTTTTAGAGGGAGAATTTTTAAATTATAAAGCAGCTGTACCTAAAGAATATTCCACAGTTGCGAAAATAAATGTGCAAAACTTGATAGGAAGCATTGAAAGAACAGCTTTAGTCATAATCGATAGACTAAAGACATCTATCAAATGTATTTTCAATGATGATTCAATAAGAATTTCTTCTACAACTCAAATTGGAACTGCAAATGATATTGTAAATGCCGATATTCAAGGAGAAAGAATAGTAATAGGATTTAATAACAGGCTTATCTTAGACGCACTCAAAGCTTGTGAAACAGAAGATGTGAAAATTTCTTTGAGTGGACCATCAAGACCAATTGTTATTGAAAATGTTGAAGATAGTGACTTTATGTATTTAGTAATGCCTGTTCGTTTAAAAAATTAAGGGAAAAATTTGATTTTAAAAAAACTAAAACTCAAAAATTTTAGAAATATAAAAAATGAAGAATTGATTCCGTCTGAAGCTGTAAATATAATTTACGGAGAAAATGCTCAGGGAAAGACTAATTTATTGGAAGCTATTTGGCTTTTTTCGGGAAATAAGTCTTTTAGGGGATCAAAAGATCAAAATTTAATTAAATTTGATGAAGATTTTGCAAAAATAGAAATTGATTTTTTTGAAGATGAAAGATTGCAAAAAGCTTCTATTGTATTTTCTGAAAAAAAGACAGTTAAATTAAATGAAGTTAAATTAGAATCAGTTAGAAAATTAAATGGCAAAATTTTAGCTGTTTGTTTTTCTCCCAATGAATTGTCGATAATAAAGGGCGGACCAGTAAATAGAAGAAAATATTTAGATGAGGCAATCATTCAAATTTCAAATACATACGGAAAATATGTAAGTTTTTATGATAATTTAATAAAACAGAGAAACGCTCTCTTAAAAGATATAAAATATCATACAGATTTATTTGATATGCTTGAAATTTGGGATGAAAAAATAGCAAAAGTTGGTTCCGTTATTTCTTATCAGCGAAAAGAATATATAAAAGATGTTGCGGATAAAGTAGAAGAAATTTACAGTGATTTATCCGAGGGAAACGAAAAAGCAAGTATAGAAATAAAATCAGATTATTTTGATATATCAATGACAGAAGAAGAGATAAGAAAAAATTTTGAGAGAGAATTAAAAAGAAATTTAAATTATGATGTGGAAACTGGCAATACGAGCATAGGTCCTCATAGAGATGATTTTGATTTTATTATAGACAACAAAAATGCTAAAGATTTTGGTTCTCAAGGACAACAAAGATGTGGAGCTATATCTCTTAAACTGGGAGAAGCACAGTTAATTTATGAAAAGACAAAGAGAAAACCAATGGTTTTGCTGGATGATGTTTTATCTGAATTAGATTTATCCAGACAGAATTATATTTTAACTAAAATAGACAAAACACAAATTTTCTTAACTTGTTGTGAGCTTACAGAAGAATTGAAAAAATATGCGTCAAATATAGTTAAAATAGAGGAGGGGAAAATTTGTACCTCTTTTTAGGAAATAAAACAGTTATTTCAGATGAAGAAATAATAGGAATTTTTGACTTAGATTCTGCTTCTATATCAAAAAACACAAGAAATTTTTTGAAAAGAGCGGAAGATAATAATGAAGTTGAAAGTGTAATCTTAGATTTGCCGAAATCATTTATAGTTTGTAAAAGCGACAACAAGGAAAAACAACAAAAAATTGTCCTATCCACAGGAATGACAGCAACACTTTCAAAAAGAATTTCAGAAAAATCGAATTTCGGAGGATATATAAGTGAATAACGAAGAAAAGATGAATACCAAAGTCGAAGAAACCTATGACGCAAGTCAAATTCAGGTTTTAGAGGGCTTAGAAGCAGTAAGAAAAAGACCTGGAATGTACATAGGAACAACAGGTCCAGGTGGTTTACATCATTTAGTTTATGAAATTGTAGATAACTCAATAGACGAAGCTTTAGCTGGTTATTGTACACATATAAATGTAAATGTTTTAGACGGAAATATTGTTGAAGTTGAAGATAACGGAAGAGGAATTCCGGCAGGCATAAATGAAAAAACGGGACAATCTACTATAACAGTAGTTTTAACGGTTTTACATGCTGGAGGAAAATTTGGAGGCAAAGGATACAAAGTATCTGGAGGTCTTCATGGTGTTGGTGTTTCTGTTGTAAATGCACTTTCAGAATGGCTAGAAGTTGAAGTTTATCAAAATGGAAAAATATATTCACAAACTTTTTCAAGAGGTAAACAAAAGAGCGATGTAGAAGTAATCGGAGAAACAGAAAAAACTGGAACGAAAATTAGATTTAAACCTGATCCCGAAATTTTCAAAGATACACTTGAATTTGATGTTGAAACGCTCAAAAAAAGATTGCGTGAACAAGCTTTTTTAAATGCTGGACTCACAATAACATTAAAAGATTCAAGGGAAAATAAAGAAGATTATTACGAAGAATTTTGCTATGAGGGAGGAATAAGCTCTTTCGTAGAATATTTAAATAAAGTTCGTGGACTAAATACTTTGCACGAAACTCCTATTTACTATGAAAAGACGATTGATAACAAAGAAGTTGAAGTTGCTCTTATGTACAATGAAAGCTTCAACGAAATTATTTTCAGTTTTGCCAACAATGTAAGAACCATAGATGGCGGAACTCATGAAAATGGATTCAAAAATGCTTTGACAAGAGTTTTTAACGATTATGGCAGAAAATATAATTTAATAAAAGAAAATGACAAAAATCTTGCCGGAGAAGATGTTCGTGAAGGTTTGACTGCTATTGTAAATGTTAAATTGACAGACGCTCAGTTTGAAGGTCAGACTAAAGGAAAATTAGGTAATACAGAAATGACATCCATTGTTTCAAAAATTACCTATGATAAATTGATGGACTTTTTCGATGAAAATCCCGAACAGGCAAAATCAATATTATCAAAAGCTTTAGATGCTTCAAGGGCAAGAGAAGCTGCTCGAAAAGCTCGTGATTTAGTAAGAAGACAAAATGCTTTAGAATCAAATTCTCTGCCTGGAAAACTTGCTGACTGTACAGATAGAGACCCTAAAAATACAGAAATCTTCATAGTCGAGGGAGATTCTGCGGGTGGTTCGGCAAAATTAGGTAGAGATAGAAAAACACAGGCGATTTTAGCACTTTGGGGTAAAATGCTAAATGTTGAAAAAGCCAGATTAGATAGAGTTATAGGAAATGATAAATTAATGCCGATAGTAACTGCTTTAGGCACAGGCATTGGCAAAGATTTTGATTTGTCTAAACTTCGCTATCATAAAATTGTAATAATGGCGGACGCCGATGTTGACGGAGCACATATAAGAACACTACTTCTTACTTTCTTTTTTAGATATATGCGCCCACTTATAGACAACGGACATGTATATATTGCACAACCGCCGTTATATAAAATATATAAAGGTAAAAAACAAGCATATGCTTTTTCAGATGAAGAAAGAGATGAAATTGCAAAAAATGAATTTCCCAATGGCTATGAAATACAGCGATATAAAGGTCTTGGAGAAATGGATAGTTCTCAACTTTGGGAAACAACTATGGACCCTGAAAATCGAACAATGCTTCGTGTAATGCTTGAAGATGCCGCTTATGCCGACGAAACATTTTCTATTTTAATGGGAGATAAAGTAGAGCCACGACGAGATTTTATTCACAAAAATGCAAAAAGTGTAAAGAATTTGGATATTTAAGAGGAAAATATGAGCTTAGAGAAAAAAAATATAGTTGATGTTGAAATTAGCAGGGAAATGAGAACCTCATTTTTAGATTATTCTATGTCTGTTATTACTGCTCGTGCTTTGCCAGATGTCAGAGATGGATTTAAGCCCGTACATCGTAGAATTTTATATACCATGTACGAAAATGGCTTATTTCCAGATAAGGCATATAGAAAATGCGCAGATACAGTCGGAACTGTTTTGGGAAGATACCATCCACATGGAGATGCTTCTGTATATGACGCTATGGTTAGGTTGGCGCAAGACTTTTCTATGCGCTATCCCTTGGTAGATGGGCATGGAAACTTTGGCTCTGTTGACGGAGATCCACCCGCTGCATACAGATATACAGAATCTAAAATGAGCAAACTTTCAATGCATATGCTCACGGATATTGACAAAGAAACAGTTGCTTTTCAAGGAAACTATGATGATAGATTGAAAGAGCCTACAGTTTTGCCTTCAAGATTTCCAAATATGCTTGTAAATGGGTCTATGGGTATTGCCGTTGGAATGGCAACCAATATTCCGCCTCATAATTTAGGTGAAACCATTGATGCTGTTACAGCTTTGATAGATAATCCCGAACTTGAAATTTCAGATTTAATGCAGTATATAAAGGGTCCAGATTTCCCAACAGCAGGACTTATTATGGGATATTCTGGCATAAAAGCCGCTTACCACACTGGTAGAGGTAAAATTTATATGCGCGCAAGAACAGAAATTAAAGAAAAAAGCAACGGAAGATTTTATATAGATATTTCAGAACTTCCCTATCAAGTAAATAAAGCTGGATTGATAAAAAATATTGCTCAACTGGTAAAAGATAAGAAAATAGACGGAATTTCTAATATCAATGATTATACTTCGAGAGAGGGAATGAAAGTAATCATTGATTTGAAAAGAGATGCCAATCCACAAGTTGTTTTGAATAAACTCTTTGATTTAACGGCGATGCAGACTACTTTTGGCGTAAATATGTTAGCTTTAGTTAATGGAGTTCCCGAAATTCTGAATTTAAAACAAATTTTAAATCACTATATAGACTTTCAGGCTGAAATAATTTATAACAGAACTGTTTTTAATCTCAAAAAAGCAGAAAAAAGAGCCCATATTTTAGATGGTCTGTTGATTGCTCTACAAAATATAGATGAAGTAATTGAGCTTATCAAAAAATCTCCCGATCAACCAACCGCAAAGCTTAGATTGATTGAGACCTTTGAATTGGATGAGCTTCAAGCTTCTGCTATTTTGAAAATGACTTTTGGACAATTAACGGGACTTGAAAGAGAAAAGCTCGAAAATGAATTAAAAGATATTCAAGCAAAAATCGAATACTATAATTCACTACTTGCTGATCACAATAAAATTTTAGGCGTTGTAAAAGATGAAATTTTAGAAATTAGAGAGAAATTTGCCGACGAAAGAAAAACGGAAATTCTCAATGTCAGTGGAGAAGTTGATATAGAAGACTTAATTCCAGAAGAAGAGTGCATTTTCACTTTGACTGATAAAGGTTATATCAAACGACAAAGTATTGAAAATTATAGAATTCAAAATCGTGGCGGAAGAGGAATTACTGGAGTGAAAAACCGTGAAGAAGATGTGACGAATACAATGTTTAATGCCTCATCTCATGATTTCATTCTTTTCTTTACGGACAAAGGCAGAATATATAAAATTAAAGGATACGAAGTTCCAGAGTCTTCGAGAACTGGCAAAGGTTCAAATATTGTCAATTTACTTATGCTGGATACCGAAGAAAAAGTAACGACGATGCTTAGAATTCCACCTGAAACTGAAATTTCAGAACACTATCTCTGTATGTTCACGAAAAATGGAATTATAAAGAGAAGTCGCTTAGATGAATATAACAATATTCGTAAAACGGGAATCATTGCTATAAATTTAGACGATGACGATGTTTTGACTAATGTTAAATTGACAACGGGAGACAATCATATCTTTGTTGCTACAAGAAATGGTAAATCTATTAGATTTAAAGAAACAGATGCTCGTGTTATAGGTAGAACGGCTCGTGGAGTAAAGGCAATAGATTTAGACAAAGATGATGAAGTAATTGCAGCTTCAGTATTGAGAGAAGATGCAAAAGTGCTTACTGTCAGTGAAACTGGTTTTGGACGAAAAAGTGAAATTGATAATTATAGACTTCAAAGCAGAGGTGGAAAAGGTCTTATAAATTATAAAACTGAAAAATATGGAAAAGTTGCCGGAGTAAAGACTGTCGACGAAGACGATGAAATTATGGCTTTGTCAGAAAATGGAATTATTATAAGAATAAATGTAAGTCAGATAAGTACTTTTGCAAGACCGTCTAAGGGTGTAAAAATTATGAATCTTGATGACGGAGATAGGTTGATTTCCATTTCCAGAATTGTCTCATCAGATGAGCAAGAAGAGCACGAAGAATCAGAAGAAAGTAGTGAAGATTAATATAAAAAATCTACACTGTGTACTGACCTCCAAAAGTTGAACTAAAAATCAACTTGAGGAGGTCAGTTTTTTTGCAAAATTTAAATTTTATTTTAATTATTCATTATTCCAAAATTTTCTATCAAGTGAGCGATATTGTATAGCTTCTGCAATATGTTTTTCATCTATTATCTCACTGTTATCCATATCAGCTATCGTTCGAGAAATTTTCAAAATTTTGGAATATGCTCTTGCCGAGAGCGAAAGTTTTTCAAAAGAAAATTTCAGCATTTTCTTTGCTTTGGGTGTCAAAATACAAAATTTATCTAAAGCTTTGATGTCCATATTGGCATTAAAGGAAAAGGGAAGATTTTTAAATCTTTCCTTTTGAATTTCTTTGGCGGCGTCTACTCTTTTCTTTATTTCTGATGAAGATTCTTCCTTTATTTTTTGCTCTAAATCATCATATTTAACTGGAAAGACTTCTAAATGTATATCTATTCTATCTAATAGTGGACCAGATACTTTGGAAAGATATTTTGCGGGTGCTCCCGGTGGACAGGAACAATTTTTTGTAGGGTGCCCAAAATATCCGCAGGGACAGGGATTCATTGCACAAACGAGCATTATATTACATGGATAACAAAAGGAACCAGATACTCTACTGACAACTACTTTATTGTCTTCAATCGGCTGTCTCATAGTTTCCATAGCAGACTTAGAAAATTCAGGTAATTCATCTAAAAATAAGACGCCATTATGAGAAAGAGAGAGCTCTCCGGGTTTTGGTATACTTCCTCCACCAGCTAATCCAGCAGCAGAAATAGTATGATGAGGACTGCGAAAAGGACGAGTTAAAATAATCTGAGTATCTGCACGCAGAGCTCCTGCGACGGAATATATTTTGGTTGTTTCAATAGCTTCATCAAAAGTCATATCGCTTAAAATAGTGGGTAGTCTCTTTGCGAGCATTGATTTTCCAGAACCAGGCGGGCCAATCATAAGTAAATTATGTCCACCAGAAGCAGCAACTTCAAGAGCTCTCTTTGCTTTATATTGACCATGTACATCTGAAAAATCAGGTGCATTTTTTGATTTAATCGATGGCGTGAAAGGCAGAGGTGTAAGAGGTTGTATTTTGTCTTTGCCATTTAGATGATTGATTAATTCATTTATGTTTTTTACTGGAAAAATTTCTATTTCATCAATTACAGAAGCTTCAAGTCTATTTTCAAAGGGAATATAAATTTGTTTGAAATTATTTTTTCTTGCCTCTAAAACCATTGGTAAAACTCCACGCACACCTTTGACTTCGCCATTTAGCGAAACTTCGCCAAGAAAAATTATATCTTTTGTAATAAAATTTAATTGATGTGAAGCGAGTAAGATAGCTATTAAAATGGGTAAATCGTATACAGAGCCCTCTTTTTTATACTTTGCTGGAGCAAGATTGGCTGTTATTCTGCTTATGGGAAAAGAATAACCAGAATTTTTTATAGCCGCTCGAACTCGTTCTTTAGATTCTGAAACAGAAGAATCTGGCAAACCTACAATTTCAAAACGAGGACACCCTTTAGACAAATCCATCTCAACATTTACTATAAAAGCATTTAATCCGAGTAAACCTACACTATTAACTGTTGCGAACATTTTTCTCTCCTTTGTCGTACATTATATGCACCTATAAAGGAGATTTACAAGACTTTGGTTTGACAAAGGCCGTGAACGGTTGTTAAAATTGTATCAACGGTATAACGGAGGTAAAATATGAACAGAGAGCAAGATTTATATAACCTTTGGCTTGAAAAAACTATAAACAATATAGAGCTAAATACGCAACTCAAGCAAATTGATAAAAACGAAGAAGAAATTTTTGATAGATTTTATAAAAATATCGAATTTGGAACGGCAGGTCTTCGTGGCATTATAGGTGCTGGAACAAACCGTATGAATATTTTTACGGTTGGAGCAGTAACTCAGGGGCTTGCCAATTATTTAAAAAAAGAATATAGCGAAAATAAGGTAGCTATTGCATATGATTCTCGAATAAATTCTGAATTATTCGCACGCACAGCGGCTGAAATTTTAGCTGCTAACGGAATAAAAGTTTTGTTTTTCAAAGAATTAGTACCCACTCCAGTTTTATCATATACAGTAAATGCAGAGAATTGTACTTCTGGTATAATTATCACTGCCAGTCATAATCCGTCTGAATATAACGGTTATAAGTGTTACAACAAAAACGGATATCAAATGACGGATGAGCAAGCAGAAAAAACATATGAGGAAATTTTAAAAGTCGATATGTTTGAGGATGTCTTGAAGACACAGTTTGATAGAGCCTTAGACAGTGGTTTGATTGAATATGTAAAAGAAGAAACTATCGAAAATTATTTAAATCAAGTTTTAGATCAATCTATTGAAAAAGATATTTTCAACACTGAAAATTTAAGTGTTGTTTATACTCCCTTAAATGGCGCAGGCAATAAATTTGTAAGAGAAATCTTAAAAAGAAGAGGTCTGACGAATATCTCCGTCGTCAAGTCTCAAGAAGAACCAGACGGAAATTTTCCAACCTGCTCATATCCAAATCCAGAAATAAAAGAAGCTTTTACAGAAGCTATAAAATTGGCAAAAACAAAAGCAACTTTGCCCGAATTGCTAATCGCAACAGATCCGGATAGTGATAGAATGGGTATGGCTGTTTTATCGGGCGAAGATTATGTTTTGATAAGTGGTAATGAAGCGGGAGTATTGTTTGCCTATTATGTATTTACTCGTCGAACAGCAAATAAAACTTTGCCGGAAAATCCAGTTTTAGTTAAATCTTTTGTAACAACGAATTTAATAGATAAAATAGCTGAAGATTATAATGCCGAAGTACACAACACTTTGACAGGATTCAAATATATTGGAGAAATTATAGCCTCTCTTGCAAAACTCGGAAATGCCGATAGATTTGTTATGGGAACGGAAGAAAGTTATGGATACCTTTTTGGAAACGCTGTTAGAGATAAAGACGCTGTTGTTGCAGCGATGATGTGTGTAGAAATGGCTGCTTTCTATAAAAAACAGGGCAAATCGTTATTAGATGTTTTGGCTGAAATTCAAAACAAATATAATTTTTATGTCAATAAAGTTGTCAGCAAAACTTTTGAAGGTGCGAGTGGAAATGAAAAAATAACGGCGATGATGGAAAAATTGAGAACAAAAGCGCCTACAGAATTTGCTGGCCATAAAGTTATTTGGATAGGCGATTATCTAAAAAGCACTAAATATATTATTGACAAAGGCGAGGAAAAAATAAATCTTCCAACATCGAATGTTTTAGAATATCAGCTGGAAAATGAATCTAAAATTATTGTCAGACCATCTGGAACGGAACCGAAAATTAAATTTTATTTTACGGCAGTTTCCGATGAAAAAGAATCTTCAATTAAAGAATTTAAAAATTTAGAAAAATCAATTTTTGAATTTTTGGATTTGGATTAAAAAACAGAAAAGAACCGAGCACTCTCAAATGTTGAGAGTGCTTATTTATTGATAAAAAACTGATATTACTATATAATTAATCGAGTAGCGACTCGTAGCGGGAGGGCGTTTATATGCAACGATTTTATAAATATCTTCAATCGAGATTAAGAGTTATTAATCAAATTTACCGAGCTAACAAATTTAAGGGCGGAACACAAGAACATATGGCATATGTTACTTCACGAAGCAAGAGAATAAAAGAAAATTTTTTGAGGGCTGGCTTCGTCATTTTTGTTTTGCTTATTTTAGACATTGTTGGATTTGTACTGGACGCTCGATTTTCCGCTTTTAATGATATGGTTAACAACCATAAAAATTTTTATGTTTACAGTTTTATTTTACTCTTTTGTCTATTTGTAGCAATGATGATAAGAGGATTTTCTCATTTGAAATATAGCACCAGACTGAATGACGATGATAAAGTCTTTCGATTTTATTATATGATATTCTGGATTTTATATTATATTTTTGTTTCTCTAAATATAAGGTGTTTTGTCTCTGTCGGAGTTGTTGGTCTAAAAGAGATGCTTATTTTTATGCTCTTTATTGTCTTTGGTTTTGTAGTGCCGATCTATGATTTTTATGAATTGATAATAGTCGTTCCCCTAATAATTTGGGAATTTATAAATATGAGATTGCTTTTTGCCGCTTGTGGTTTGATAACGCCTCGTTCTAATTTGACGAATGTTACAGTGATAACAATTGTCGTCGCTTTTTTATCTGCTCTATTTAATTATACGGAATCTATGCGCAGTTTTTATAACGAAGCACTTATGGATCAATATGGCAAAAGAGAAAAGCGAAAGAGTTTTAAGATTTTCAGTGAAATATATGACGAAGTATATGAAATAAATCTTTCGTCCAAAACTCAAGCGCCACTTATAAATAATAATAAATATAAAAGTACACCCATAGATTTGTCATATGATTTATGGATAGAATTGTCTGCTAAAAATTTAATACATCCAGATGATCAGAATTTATTTATGACAAAGCTTTCTTATCTCAATGTCGTCAAATTAAAAAAAGAAAGAATTTATTTTGAAGCAAGACGATTAACAGAACAAGATCAATATATTTGGACTTCTTTCCTTTTTCTCAAAGCAAGCTTTGAAAAAGATAAAGATGTATATGGATTTTTATTGTTGCAGGATATAGATTCTCAAAAAACGACTCAGGCAAAGCTGAAATCGGAAGCAGAACGAGATTTGCTCACAAATTTATATAATAAAATCACTACACAAAATTTAATTGAGACATATTTATCTCGTGAGGGTGCGTCTGGAACTCATGCTATGATTTTAATGGATATTGACTCTTTTAAGATGATAAATGACACTCTTGGACATGCTCGTGGAGATGAAATTTTATCTCTTTTTGCCGCCTGTATGAAACAGTCTTTCCGAGAAAGCGATATTTTAAGTCGTGTTGGAGGAGACGAATTTTTGGTATTTATGAAAAACATAAATTCTATTGCCTTAGTCTGCGACAAATTGAATAAATTTTTATCCTCTTTTAAGAGCAAGGGCATAGAAATGGATATTGATACTCGACTTTCGGCAAGTATTGGAATCTCTATTTTCAGAAAAGATGGCTCTACTTATGAAGAGTTATTTAGCAAAGCAGATATGTCTTTGTACAAAGCTAAGAAAACCGGCAAAGATCAATATAAATTTGCGTCGTCTTATGATGAGGAAGAATTATATGAATAAAAAACAAATAAGAGCAATTGTATTTTTAGTTTTATGTTCTTTTCTTTTTCTGTCTTCATGTAATTTCAGACAAGAAGTTCAGGCTCCGAAAACGGTTAAGGTTTCTTTTCCTGAGGGCGTCAATGCTTTGAAAATGGGACAAATTTTAGAAGAAAATGGAGTTTGCTCTGCAAAAGATTTTATTGCTGCAGCAAATGAAATCCCGAAAGAATTTATCTTTTCAGATAAAATTGACAATAGAGAAAAGAGAATAATTTTGATGGAGGGATATCTTTTTCCAGACACCTATGATTTTTATATAGGAGAAAATCCAAACTCTGTTGTCAAAAAAATGTTCAAAAATACAGAAATAAAAATAACGCAAGATATGTTAACTAAGGGAAAAAAGCTGGGAATGGATGTCGACGATATTGTAATTTTAGCGTCAATCATTCAAGCAGAAGCCGGAGATTTTGAAAATATGAAAAAAGTTTCCGGTGTATTTCACAACCGTTTGAAATCTAATTATAAAAGATTGGAAAGCGACCCCACCTATCTTTATCCCAAAGAAAGATTAAAATCTATCATCCCCGACGACAAGATGAATGAGTATATAAAAAATTATTCCACTTATGATATAAAGGGATTGCCAGTAGGACCAATTTGCAATCCTGGAGAAAAGGCTTTGGCAGCAGCGGTAAATCCAGCTACGACAGACGCGCTGTTCTTCTATACAGATAAAAACGGCAACTTTATTTATTCTAAAGATTATAAAACACATCAAGAATCATATAATAAAAATGTAAAGGGAAAATGATGAGAGCAATTTCATGGAATGTTAATGGGCTGAGAGCCTGTGTAAAAAAAGGTTTTGTGGATGTCTTAAAGCAATTAGACGCTGATTTTTTTGCGGTGCAAGAAATCAAATTACAGGAAGGGCAAATAGATTTAGACATAGACGGATACTACAAATACTGGCACTATGCTAAGCGCAAGGGGTATTCGGGAACTGCTATTTTTGCAAAAAAAGAACCCATCAGTGTGAGACGGGGTTTTGATTTTGACTTTGAAGACGATGAGGGCAGGTTGCTGACATTAGAATACGAAGATTTTTATTTTATTACCGTTTACACACCAAATGCGCAACCCGAACTAAAAAGACTTGATTTTCGAATGGATTGGGAAGATAATTTTAGAAAATATTTAAATTCTCTCAAAGAGAAAAAAAGTGTAATTGTTTGTGGCGATTTAAATGTTGCGGCAAATGAGATAGATTTGAAAAATCCTAAAACAAATGTCGGCAATCCAGGATTTTCAAATGAAGAAAGGGCTAAATTTCAAGAGCTTTTAAAATCTGGTTTTATAGATACTTTTCGTCATCTCTATCCAGATAAAGAGGGAATATATTCTTGGTGGTCGTATAGATTTAATGCTCGAGCAAACAATGCTGGCTGGAGAATAGATTATTTCTTGGTGTCCGATGACCTTAAAAATAAAATTGATGATTCCATTATTCATACAGATATATATGGATCAGACCATTGTCCAGTAGAGCTTATTTTAGATAAATAGGAGGATAAGATGAAAAAAACAAAAAAGATTTTAATTTCTGTATTTACTTTGGTTTTTTGTTTTGTTTTTTTGCTTTCTTTCGTAAGTGCAAAAGATAATCAAAGCGAACGAATAGGAAATTTCAATAATCCTAAGGGAAGAGTTTTTAGTGCAGCTAAAAGAGGCGACGCAAGATATTTTCCTGAAAATTCTGCTGAGGGAATCAGATTTTGTGCAGAAAAGGGAATAGATATTGTCCAGATAGATTTACAAAAAACAAAGGACGATAAATACATCTTGATGAAAGATACAAATTTGGAAAGAATGACCTTGCACAGAGATGGTTCATCGTCGAAGGTTAATATTAAAGACGAAACCTTAGAAAATATAAAGCAAAATTATTTGCTCAAAGAGGGACATGGTGGGCCTCTTGCAAAACCAACCAAATTACAAATAGCCACATTTGAAGAAGCTATAGATATAGCGAAAAATAGATGTATGTTGTTAGTTGACATTGATTTTAATGACGCTTTTGCCGTCAATAACATTGTCAAAAATAAGGGTGCAACAGATTTTGTAATTTTAAGAGGGGCAAAAAACGCCGATGAAGTAAGTAAATTTACGAAATCTGCTGGGCTTCCCGCTTGTCCTGTATCTTCAGTTTATACTCAGTCCACTAAAGGCTCTGCCAAGAAATTTTCTGACGCTTCTATTACAGCTGGAGCAAATTGCGTTACTGTCTTGTCTTCTAAAAAGTCGCCATTTAAACAGAAGACAACCGATATTTTAAAAGACAAAGGAAGAGCAATCGTCGATATGAGTTCTCCTGAATTATGTGGTGGTTTAGAAGATAACGAAAAGGGCTGGCAAGAAATGATGTCGGCGGGCTTTGGTATAATAGAATCAGATTATCCTATTGAATTAGCTCAGTATTTAGAGCAAACTACTGCCAAAAGAGGATCTTTATTGGCGCTTATAAACAATGTAGAGGGATTGAATATAAATGCATATTCCAACGACTCTGCAAAGAAATTACAAAATGCACTTAGTGAAGCCAAAGAAAAAACGCAAGTACTCAAAACCCCACTCAATGAACTTAAAAAAGCGTCCTATGATTTACAGGAAGCTGTATATCATTTAGAAATAAGAACGGAACAGGACGATAAAGAAAATAGAAATAAAATAATAACAATAGTTGTCTTTGTCATAATTGCAGTTGTTACTTTGGGAGGATATTTCTTATTTAGAAAAAAGAATCCCAAAGCTCAGGCAAGTAACAAAAAGAAAAAAACTAATAACAGACAGACAAAATAAAGAAAAAAGTCTCCGAAAAAATCGGAGACTTTTTATTTATTCTTTTTGTCTATTCTTTTCGTATTCTTTTATCTAATTTAATTGCGAGAGCGGTTCCTAAACTTTGAAAAATTTGAACAAGTAAAATCAATACTATTACAGCGGCAAACATGATTAGATATTTATATCTATAGTAACCATAGTTTATAGCGATTTTTCCCAGTCCGCCTCCGCCAATGATTCCACTCATGGCTGAATATCCTAAAATGGTAGTTAAAGCTATTGTGATATTTGATATGAGAGAGGGAATACTTTCGGGAATGATTACTTTTTTTACAATTTGAAACGGAGAAGCTCCCATACTCTGTGCCATTTCAATTAAGTTGGGATCGATTTCTCGAAAAGAACTTTCTGCTAATCTTGCAACAAAGGGAAAAGAAGCGATGACCAGTGGCACGATGGAAGCGACGGTTCCAATTGTTGTACCAGTTATAAATCTTGTCAAAGGAAAAACTAAAATCATCAAAATCAAAAATGGAACAGATCTCAAAAGGTTTATCAACCAATTTAGAAAAGCCATAAAAGGTTTTGGCAGAGGCGCAACAGAATTCTTTTCTCCTATAACAAGTAGAATTCCGAGCGGAAGACCAATTAAAACAGAAAAGAAAGTAGAAACAACAGTAACATAAAAAGTTTCCCAGAGAGCAATGGGGAATTGAGTTTTCATAATTTCGATTGCTTCTATAAATTCGGGAGAATTGAAAAATCCGCTCATTTATTTATCTCCTTTGCTCTAACGCCTTGACTTGAATTGAGAAAATCAAGGGCTCTTCTTAAAACTTCGTCATCCCCTCTTATGCCCAGTAACATAAACCCAAAAGCTTTAGAATCAATGGTTTTTGTAGAGGCACCCATTATATTAGCTTCGATATTTTCCTGTTTTGCCATGCGTGCGATTAAAGGGGTAACAGCTGTTTCTGAATTTGTAAAAACAACACGCAAAAGATGTTCATCTTCAAAATTTGGTTTTATATTATCATTTACAGATTCGGGGAAAACAAGTTTTTTTGCGGCGTCTGATTTTGGATCGGCAAAAATTTCGCTTGTAGAACCCTGTTCAACGATTTCTCCATTATCTAAAATCGCAACATTTTTACAAATTTCTTCAATGACATTCATCTGGTGCGTTATAACTATGCAAGTTATATTGAGCTTTTCATTTATTTGTTTTATGAGTTGCAGTATAGAATGTGTTGTTGATGGATCAAGAGCACTTGTGGCTTCGTCGCATAGTAAAACTTCAGGATTTGTAGCAAGTGCACGAGCTATTGCCACTCTTTGTTTTTGCCCTCCTGATAGTTGCGAGGGATAGGCTTTTGCCTTATCTTTTAAACCAACAATCTCCAACAATTCAAGAGCTCTCTTTTTTGCTGTCTTTGAATCAACTTTTTCTAATTCCAAGGGGAACATTATATTTTTCAAACAATTTTTTTGCATAAGCAAATTAAAATTTTGAAAAATCATTGTTATTTTTCGACGCATTTTTCGCAGTTCTTTTTCGCTTAGAGAAGTCATATCAATACCGTCGATTAAAATTTGCCCTGAAGTTGGTTTTTCAAGTAAATTGATACAACGAACGAGCGTACTTTTTCCAGCTCCACTCATTCCAATTATGCCGAAAATATCACCGTCTGCAATAGACAGTGATACATCTTTAAGAGCATGAACCTTCTGACTTGTATCAAAGGTTTTAGATAAATTTTTTATTTCAATCATTTGGCTTTAATAACATCTAAAGATTTTTGTTTTCCGCCATATATTCCGAGAGGCTCAACATGAATAGAACCTACACTCACTAAATGAGTTCCGTTTTTATCATTAAAGTCTTCTAAATAAGGTAAATGTTGGAAATAGTTAGCGTCGATTGAACCATCGTCTACAACTTTATTGGGGACAATATAATCTGTATATTCTTTAATCTCCAATTTTATGCTCTTTTTAACTAAAACAGCTTTTGCGATAGCTAAAATTTCAGCGTGAGGAGCGGGAGAAGCAGCAACAGTAATGGTTTTTCCTGCCAGAGCATTGTAATCTAAGTTTTCATCAAAACCTGTTCCAGGATTTTCAACAGTTGAGATAACTGCGCCTGAATATTTTTCTTTTATGAAATCGGCAACATCTTTACTTTCTAAAGCGGCTTTGAGAGCAAGAACAAGTGGGTCTTTTTCTCTGCCCTCTTTGACAGTTAAAATATTAGAGTAAGCAGAAGATTTGCTTTCAAGTGCAAGAGCGTCCTTAGCTGGATTCATTTTGGCTGCAATTGCAAAATTTGAATTTATAATAGCAAAATCTACATCCTGCAACACATTTGGAAGTTGAGCAGCTTCAACTTCATTAAATTTAATATTGTATGGGTTAGTTTCAATATCTTGTATAGTAGCTGTAATACCAGCGTCCTTTTTGAGAGTTATATATCCTTGGTCCTGTAATAAGAGAAGAGCTCTTGCTTCATTAGTTGTATCATTGGGAATGGCAATAGTGATTTGTTTTTTAGAACCTTTATTACAAGATGTCATCAAAAACATACTTGCTGTTATCAACAAAACGGTTAACAATGCTATAAATTTTTTCGTGAGCTTCATTTTTATCACCCTTTTAATACCAATTTGACGGTGTATAATTCACCGTCAATGTTTATTTATATTATATTATGAGCACGATTTTGTCAATTTACCTTGTTAATGAGTCAAAGTCAAATTTTAATAATATCTAAATACGGCAGTAACTTTGCCCAAAATCATAACTTCATTAACTATAATCGGTTCCATATCGTCGTTTTCCGGTTGCAATCTAAAATGCCCTTTTTCTTTATAAAAGGTTTTGACTGTGGCGTCATCTTCGACGAGAGCGACGACCATATCTCCATTTGATGCAATTGGTGTTTGTTCGGCGACAATAATATCTCCATCTAAAATACCAGCATTTATCATACTTTCGCCCTGCACTCGTAGAGCAAATAAATTTTTGTCTTTGGGAATATATCCAGAGTAAGGTAAATAACCCTCAATTTGTTCAATAGCTGTTATTGGAGTACCAGCAGCAACATGACCGACGATTGGCACATTGACATATTCCGCCGCCTCTAATCCAACTAAACGAATATTTCTTTTTGAATAAGGGTTTCGTTCAATATATCCTTTGTTTTCCAAAGAGTCTAAATTTGCTTGAACAGAGGAAGTGGATTTTAATCCCACAGCAGACGCAATTTCACGAACAGTGGGCGGGACATTGTTCTGCAAGATTTCATCAGAAATATAGTCATAAATTTTTTGTTGCATTTTAGTTAAATCTTCCATAAGCCCTCCTAAAAAAACAAATGTTCTATTACAAGTTTAGCATAGAGAAAACTAAAATACAATAAAAGCCGATAAATAAAAGAAAAAGCTTGCAAAGATTCTTTGCAAGCTTTTTTGTTTTTATTTTGAAAGTGCTTTTGATACAGCAACTGCACAGGCAACTGTTGCACCGACCATTGGATTGTTTCCCATTCCAATAAGTCCCATCATTTCAACGTGTGCGGGAACTGAAGATGAACCAGCAAATTGGCAATCAGAATGCATACGACCCATGGTGTCTGTCATTCCGTATGAAGCCGGGCCAGCGCCCATATTATCAGGATGCAAGGTTCTTCCTGTTCCACCACCTGAAGCAACTGAAAAATAATTTTTGCCGTTTTCAACTGACCATTTCTTATATGTTCCTGCAACGGGATGTTGAAATCTTGTTGGATTTGTAGAGTTTCCTGTTATAGAAATATCTACCATTTCTTTAATCATGATTGCGACGCCCTCTCGAACATCGTTTGCACCATAACATAAAACTTTGGAACGCTCACCGTCAGAAAAAGAAATTCTATTCTTTTCTTTGAGTTCATCTGTATCAAAATCAAATTTAGTTTCAACAAAAGTAAATCCGTTGATTCTGGAAATTACATAGGCGGCGTCTTTTCCTAAACCATTTAATATAACCTTTAATGGAGTTTTTCTAACTTGATTTGCTGTGCGAGCAATTCCTATAGCGCCTTCCGCAGCGGCAAAAGATTCGTGTCCTGCAAGGAAGCAGAAACATTTAGTTTCTTTACAGAGCAACATACCGCCCAAATTACCATGTCCAAGACCAACTTTTCTCTGTTCTGCGACAGAACCAGGAATACAAAAAGCTTGAAGACCTTCACCTATTTTTTGAGCGGCTACAGAAGCTTCTTGGTTTCCATTTTTAAGTGCAATAGCAGAACCCAAAGTATATGCCCAAACAGCATTTTCAAAGGCAATCGGTTGAACACCTAAAACAATTTTTCTGACATCGACGCCATTTTCTAAGCAAAATTCATTGGCTTCATTTAAATCTTTAAATCCAATTTCCTTGAGCGCAGCATCAATTTTTTTCTGTCTTTCTTTTTTACCTTCAAATTCTATTTTATTTGTAGACATTGGAACCTCCTATTCCTCTCTCGGATCGATATATTCGACCGCATCTTCATATCTGCCATAGGTGCTGACATTTTTGTCAAATGCTTCGCCTGGATCAATTCCATGTCTTATATCTTCCAGCATGCGTCCTAATTGAACGAATTTATATCCTATAACTTCTTTGTTTTTATCCAGTCCGATACTTAGAACATATCCTTCTGCCATTTCCATATATCTAACGCCTTTATAGCGTGTTGAATACATAGTTCCTACCTGAGAACGAAGACCTTTTCCGAGATCTGCAAGTCCTGAACCAACAGTAAGACCACCTTTAGAAAAAGCAGATTGTGAGCGACCGTAAACAAGTTGAGTGAATAAATTTTTCATAGCAACATTTATTGCATCGCAAACTAAGTCCGTATTGAGGCATTCCAGCAGAGTTCTGCCAGGTAAAATTTCAGAAGCCATAGCAGCAGAATGAGTCATACCACTGCAACCAATTGTTTCTACAAGAGCTTCTTCCACAATTCCGTCTTTTACATTGAGCGTCAATTTGCAGGCGCCTTGATGTGGTGCACACCAACCTATACCATGTGAAAATCCAGAAATGTCTTTGATTTCTTTGGCTTTAACCCAATTTCCCTCTTCTGGAATTTCAGCAGGACCGTGGCAAGGGCATTGACTGACTTGCCTCATTTCTTCTAATTCAGAAGCGTATTTCATTATTATCTCCTTCAATTTGTAAAATTTTTATCTTTGATTAATTGCGAAACAAAATTCAAAATAAAATTATATATTCTTTGTCCCTCTTTTATATATTTATCGTCATTTTCTTTATTGCAGAATTTTGCAAAATCTTTTGCAATTTCAATGTCAACCTGATTAGTTTCTTTTCGTAAACTCAGGTAGTAAAAAGAAAGCGACGGATTTTGTATCATTTCCGAATAAAATTTTGGTTTTTGGCTTTGCAGTTCTTCATAGAAAGCGTCTTCGCAGATGGGGAATAATACGGGAGAAGGTAAAAATAAATTCATGGACGCTTTGACTGCAAAAAATACAAGGGAAAGAAGTTGTATTTTGCAATCCCCATTTTTTGTATATTCAGAATTTAAACTGGCAATGAATTCATCTGAAAAACAGACTTTAGCAAGCTCTTGTCCTAGCTCTTTGGCCTTTTTAACATTATTATTTTCTCTTTGTTCATCTAAAGTATTTACGATATTGAGAATATCAAAAGCTTGAGACTTCTTTTCTTTACCGAAAATTTTAATGTCTTTATCGTTTTCAGGAATCATAATTTTCTCCAAATATAAATTATTTCTTGTTCTTCTTTTTCTTTTTAGCTTTATAATCCAGTAAAGCTTGGAGCTCTTTTTCTGAAACTCCACAGCAACCGAGTTTTACAGGTTTAGAATTATACATTCCATGAAAATCACTGCCGCCTGTTTTGAGCAAGTCATTTTCATCGGCGATTTTTATAAGCTTTTCAATTTCCTCTTCGCTATTTTCTGGGTGCCAAACTTCTACGCCGTCTAAACCATTTTCAATTAGTTCGTCTAAAATATCAAAATTGTCATAAAATCCAGGATGAGCTAAAACGGCAATTCCGCCAGCTTCGTGAATTTGACGCACAATCTCAAAAGGACTGGGATATTTAGGGGTCGAATTTATATTTTCTGGACCCTCTTTTACAAAAAGTTTTTGAAAAAGTTCTCCAAAAATTGAATTTGTATATCCGCACTCCATTAATGCATGCATAATATGTTGTTTGTATATGTTTGTACTGCCAGACGCACATTTCGTTATAAATTCTGGATTTATTGGGAAGTTTCTACAAGTCTTGATTACCATAATCTGACCGGCTTTTCTCCTTGCAAGAGAATTCTTTTTACACAGACCCTCGAGACGATCTGGTTTTTCTGCTAAATAGCATAAAATATGCACTTTTTTATCGTGTTCATCATCATAAGCAGAAAATTCTACGCCATGTATTATTTTAACTCCATGTCGTTCGCCGATTATTCTTGCTCTAACATTTCCGGCTATACAGTCGTGATCGGTGATAGCCAGAGTCTTAACATCGCTATTTGCAGCAAGAATGATGAGGTCTTCAATTCCCAAAGATCCATCGGATAATCTTGTGTGGCAGTGTAAATCAATTGGCATAATATCCTCCTAACAATTCATATTTATTATATATAAAAATGTATTGCTTTGCAATGGTAACTGTGATACAATGTTCGTTTACAAAAACCAAAACTAACATAAAAGCGACGAAATATAGTCTATATTTTGTGCAAAAAGTCGAATTTTTAAGATTGTATTTGCTTGATATTTAAGTATAAATCTTTTAATATCATAGATAATCAGAGTTTGGAGAAGAAAATGGGAAAAATTTGCCTTGCAATATCAGGCGGCGTGGATAGCACCTTTGCTGGAAGCCTTTTAATTTCAAAAGGCTTTGAAGTTCAAGGGCTTTTTTTACAATTATTCGACGACTCAAAACCCGATGAAGCCGTAAGTGCTTGTGAAGAACTGAATATAAAGCTTCATATTTTAGATTTAAGAGAAGAATTTAAAACAAAAGTACGAGAATATTTTGCAAATGAATATTTAAGTGGCAGAACACCCAACCCCTGTATTGTCTGCAATAGAGATATAAAATTTGGACTTATGCTCGAGTATGCTATAAATCAAGGTTTCGATTATTTGGCAACAGGACATTATGCAAATAAAGTAAAAAGAGACAGTAGATTTACTTTTCGAAAAATGAATCACAAGCAAGATCAGAGTTATTTTTTGTCACTATTGTCTCAAGAACAAATATCTAAAGCTATGTTTCCTCTTGGTAATCTTGAAAAATCAAAAGTACGAGAACTTGCTGCTCAAAAAGAACTTGTGCAGGCTCATAAAAAAGATAGTTTGGAAATTTGCTTTATAGAAAGTGATTATCGCAGTTATTTTAAAAATCAAAATATAACTGTACCAAAGGGTAATTTTGTTGATAAAAGCGGTTTGGTTTTGGGTGAACATGATGGCATAATAAATTATACTGTAGGACAACGCAGAGGTTTAGGTGTATCATATAAAGAGCCTCTCTTTGTTAAAGAAATTAACCCCAAAACAAATGAAATTTTATTAGTTACAAAAAAAGATTTATATGAAGATAAATTAATTGTAAAAGATATAAATTTTCTCGGTATAGAAAATATACCAGACGACTTGATTTGTACGGTGTTTAATAGAAGTCAATCAAAGGGAGAAAAAGTAAAAGTCGCCTTAAAAGACGACTTTGTAGAAGCGACTTATATAGAAAATAGAAGTATATCTTCACCAGGACAAACAGCAGTTTTTTGTGATGATGATGGATATTTGCTTTTTTCTGGAGTGATAACTTAAATCTTATTTGGATCTAAGTTTAATATTATTTGATTGTGTTCTGGAACAAAGGGAACATATTCCACGCCAGCAGAGTCAAACATTTTTTTAGAAGCTCTATTCATTTCTTCTCCGTCATATTTATCGGAAAGAAAAACAACTTTTTTAATTCCGGACTGAATAATCGCTTTTGCACATTCGTTGCAGGGAAAGAGTGCGACATAAATCGTGCAACCCTCTAAGTTTCTGCCATGTGCATTTAAGATTGCATTTAATTCTGCATGGCAAACAAAAGGATATTTTGTATCTAAAGCATTTCCCTGTCTTTCCCAAGGATATTCATCGTCACTACAACCACGAGGGAAACCATTGTATCCCATTGACATAATTTTGTTTTGAGGACTTACTATACATGCTCCCACCTGGGTATTAGGATCTTTGCTCCTAAGTGCAGAAAGTTGAGCAATGCCCATAAAGTACTCGTCCCAACTTATATATTTTTCTCTTTTTGGCAATTTATCCACATCCTTTTGGCTAATTCTATCATTTTAATGGAAAAACAACAAGATTTATACACAATAGACAAAACATAATGACAATCTCCGTCATAATGTGATAAAATCAGGAGAGGTTAAAATGAAGATAGAAACTTTTGGCGACAAGAACAATGATTGTATTTTGCTTATGCATCCAATGTTCCTAAGTGGTGAATGTTTTAAAAATCATCTGTCGAAGTTGACAAATTATTTTGTTGTAATTCCGACCTTTAGCGGACATGCAGATGCAGGCAAATTTGAATCTACATATAAAGAAGCTAACGATTTATGCGATTATTTAAATCATATAGGCGTAACTAAAGTCAAAGCGGCAGTAGGGCTAAGTTTGGGCTCAATGGTCGCTATGCACATGTATAATTATAATTTTATTCCCGTAGAATTTTTCTTTTTAGATGGAGCAACAGTAGCGCCGCTTAAGTTTAGGGATAAAATTAAATTGAGAAGAAATTTTCTCATTATGGGAAAAATTTTCAATGCCTTTCCAGATATTGAAATTCCCGAAAAATTGAGTTTTCATTTTGGTAGATTTTTTAATATTGCATTAGATGCTTCAAAAGAAATTACAGCTACAGATATTAAAAATATGATAGGCGAGTATATAAATTACAGACTACCTAAACATTTGCCTGATGATAGAGGAAAAAGACTTAATTTTTTATTTGGCTCAGAAGAAGCGTCTTGTAAAGTTTCTCTTCCAATTATTGAACAAAAATTTCCGCTTGCAAAAGTAAAAGTTTATAAGAATATGGGCCATTTAGGATATGCTATGAATAACGAAGAAGAATATTCGCAATTGTTTTTACACATTATAAATAATAGAGAAAGCAAATATAATATAGATTAAATAGAGGGGGATTTAATGAACGATAAAATAGAAAAAAGAGGATATACATTTGACGATGTATTGTTGATTCCAAATTATTCAAATGTATTACCTAACGCAATTGATTTAGCTGTAGATTTAACAGATTCAATTAAACTAAACGCCCCGTTAATAACGGCTGCAATGGATACTGTAACGGAATCTCAAATGGCAATTGCCATTGCAAGAGAGGGCGGAATGGGAATCATTCATAAAAATATGTCTGTTGAAAAGCAGGCAGAAGAAGTGGACCGAGTAAAGAGATCAGAAAACGGTGTTATTTTGAACCCCTTTTATTTGTCTCCTGAAGACAGTGTTACAGACGCAAATGCACTTATGAAAAAATATAAAATTTCAGGTGTGCCGATTTGCGAGGGTAAAAAATTAGTAGGTATTTTAACAAACCGAGATCTGAGATTTATGACAGACTTCAATGTTCCAATCAAAGAAGTTATGACGAAAGAAAATTTAGTTACTGCAAAACAGGGAACTACATTAGACCAGGCAAAAGAAATTTTGATGAAGCACAAAATTGAAAAATTGCCACTCGTCGATGATGACGGTAATTTAACCGGACTTATTACAATAAAGGATATTGAAAAAGCCGTTGTTTATCCAAATACGGCAAGAGATTCACAGGGTAGACTTCTTTGTGGAGCGGCAATTGGAATAACTTCAGATCTTGAAGAAAGAGCAGAGGCTTTGCTTGCATCGGGTGCTGACATTCTTGCATTAGACAGTGCTCATGGTCATACTCAAAATGTGTTGAATGCAGTTAAAAAAATAAAAGAGATGTTTCCGTCAGCTCAATTGATTGCTGGAAATGTTGCTACATCAGAAGCAACAGAAGCTTTGATTGAAGCGGGAGCAGATGTAGTTAAAGTTGGAATTGGTCCAGGCTCCATTTGTACAACGAGAATTATTGCTGGAATAGGCGTTCCTCAAATAACTGCAGTTTACGATTCCGCAAAGGTTGCAAAGGAACATAATGTATCAATCATTGCCGACGGCGGTATAAAATATTCTGGTGAAATTGTCAAAGCTCTTGCAGCTGGAGCAAATGCTGTGATGATAGGTTCTCTTGTTGCTGGTTGTAAAGAATCTCCGGGAGAAATGGAACTTTATAAAGGCAGACAGTTTAAGTCTTATCGCGGTATGGGAAGTATTGCAGCTATGAATGCTGGTAGCAGCGACAGATATTTCCAAGACGGAACCAAAAAATTAGTTCCCGAAGGAATTGAGGGAAGAGTACCTTACAAAGGGGAGTTGTCCGAAACAGTATATCAGCTCTTAGGTGGTGTTCGCTCAGGAATGGGATACTGCGGTTGTGAAAATATTGAACAATTGCACGAAAAGGCAAAATTCATACAAATTACTTCTGCCGGTCTTGCTGAAAGTCATCCTCACGATGTTTATATTACTAAAGAAGCACCAAATTATTCGCTAAATTAAAATCTCTAATAATAGAAAAAATACCACGATTTAAATCGTGGTATTTTTAGATTATATAAAACTAAAAATTATTTAAGCTCGAAATTTCATTGATATATCTAATGTTTTTGCTGAATGTGTTAAAGCACCTGATGAAATAACATCTACTCCAGTTTTTGCAATTTCAGAAATGGTCTGCTCTGTTACATTTCCAGAGGCTTCAGTTATAGCTTTCCCGTCTATTAAGCTTACAGCTTCTTGCATTTGTGAAATTGTCATATTATCTAACATAATTATATCTGCTTTTGAGTCAAGTGCTTGTCTAACTTCCTCTAAATTTCGGGTTTCAACTTCAATTTTCACAGTATGACCCAATTTGCTTTTGATTTTGGATACTGCATTTTTTATTCCGCCTGCTGCGTCTATATGATTGTCTTTGAGCATGGCACAATCCGACAAATTATAACGGTGATTTTTCCCACCACCACAGTAAACAGCATATTTTTCAATGTTGCGAAGTCCAGGCAAAGTTTTTCTGGTGTCTGCGACGCTTGCCTTTGTTCCATTACATAAATTTACTAATTTGGCTGTTGCGGTAGCGATTCCTGACATATGGCAAAGAATATTTAATGCAACTCTTTCCCCCTGTAAAAGAAAAATTGTTTTGCCACTAAATTCGGCAATTATATCTCCTTTTTTCACTTTATCTCCATCTTTGAACTTAGTTTTATATTCAAAAGATGAATCTAAAATCTCAAAAACTCTAAAAGCTATATTTAAACCAGATAAAACTCCGTCATCTTTAGCTTGAAAATAAGCGAAATCTTTTTGCTCCTCGCTTAGTAAATGTACTGAAGCTGAATCACAATAATTATTATCTTCAAGCAAGGCAGTTTTTATCAAATTATCAATATATATTTGATTTAACATAAAAGTTCTCCTAAATGTCAATATCCTTTAATATCAAGCTTGCCATTGTAGATATACTTAAAATTTCGCTGTGTTTTTTTGTCTTGGCATAACTTTGTCGTTTTAATCTTTTTGTTATTTCTTCAACTCGTGGCAAGTTTTTTCTGATTTGTGCTTCGTCGGGAATTACAAAACAAGATTTTTGTAAGATATTCTGTACTTCGTTTTTTATACCTTTTTCAACGGGAGCACCGCTTGCATTTATTTTAATATCGGGAATTATAAGTTTTGTGTCATCTTCTTTAAGCAAAGAGGTGATTTTTTTTGCTGCTCTTGCACCAAAAACGAGAGCTTCTAAAAGAGAATTACTTGCAAGACGATTTTTACCATGTACACCTGTATGTGCACATTCTCCTGCAGCAAATAAATGACTCATAGTTGTTTGTCCGTTTAAATCAACGTCAATTCCGCCCATTAAATAGTGCTGGCAGGGAAAAATTGGAATTAAGTCTTTTGAAATATCTACTCCGTATTTTGCACAACCCTCTGTAATTCCAGGAAATCTTTTGTCCAAAAATTCTTTGCCTTTATAACGAATATCCAAAAAGAAATCGTTGCTTCCAGTTCTTCTGCTTTCTAACACAATTGACTTTGAAACGACATCTCGAGGAGCAAGTTCCAGTCGCTCGTCATATTTGTCCATAAATCTTTCGTGCTTGTAATTGAGAAGATAGGCACCCTCTCCACGAACGGCCTCTGAAATCAAAAACTGTTCATTACTTTTTTTGTCATTGAACGCCGTCGGATGAAATTGAACATAGCTTAAATTTTTTATAACGGCACCTAAATCGTGTGCCAACCTTATACCGTCGCCTGTCGCAACAATAGGATTTGTTGTATATCTATACGCTCTACCCAATCCACCAGTTGCAAGCAAACAATATTTTGTATAAAGCAAATGATGGTTATTTTCTTTGTCAACCGTTTCCAAAGCAAATCCACCAGAAATTTTTGTCATATTTATAACAGCTGTATTTTCGCAGATTGTGATGTTATCTCTTTTTTCTACTTCATTTAATAAAGTGCGAATAACTTCTTTGCCGGTATAATCTTTGCAGTGAATAATTCTGTTCCTGCAATGTCCTCCTTCAAGTGTTTTAGTCGGAGTTCCATCAGCGTTTTTGTCATAATTTAACCCCATATCCATAAGTTTACGAACTTGATCGGGACCCTCATGAACAAGAGTTGTAACTGCTTCTATATCATTTTCTCTTCTTCCGGCAATCATCGTATCTTCGATGTGTAAATCAAAACTGTCATTGTCAAAAGACAAAACACAGGCAATACCGCCCTGTGCCAAAGAGCTGTTTGAAAGATCCTTTTTATCTTTGGTCAAGACCAAAACTTTTTGATTTTTTTCAAAATTTAATGCAGCAAATAGACCGGCAGCACCACTGCCGACTATAATAATGTCATGACAATTATCTTTCATATGTTGCTCTATCCTCTACTTAATCTCCGTAGGTCAACATATTTTCTATGCTGACGAGCGCTTGTTTTCTGAGCTTTTCGGGCAAATTTATTTCAAATCCTGTATTTTCGGTAAAAATGGAAAGGACACTTTCTAAAGTTATTTTTTTCATATCTTCACAAACCATAATATCGGGGCTGAGTTGAATCAGTCTATCAGGATTTTTATCTGTTTTGATAAGATTATTATAAACACCCGACTCTGTTCCGATAATGATTTGTTTATCGGGATTATTTTTTATAAATTCTATGATTGCACTTGTGGAACCTACATGGTCGGCAAGCTCAACTACTTCTGCAGGAGCTTCAGGATGAACAGTAAATAAAGCGGCTGGATATTTTTCTTTTGCTTCTTTTACTTGTTCTGCCGTCAAATCATTGTGTACAGGACAATAACCGTCCATCACAACGATGTCTTTTTCTGGGAAAGCTTTTTGCACAAAAGAACCCAAGTTTTTATCTGGAACGAATAAAATCTTATCTTTATTCATACTCTTAACGATTCTTATTGCACTCGATGAAGTGACACAGACATCGCAGACAGCTTTTGTTTCTGCGGTTGTATTTATATAACAAACAACACTATAGTCTGGATTTTTTTCTTTAAAAGCTACAATATCTTTTGGATCAATCATTTCAGCCATAGGACAAAGAGCTTCAGCTGTTGGCATTATAACCTCTTTATCTGGAGAGAGAATTTTTACCGTCTCTCCCATAAATCTTACGCCACACATAATTATTCTTTTAGCTTTAACTTCCTTTGCATATTTTGCTAAAACAAAACTATCTCCAACAAAGTCAGCAATTTCAGTTATTTCAGGATTTTGATAAGTGTGTGCTAAAATTACTGTATCCGTTTCTTTTTTTAATTTAATAATTTGTTTTTGAATTTCATTAAACTGCATAGGCTTTAGCCTCCGTTAAAATATGTAAAAAATTATATCAAAAGACGACTTCGTTTACAAGAAAACACCTTTATACCGCAAATTATATATAACAGATGTTAAAAAATTGTGTTGTATATTGAGATGAAAATTCGGTACTTTTATGGTATAATTTTCCAATAATTAAGTTGATAAGAAAAGGGATAAAATGCTTGACAAACTTGAAGAAATAGAAAAAACATATATAGAAATTCAAAAACAACTTTGTTTACCTGAAATAATTGCCGATATTCCCAGATATACGGCTTTACTTAAAGAGGAAAAAAAGTTAAAACCACTTGTAGAAAATTATAGAGAATATGTAACTCAACTTGATAGAATAAAAGAAGCTCAAAAAATTCTCGACGATTCGAGCGACAGAGAATTAAAAGATTTAGCAGAACTTCAATTGACGGAAAGCAAGCAAATAGCAGATGAATTGCAAGAAAAAATTGAAATTTTATTGTTGCCTGCGGACCCCAATGACGAGAAAAACGTTATAATTGAAATTCGAGCGGGTGCTGGTGGAGAAGAAGCTGCGCTTTTTGCTGCTTCATTACACAGAATGTATTCAATGTATGCCGACAGTCTTGGATATAAAACGGAAATTTTAAATGCAAATGAAACTGGACTGGGAGGCATAAAAGAATTGACAATGGAAGTTTCTGGAAATGGAGCTTATTCTCGATTCAAATTTGAAAGTGGAGTACACAGAGTACAAAGAGTTCCTGAAACAGAATCGGGTGGCAGAATACATACTTCTACAGTTACTGTTGCCGTCTTGCCTGAAGCCGAAGAAATTGATTTTCATATAAATTCAGATGATTTGCAGATAGATACATATAGGGCGAGTGGTGCCGGCGGACAGCATGTCAACAAAACAGATTCTGCAATTAGAATCACCCATATTCCGACGGGAACAGTTGTAGAATGTCAAGATGAGCGTTCGCAGCACAAAAACAAAGACCGAGCTTTAAAAATTTTGCGTTCTAGATTATATGAAGCGGAACTTGCAAAACAAGCGGCAGCAATAGCAGATGAAAGACGCTCTCAAGTGGGAACTGGAGATCGTTCTGAGAGAATTAGAACATATAATTTCCCCCAAGGCAGAGTAAGCGACCATAGAATTAATCTCACTTTATATAAAATAGAGGAAATCTTAAATGGAGATTTAGACGAATTGGTCGACGCTCTATTTATGGCAGATACGGCTATAAAGCTTCAAAAGGAAGCGGAAAGGCTGTAATGAAAACGGTTAAGCTTTCAGCGAATGAAGAGGATATAAAAAAAGCGGCTGAACTGTTACTTGCTGGAGAAGTTGTCGCCATACCAACAGAGACGGTTTATGGACTTGCTGCAAACGCAATGAACAAAAAAGCTGTAGAAAAAATATTTAAAGCCAAGGGCAGACCACAAGATAATCCTCTCATTGTCCATATATCTAATTTGAAACAACTCGAAACAATTGTTTCTGAAATTGGAGATATTCAAAGAGCTTTAATTAAAGCTTTTTGGCCGGGACCATTGACAATAATTTTCAAATCAAATAAATCTGTAGCTGAAAATGTGAGTGCGGGATTAGATACTGTTGCAGTGCGTATGCCAAATAACAAAACAATTCTCAAGATAATTGAGACTGCTAATATTCCGCTGGCGGCACCGTCTGCCAATGTTTCGGGTAGACCAAGTCCAACAGATGCCACAGATGTTTTGTACGATTTAGACGGTAAAATTTCAGCTGTTGTAGATTCTGGTCAGTGCAAGGTCGGGGTTGAATCGACTGTCGTTTCCGTCAAAGATGACAGGGTCAAAATTTTAAGACCGGGAATTATAACAAAACAACAGATAGAAGAAGCGATAAAAAAAGAAGTTGAAATTGATGAGCTTGTCTATGTTTCTCCCACAGAAGAGTCTAAAATCATCTCTCCTGGAGTTAAATACAAACACTATTCTCCGAAAGCCGAAGTTTTTCTCGTAGACTCAGATTTTGATTTTTTTAATGAACTGGTGTCTACAAAGAAAAATGCATTGGCTGTATGTTTTAATGGAGAAAAACCGAAGATAGACTTCATAGAATATGGAGAATATGAAGAGGATGACGAAAAGGCAAGAAAACTTTTTGCAATATTGAGACAAGCTGATAAAAGAGGATATTCCGAAATTTATTTTCGCCTCGGTGCAAAATCTGGAAAAGGACTTGCTGTATATAATAGATTGCTTCGAGCTGCAGCATTTAAAGTTATCAAACAGAAAAATTTAATAGTTGGTTTAACAGGACCTACGGGTGCAGGTAAATCTAAGGCGGCAGAAATTTTCAAATCTGAGGGTTTTGATGTAATTGATGCAGATAAAATTTCTCGCAGAGTAATCGAAAAAAACCTTATAAAAATCAAAATTTTTGACACTTTTGGTTTAGATATAGGGGCAAATACAAAACAAGAAAGGCAAAAACTCGCCGATAAAGTCTTTGCAACAAAAGAGGGCGTTGAAAAATTAAATTCTATTATGTTCCCTGAAATCACCGCTGAAATTGAAAAATATATTCAGAAAAAGACGGCTTTCGGCACGCATAAATTTTTGATAGACGCAGCAGCTCTCTTTGAAAGTGGCGCAGACCAACTCTGTGATTTTACAGTGAGTATAATTGCTCCTCTGAAACTTAGAACACAGAGAATTGTGCAGAGAGATAAAATAACAGAAAAGCAAGCTATTAGCCGAACACATATTCAGCTTTTAGACGAGGAATATATAGAAAAAAGCGATTTTGTTATAAAAAATGATAAAACAGAAACTGAATTAAAAACAGAAATATTAAAAATTATAGATAAAATAGGAGGAAAAAATGGATACTAAAGAATTAAAATCAAAACTTTTTTATGAAAGCAAACACATTTGCAATACGACTGAGGGTAAAGTTATAGAAAAAGCAGACGAATTCTGTGAACCATACAAAGATTTTTTACAAAAAGCAAAGACCGAGCGTGAGATCTGTGATTTAGCTGAAATAAAGGCAAAAGAAGCCGGCTTTACAGAATTTGATAAAAATAAATCTTATTTTCCAGGAGATAAAGTATATTTGAAAAATCGTGGAAAATCATTGATGCTCTGTGTCTTTGGAAGCAACTCTCTTGAAAATGGAGTTAAAATTTCTGCGGCACATATAGATTCTCCGAGAATAGATTTAAAGCCGAGTCCCATTTATGAAGATAGCCAAATAGCTTTATTTAAAACACATTATTATGGCGGAATAAAAAAATATCAGTGGACGACTATTCCACTATCTTTACATGGAAAAATAATCAGAGAAGATTTGTCGGAAATTGACATCAACATTGGTGAAGATAAAGACGATCCACAATTTGTAATTACAGATTTGCTCCCACATTTAGGACAGGAGCAGATGAAGAGAAAACTTTCTGAGGGAATTAAAGGAGAGGAGCTAAATATTGTAATTGGCAGTCGTCCTCTCAATGTAGACGAAGAAGAAACAGAACTTGTTAAATTAAATATATTGAAAATACTCAATGAAAAATACGATATAACGGAAAAAGATTTCTTAAGAGCCGAACTCTGTTTAGTTCCCGCTTTTGAAGTGCGTGATATAGGCTTTGACAGAAGTATGATTGGCGGATATGGACACGACGACAGAGTTTGTGCTTATCCTGCACTGGAAGCAATACTGCATTTAGAAAATCCAGAATATACCTGCATTACTATGCTTGCCGATAAAGAGGAAATCGGAAGCGATGGAAATACGGGAATGAAATCTCTGTTTATGTATTATTTTATTGATGAAATAGCAAAGGAAAATGGACTTTCCGCTGGAGAGGTTTTGTCTAAATCTACCTGTCTTTCTGCAGATGTAAATTCAGCTTTTGATCCAACTTTCCCCGATGTTATGGAAAAGAAAAATTCTTCTTATATTAATAGAGGAATTGTAATAACAAAATATACCGGCGGAGGCGGAAAAAGTGGAACTTCAGACGCCAGCGCTGAATATATGGGTTATGTAATAAATATTTTTGATAAAAATGAAGTGCGTTGGCAGACTGGTGAGCTTGGAAAAGTTGATCTTGGCGGAGGCGGAACAGTGGCTAAATACATAGCTAACTTAAATGTCGATGTTGTCGATGTCGGTGTTCCAGTGCTCTCTATGCATTCGCCATTTGAAGTAGTTTCAAAATTAGATGTATATATGGCTTTCCGTGGCTTCTATGAGTATTTCAAAGCTGAAAAATGAGTCAACAAAATACTAAAGAAGAATTAGAACAATTAAAAGAGCTTATGCAAACACAGGTAGATGTTATGCTTAAGAAATCTGACACTGATAATTGGGAGGAATTTATCACTGAAGCGAAAAAGGACAAAGCAGAACTTTTTGAGCTTGCGTCTGAATATGAAACTTGTGAAATTTGCCAGGAGAAGTTTTTGCCTAAAAATTCAGAAACCATTTGCTCTGATTGTGCACTTAATAATAAAAGAAAAAAGTTTAAAAAGCTTTCAATTGCTGGCACAGCCTTTTTTGCTATAATATTTGTTGTGATTGTAATTATTTATATGATATTGGAGATAATATGAAATTATTGACAAAGGCGGTCAAGGGTACTGTCGATTTACTGCCCGAAGAAGCGTCTAAATTTAGATTTGTAGAGGCTCTTATATCCGATATTGCTAATACTTTCGGATATAGGGAAATTATGCTACCAGTTTTTGAACATACGGAGCTTTTTGCTCGTTCTGTCGGTGAAACAAGTGATGTTGTAACAAAAGAAATGTATACTTTCAATGACAAATCTGACAGAAGTCTTACGCTGAGACCAGAGGGAACAGCGGGAGTTATGAGAGCTTTTTTAGAGCATGGTTTATTCAATCAAATTTTGCCAGAAAAATATTTTTATAATATAACCTGCTATAGATACGAGCGTCCACAAACCGGAAGGCTTCGAGAATTTCATCAATTTGGAGTAGAATGTCTGGGAGCAGAAGATGTTAGCGCAGATGCTGAAATAATTTCGTTGGCAAATAGTATTTTTGATTATTTCGACATTGAAGATATAGAACTTCGTATAAATTCGATAGGCTGTTCTGATTGTAGACCCAATTACAAAAAAGCTTTAGTTGAGTATTTTGAAAAACACATTGACAGTCTATGTGATGATTGTAAAACAAGATTAGACAAAAATCCGCTCAGAATTTTAGATTGTAAAAATCATGAGTGTGAAAAATTAGTGAAAGATGCACCAAAAATAACAGACTATCTCTGTGAAAAATGTAAAACAGATTTATCGTCATTGGAAAGATATCTTCAAAATATGGAAATTGACTATATTATAGATTCTTCAATCGTCAGAGGACTTGATTATTATAACGGTGTAGTTTTTGAATTTGTGTCGGGAGAAATTGGAGCAAAATCTACGGTTCTTGGAGGCGGTAGATATGACAGTCTTTCCTGTGCGATAGGAGACAAACAAATACCGGCTTTGGGCTTTGCCATGGGAATGGAAAGATTTTTGCTTTTACTCAAAGAAAATAAATTTGAAATTCCAAAAGAAGACGAGTGCGATCTATTCATCGCATATATCGGTGAAGAGCCAAAAGCATTTGCTATAAAACTTGCAAATGATTTTCGCGGGCAAGGTATTTCTACACAGATTGATTTAAATGCACGCGCATTAAAGGGACAGATGAAATTAGCTTATAAAATTGAAGCAAAGAACCTGCTTGTCATCGGAGAGGATGAAATAAAACAGGGAAAGGCAACGATAAAAAATATACAGACTAAAGAAGAGCGAGAAGTTGCTTTTCATAACATTTTAAGCGAGGCGATGGATATCTTATGATGTACGAAGACAGAGAAAAATATCTCGGTGAATTTAATTCATCGGATATAGGAAAAAAAACTGCCGTCTATGGTTGGGTGGCAAAGCAAAGAGACCTTGGCAATTTAGTTTTTGTAGATCTCCGAGATAGAAGTGGGGTTTTGCAACTTTCTTTTGGAGACAATACCCCGAGAGAAGTCTTTGAAATTGCCCTGAAACTGCGTCAAGAATTTGTTATTTATGCTACCGGGACCATAAGAGAGCGTTCTTCTAAAAATCCCAATATCCCAACAGGAGATATTGAATTAGATGTTGAAACAATTAAAATTTTAAATAAATCTGATGTTCCGCCATTTGAAATAACTGATGACACAAAGGCTTCAGAAAATACAAGACTTAAATACAGATATTTAGATTTGAGAAGACCATCTCTAAAACAAAATTTAATAAAGCGACATAAGATAGCGAAAATAACTCGTGACTATTTTGATAAAAACGGATTTATCGAAATAGAAACACCAATGATGATTAAATCTACACCAGAAGGAGCACGAGATTTTGTTGTTCCTTCAAGATTACATAAAGGTAGTTTCTATGCGTTGCCACAATCTCCGCAATTATATAAACAGCTTTCCATGGTTGCAGGATTTGATAGATATATGCAGATAGCAAGATGTTTCAGAGATGAAGATTTAAGAGCGGATAGGCAACCTGAATTTACTCAAATTGATGTCGAAATGTCTTTTGTAAAAGAGCAGGATATAATGTCTCTCATAGAGGGATTTATTCAAACTCTATACAGAGAAATATTAAATAAAGAAATTAAATTGCCATTAAAACGCCTGACTTATGATGAATGTATCTCAAAATATGGAACGGACAAACCTGATTTAAGATATGATTTAGAAATTATCAATTTGACAGATATATCTAAAAACTGCGGTTTTGGCGTATTTGAGAATACAGTGGATACAGGATTAGTAGGAGCTATAAAAGTTCCAAACGGATATGATGCTTTATCTCGAAAAGAAATTAGTAAAATTGAAACTGAGCTTAAGGGGATTGGGGCTAAAGGTCTTGCTTTTATAAGAATAGATGAAAATGGAGAGGTTTCTTCTCCCTTTGCTAAATTTTTAACAGAGGGCAAATTAGAAGAATTTATTTCTAAAACAGAGGCATCAAAATCAGATGTAATCTTGATTGTGAGTGATATGTCAAAATCTCTTGCTCTGTCTATTCTTGGATATTTGCGCACTCTCATTGCGAAAAAAATGAATCTTTATAAAGATGAAGTGCAGGCTCTTTGGGTTACAGAGTTTCCTTTCTTTGAACTCAATGATGACGGAGAATATGAAGCCGCTCATCATCCCTTTACTTGCCCTAAACTTTTACCCGATGAAAATTTACTTGAATGCGATAAGGGAACTCTTAAAGCACGCGCCTATGATTTAGTCATTGACGGCGTGGAAATTGCGAGCGGATCGATAAGAATAACTGACCCAGAGCTTCAAAACAAAATCTTTACTTTGCTTGGAATGAGTGAGGAAGAATATACAGAAAAATTTGGGTTTTTGTTAGAGGCCTTTCGCTATGGTGCACCACCACATGGAGGAATTGGACTTGGCCTCGATAGATTAGTTATGCAAATGTTAAATTTAGATAGCTTGCGAGAGGTAATTGCTTATCCTAAATTACAAAATGCAACTGAAGCCATGACAGACTGCCCGTCACAGATTTCAGAAGAACAATTAGAAGAATTGGGAATTAAAATTTCCGAAAAGAAATAAAAAATAAAATCGGTGTGAAATATTTCACACCGATTTTTTATTTAATCTTTTATCTCTATGTCTATAGGTTGATTTTTATCCAGAGGCTCGCCTACTGCATCTAAATAGAAAGCGGCTCCTGCAGATTCAACATATGTTGCAAAAGCTAATGGAGCAATAATAGTCCAAACAAGTACAGCCGACAACAAGAACCATCCTAAGAAAGAAAGATGTAAAACAAAGAGCTTTCCTTTTTTACCTTTCATAAGTTCCCAGGATTTTTTTATGGCATCAATTGCACTGAGTTTAGGATCGTCTGCCATTAAATAAGGAGTAAGAAACAATCCGTATAAAGCTATTATTCCAGGTATAATGAATAGAAATAAACCGATATAAACAATAATGGAAATAACGATTTTTGCGATTACCGCTTGTACAAATTGACCTGAAAAAGGTTCGGTTATTGTTTTAAATGATGGGTCTTTTCCGTCGTGTAAAGCTATAAAATATTTTGAAAGCCCTATTCTCAAAGTTGAACCTAAAATAATTGATAAAATTGCAAGGACAATTAAAAATATAGAGAATCCTTGATATGAAGTAGCTTGCAAATTTTCGGGCCAAAGTCCTAAATTGTCTAAATCGTGTTGTAAATTGAAATTTGGGATAGACGGTAAGCTTTGGGCACCGAAAAGATTACAGATGAAAACAAAAGCAACAGATAAAGGCCATTTGCCATCTAAGGCTTTTCTACTAGCCAGTCGATATTCAAAAGATGTATTCATAAAAACCTCCTTATTCTTAACTTTATTCTATAACATCGCTCTGTTAAAAACAATACAAAAAGAAAAGAGAGAACGAAAATCGTTCTCTCTAATTTAAGATTTAACTTATTTTTTGCTCTCTTCGCCAGCCATATCAATAAGATTAACATTTCCTTTGTGAGCGTCAACGCTGAGTTTGATTGAATCAAAGATAGCAGATTCGATGTCATCTTCAGTTACGCCTAAATCTTTATAGCTGTATTTTGTATCAATAAAGAGATTCATATCCATGATGTCTGCAAGACCAACTGGGTCGATACCACCTTGAACATTTTCATCTTTATATTGTTTACGCATATAAAGACCAAACATTTTGAACATTATTGGAGGAACATCGATAATTTTTCTGTCTCTTCCCATTCCTCTTGCATCATAAACGATAGCGAGGAATTCTCTCCATGTAAGGTTGTAACAGCTGATAGGCCATGCTTTAGCACCAGTAGATCTTTCGGCAGCTCCAACGATAGCTTCACCAACTTGTCTAACTGTAAGCATTGCTGTTCCACCTTTGGGGTAGAATGTTGCTGGGAATTTATCCATGCTTTCAAGTTGCTCAATCAAGATAACCCAAACAGGTCTACGGCCAGGTTGTGTTCCGAAAATGTATGGGAGTTCAAGTACTGAAACATCGAAATTTTCATCTGCAAAAGAGAATGCAGTTTCTTCCTGATCAATTCTGCTTCTGATATAGGGGTGCTTTTCAGTGAGCTTCATGTCGGGTCTTTCTTTTGCAAGATATGCAAAATATGAGCCCAAAATAACAGCTTTCTTCATACCAACTTCTTTACAAATTGGGAGAAGTCTTCTGAGAGGAGCAATGTTGAATTTTTCATAAGCTGCATATACGGGTGGTGGGAAAGGAACTCTTTCGTCAACGCCTGCTGCGAAAACGAAGCAATCGCAACCTTTCATCATTTCTTTAACTTCTTCATCGGTTGCTTTGTTAATATCGCAAAAAGTAAGTTCCATTTCCTTTGGAATTGGAGCACCCTCGGGAAGTGGAGGAAGTGCAACTGATTTAACAGAGTGTCCTCTTTCGATGAAGATTCTTGCGGCTTCTGAACCGAGTAAGCCAGTTCCGCCGATCATAAATACCTTCATAATCTCTCTCCTTTAAAATAGTCTTTTTCGTATAAAATAATGCGAAAGTTAAGAACTATTTTATTCTGAAATTTGACGAAAGTCAAATATTTTGTCGCTTTTTGAGAGCGGTTTTTGTTCAATTTGATGAAATTTTACTGTTAGTTAATAAATTAAAATTGACACCCCCTATCAAGTTATTGAATACGCTTAAAAACTATGATAGAATTGAAAAGTATTTATGTATTTTCAACAAAGGGCACTTTGATAAAATATAATTTGTTTACATTTAATTAAGTAAATAGACGCATTATGCGTGAAATATAAATTTTTTGTGGAGGGTAAAAATGCAATCAACTAGTTCTGACAAAATCAAAAATATTGCGATAACGGGACATGCTTCTCGAGGAAAAACAACGCTATGTGAGGCTTTGTTATATATCGCAAAGGCAACCGACAAATTGGGAAGTGTAGAATCACAAAATACAGTAATGGATTTTGAAGATGAAGAAAAGAAGAGAAAAGCTTCTCTATCTTCTGCTGTTGCCTCATTAAACTGGAAAGACCATAAAATAAATTTAATAGATACTCCAGGTCTTTTTGATTTTGAAGGCGGTCTTTTAGAGGGTATAAGAGCCGCTGGTTCTGTGATGATTGTGTTAGATGCAGAGAAACCAGAGTATGATGTTGGCGCCCAGAAAGCTTTCAAATATGCAAAGAAAAGGAATTTATCAACTTTTTTTGTGGTTTCTAAGGTGGATGCTCCGGAAGCAAATTTTGGAAATATCTTTGATGTATTAAAAGAAGCTCATGGAACAAAACTTTGCCCAGTTGTAGTTCCCTTTATTGAAGATAAAAAAGTGAAGTGTTTTGTGAATTTAGCTCAAAATCTTGCCTTTGATTATTCTTCAGGGGAAAAAGTAAGGGTGGATATGCCATCGAGCGCAAAATTAGACGCCATGCGTGAAATTTTCAATGAAGCGGTAGCTATGTCTTCTGACGAGCTTATGGAAAGATATTTTGCCGGCGAAGCTTTTACTGAAGAGGAAGCATACAATGCCTTAAAAGACGGCGTAGCAAACGGTAATATTTATCCTATTTTTGGCTGTAGCGGAAAAACATTAGATGCAATCGGAGAACTCTTATATGGAATAATAAATCTTGCACCCAGTTCAAAAATAAAAGCCTGTGAACAGGTCTATGATGAAAATGAAAATGAAACAAAAATCAAAGTTGAACCGACCGAACCACTTGCTGCAATTTGTTTTAAGACAGTTTATGATCCCTTTGTAGGAAAACAAAATTATGTGAAAGTAATTTCTGGAACATTAAAAAGTGATACAACTGTTTACAATACGACAACAGATGAATCTGTAAAAATCGGAAAATTATTTTATCCCCATGGCGCAAAAACAGAGGAAACAAAAGAGCTTGTTGCTGGAGATATAGGAATTATAACAAAGGCAGAAAATATAAATACCTCAGATACAATTTCATCAAATGAACATCATTTGAAACTTGCGCCCATGTTTCGCATTAAACCGATGTATTCTCTTGCCGTAAAATCTACCAAAAAAGGCGACGAAGACAAAGTTGCGGGTGGACTAAATAAAATTTTACAGGAAGATGTTTGTTTGGAATTTAAAGTAAATGATGAGACGAAAGAGCAAATTTTGTCAGGTCTTGGCGAACAACATTTGGAATATATCGTATCTAAGCTCAAAAATAAATATGGTGTTGAAGTAGTGCTTGAAAGCCCGAAAATCGCTTATAGAGAGACGATACAAAAGAAAGTTGAAGTTCAAGGTAGACATAAAAAGCAATCTGGAGGACATGGTCAATTCGGCGATGTTTGGATAAGATTTGCTCCCGATAGTTCTGAAACACTTGTTTTTGACGAAGAAGTTTTTGGTGGAGCTGTTCCAAAGAATTTCTTCCCCGCAGTTGAAAAGGGTTTGAGAGAAGCAATTGAAAAAGGTGTGCTTGCAGGATATCCTATGGTGGGCTTACATGCAACGCTCTATGATGGCTCAAGTCACCCAGTTGATTCATCGGAAATGGCGTTCAAACTGGCTGCTATTTTAGCTTATAAAAATGGAATTCCAAAAGCTTCTCCTGTACTTCTTGAGCCTATTATGAAACTTAGAATAGATATACCAGACGCCAATACCGGCGATGTTATGGGAGATGTTACAAAGCGTCGTGGAAAAGTTTTGGGAATGGAACCCAACGAAGATGGCGACGGACAAATTTTAGTTGCCGAAGTACCTGAATCAGAATTGACAGACTTCCCAATATTTATAAGGTCGGTTGCTAAAGGTAAGGGTTCTTATGAAAAAGAATTTGCAAGATATGAAAAATTACCAGAAAATTTAGCTCAAAAATTGATTGAACAAGCAAATAAGGAAGAATAAAAAGAAAGGCACTCTTAGAGTGCCTTTACTTTTTACAGCAGAGTATCAAAGACTTGTAAAACTGTAAAACAATTTTTAGAAATTATAAGATTTATATTTTTAGTCGGATCTGAAGACTGTGCAAAGGCGTAAAAAGTTGGAAATTTACATAGTTTGCAAACGGCTAATAACACCACACAAAGCTATAAATAAGTGGAAATTTACATAGTATGCAAACAGCTAATAACACTACA
>JAUNLX010000014.1:16011-34561 GCA_030532035.1 Clostridia bacterium | reverse complement strand
GGGAGCGGAAGCTTATTACTCCAGATGAAAAAGCAATTTGATGAACACATCATTGATGAAGGTTTTTTCGGTCAGGAAATAAATATGACTAACTTTAACTTGGCTCGTATGAACATGTTCCTGCACAATGTGAATTACAATAACTTTTCAATCAAAAGGGGAGATACTTTAATTAATCCTTTGCATAGAGATGAAAAGCCGTTTGATGCTATTGTTTCAAATCCGCCTTATTCAATTAAATGGGTTGGAGATGCAGACCCTACTTTGATAAATGATGAGAGATTTGCACCGGCAGGGAAATTGGCACCCAAGTCTTATGCTGACTATGCTTTTATTATGCATTCGCTAGCTTATCTTTCAAGCAAAGGAAGGGCTGCCATAGTTTGCTTTCCCGGGATCTTTTATAGGAAAGGTGCAGAAAAAACAATTAGGCAATACCTTGTGGACAATAATTTTATCGATTGCGTTATTCAACTTCCTGAAAATCTTTTCTTTGGCACATCAATAGCTACTTGTATTTTAGTAATGGCAAAGAATAAAACGGAAAACAAAATACTATTTATTGATGCAAGCAAGGAATTCAAGAAAGAAACAAATAACAATATTTTAGAAGAGAAAAATATTCAGGGAATAATTGATGAATTTCGAAATAGGACGGATAAAGAATATTTCTCAAGACATGTAGATAGAAAAGAAATTGTGGAAAATGATTATAACCTTTCTGTTTCAACCTATGTAGAAAAAGAAAATACAAGAGAAGTTATCGACATAAAAGTTTTGAATAAAGAAATTGAAGAAACTGTCAAAAAAATAGATAAGCTTAGAGCTTCTATAAATGAAATAGTAAAGGAGCTTGAAGATGAGTAAGATATATGATCTGTTGAAAAATGAAAAAGTTGAATGGAAGAAGCTTGGAGATGTTGCTGCAATATCTAAAGGAAAACAGTTAAATAAACGGGATATGTTGGAAGACGGGGAATATCCAGTAATTAATGGTGGAGTTTCAACGTCTGGCTATATTGATATGTTTAACAGTGAAGAGAATACTATTACGGTATCTCAAGGTGGTGCATCTGCTGGGTTTGTTAATTTTATTGAACAGAAATTTTGGTTGGGTGCTCATGCTTTTTCTGTAATTCCTGATGACGATATAATAAAAACTTATGGGTATGAGTATGATTGTTTTAACAGGTTGTTATTTCACATATTAAAAATGAATCAGATATATCTTCAAGATTCTAAAGTGGGTGCAGGTATACCGAGTGTTTCTAAAGATGAACTTTCAAATATAGAAATACCATTAACATCAAAAAACACTCAAGAAAAAATCGTAAAAACACTTGACAAATTCACAAATTATGTTACTGAATTACAGTCTGAATTACAGTCTAGAAATGCACAGTATGAGTATTACAGGGATATGCTTTTAAGCGAAGAATATTTAAATCAAATATCTGACAGAATATGTAATTTTTCAAGAACGCAGTACGAATTAAGAAATTTGCTTATTGAAGACATCGTAAAAATAAGGAATGGTAAAGATTGGAAGACTTTGAAACAAGGGGATATACCAGTATATGGTAGTGGTGGGAAAATGGATGTTTATGTAGATAAATATTCATACGATAAACCCACTGTATTAATACCAAGGAAAGGTTCAATAGAGAATGTCTTTTATTTAGAGGAGCCCTTTTGGAATGTAGATACAATTTTCTACACAGAAATAGATGATACACAAATCATTCCTAAATACTTTTATTATTTTATTGAGAATTACGATTTGTCCCAATTAAGTATTAACCCCACAAGACCAAGCCTTACGCAATCTACCTTGAATAAAATAAAAATAAAATTGCCACCAATAGAAATTCAAAACAAAGTTGTAGAAATCCTTGATGAATTTCAATCTTTGCTCGTTGATACAAAAGGTTTATTGCCTGAAGAAATTGAAAAAAGACAAAAACAATATGAATACTATCGCGAAAAACTCTTGACATTTGATATAAATAGCGAAACAATCCTAGACAGACAGACAGACAGACAGATAATATCTGATGCTTATTTCGTTTTACTAAAGGAAGCTGCGGATATTGTTGGAGTGAAACTTTTTGATGGTGAATGGAAGAGTTTGGGTGAATTCTGCAAATGTTATGATGGTACACATCAAACACCTAAATATACTAATGGAGGGATTCCGTTTGTAAGCGTACAAAATATAAAAAATATTTATGGTACAGATAAATTCATATCAATTGAAGCATTTAATGAATATAAAATCAAACCGCGAAAAGATGATTTATTTATGACTAGAATAGGTGATATTGGAACGTGTGCATTGGTGGAAAATAATGAAAATTTAGCTTATTATGTAACGTTAACTTTATTAAGACCAAATCAAAATGTTGTTTTAAGCAAATTTTTAAAATATTTGATTGAGAGTAAACATGGCAAAAAAGAATTGGATAAACGAACATTGCACATGGCTAATCCAATAAAAATAAATTTGGGAGAAATTCCAAAATTAAGATTTTTTGTTCCTCCTATTATAGTTCAAGAATATATTGTTGCTATTCTTGATAGGTTTGATGCTTTAATAAATGATGTTTCTAAAGGTATACCAAAAGAAATAGAGTTAAGGCAGAAACAGTATGAATACTATAGAGAGAAAGTATTGCATTTTGAGAGAGAATAAAGATATGAGGTGAAAATATGGGGGAGAATGGTTCTTTAGAGGAAAAAGTTAAAGAAGATGAAAAGGTGTATACATTATCAGAAATAGCTCAAAAAATTAAGGATTTAAATAAGAAAGTTACTTTATTGTACGCTTTCAATGCGACAGGGAAGACAAGACTGTCAATGGAATTTAAAAATCTTGTCAATGAGTATAAAGATGATGAAGTTATTAAGCATGTAGTCTACTATAATGCTTTCACGGAAGATTTATTTTCTTGGGACAATGATTTAGAAAATGACAACAAGAGAAAACTTAAACTTAATAAGAACTCTAGTTTTATTGAGTTGATAGAGCGACAAGGTAAAGAAAACGAAATAGCAGAAAGATTTAAAGAATTTACTTCTTCAAAGATTGAACCTAATATCAATACAAGTACAGGAGAAATCACTTTTAGTTTACCTACCGGTGACGAGGAAGCAGTTGAAAATATTAAAATATCCAAAGGCGAGGAAAGCATTTTTATTTGGACTGTGTTTTTTGTCCTAATGGAGACAATTATTGCAGAGTTGAATATTGATGAAATCAGTGATAGAAGTACTGATGAATTTAATGCTGTTCAATATTTTTTTATAGATGATCCTATTTCATCTTTGGATGATAATCATGCAATTGATATAGCATTAGAATTAAAGCATATAATCGGTTCTTCAAAAAATGAAAATTTACATTTTATTATTTCAACACATCATTCACTATTTTATAACGTTTTGCATACAGAAATGTCTACAGCAAAGAAGTTTTGGCTTAGTAAAAATGAAGATAAATATTTAATTATAGAGCTTGCGAATAAGGAAACACCATTCGGATATCATTTGATGCTTAAAGATGAACTCAAGAAAGCAATAAAGAATAATACGATTAAACGATACCACTTCAATTTGATGCGTAATTTATTAGAAAAGACAGCACATTTTTTAGGATATAACAGCTGGAAAGATTTAATAAATGAAGAGGATAAAGATTCTTATATTAAGCGAATAAATATATATAGCCATAGCAATCATTCTGCTTTAGAAGCAAAAGAACTGGAGCAGCATGAGAAAGAATTCTTGAAGAGAATATATGAAAAATTTGTTTTAGAATACAAATGGAAGGAGTAATTTAGATGTCAGAAGAAAAAGCAAAGTATAGGACATCAACAATCGCAGAGATGACGGGCGGAATAATTTTAGCTAATTTTGAAAAAAGACTTCAAGTTAGAGAACCTTCATATCAAAGTGAAGCTGAACTGGAAAGACAAATGATTGAAAATTTGGTTTCTCAAGGCTATGAGAGGCTTATTGTAAAGTCAAATGACGAATTATACGCAAATTTAAAAATTCAAATTGAAAAACTAAACAATATATCTTTTTCAGATGAAGAGTGGAGCAGATTTTTAATCGAATATTTAGATGCTCCAAACGATGGGATGATTGAAAAAACACGAAAAATACAGGAAGATCATATCCATGATTTTATATTTGATGATGGGCATTTGAAAAATATTAAGATTATAGACAAGAAAAATATTCATAATAATTTTTTGCAAGTAATCAATCAAGTTAATGGCGAAGGGAAAAATCGAAATCGCTATGATGTAACAATTTTGGTAAATGGATTACCACTTGTTCATATAGAACTGAAAAAAAGAGGCGTGAATTTGCATGAAGCATTTAATCAAATTCATAGATACAGTAAGGAAAGTTTTAACGGCGAGAATTCATTGTATAAGTTTGTTCAGATATTTGTAATTTCCAATGGAACTTATACCAGATATTTTGCCAATACGACAGCACAAAATAAAAATAATTATGAATTTACTTGTGAGTGGGCAGATGCTAAAAATAAAGTGATTTGTGATTTGGAGGACTTCACCAAGACGTTTTTTGAAAAGCGTGTTATTCTTGAAGTTCTTACAAAATATTGTGTTTTCGATGTTAATAATACACTATTGATAATGCGTCCATATCAAATTGCAGCCACTGAACGAATTTTATGGAAAATAAAATCAAGCTATGAGACTAAAAAAGCCGGTAGACCCGAAGCAGGAGGTTTTATTTGGCATACGACAGGTTCAGGTAAAACTTTGACTTCATTTAAAGCTGCAAGACTTGCTACAACACTGGATTTTATTAATAAAGTATTTTTTGTGGTAGACAGAAAAGACTTAGATTACCAAACAATGAAAGAATATCAGAGATTTCAACCGGATAGTGTAAACGGAAGTAAGGATACAAAAGAACTTAAAAGGTGTATTGAAAGAGATGATAATAGGATTGTAGTTACAACAATACAAAAATTAAATGAATTTGTGAAGAAAAATCCTGCTCATGAAATTTATGATAAACATTGTGTTCTAATATTTGATGAATGTCATCGTTCTCAATTTGGAGATGCTCAGAAAAATATAAGAAAATCCTTTAAGAAATATTACCAGTTCGGATTTACGGGAACTCCAATTTTCCCAGAAAATTCTCTTGGAGGAGATACGACATCAGGTATATTTGGAGCGCAGCTTCACAGCTATGTGATTACCGATGCTATTCGTGATGGGAAAGTCTTAAAATTCAAGGTAGATTATAACAATATCACACCTAAGTTCAAAACAGCAGAAAAAGAAAATGATGAAAAGAAATTAGCTAAATTGGAAAATAAAATGCTGCTCCATCCAGAACGAATAACTGAGATTACAAAGCATATTCTTAAAGTTTTTGATACGAAAACACATCGTAATGAGTTTTATGATTTGAAGCATAGAAGACTGAATGGATTTAATGCTATGTTTGCTGTGCAAAGTGTTGAAGCTGCAAAATTATATTATGAAGAGTTCGAAAGACAACAGAAATGTTTACCTGAAGAAAAAAGATTAAAAGTAGCTACGATCTACAGCTTTGCAGCTAATGAAGAGCAAAGAGCAATTGGAGAAATATCAGAAGAGGATTTTGATGTTTCAGCTATGGAATCAACAGCAAAAGAGTTTTTGGATAAGGTAATCATTGACTATAATAGTTACTTTAAAACCAATTTTTCTACCAATGGCAATGAATTCCAAAACTATTACAAAGATTTATCTCTTAAAGTAAAAGAGAAGAAAGTGGATTTGCTTATTGTAGTAGGAATGTTTTTAACAGGGTTTGATGCACCAACATTAAACACGTTATTTGTCGATAAAAATTTGAGATATCATGGTCTTATCCAGGCATTTTCACGAACAAACCGCATATTGAACAAAGTAAAAACATTCGGTAATATTGTTTGCTTCAGAGACTTGGAAAAAGCCACACAAGATGCAATAAAAACCTTTGGAGATGAAAATAGTGTAAATATTATTTTAGAAAAGAGCTATGAAGAGTATATTCATGGATTCCGAGATGAAGAAACAGGGGCGGTTATCAAGGGGTATGAAGACATTTGTAATGAAATTATCGCTAAGTTTCCGGAACCTACTGAAATTATATTAGAAGCGGATAAAAAGGAATTTGCGGAACTTTTTGGAGAGTTACTGAAAGCTGAGAATATTTTAAGAAATTTTGATGAATTTGAAGATTTTGAAGAAATTATCTCAGACAGGCAGATGCAGGACATGAAGAGTGTCTATGTTGATATTAGAGAAAGTATTATAAACTCAAAGAGAAGTGAAATATCTGAAGGCGAACAAATTGATTTTTCTGATGTTGAGTTTCAAATTGATTTACTTAAAACGGATGAAATAAATTTAGATTATATTTTGGCTTTGATATTGGAAAAGTCAAAAGAAAATGAGGATGTAGAAAGTCTAAAATCAGAGATTCGCAGAGTAATACGGTCAAGTCTTGGCACCAGAGCGAAAGAAGAATTGATTATGGATTTTATAAATGGAACAAGATTGTCCGAACTCACGAATACAGATGATATTCTTGAGTCATTTTATAAGTTTGCGAGAAAGGAAAAAATTGCTAAGATTAAAGGTTTAATTGAAGAGGAAACGCTGAAAGAAGACTCAAATCGTTTCATAGAAAAAGCTATTAGTAAAGGCTATGTTGAATATGCTGGGGATGAATTAGACAGTATCCTTCCACCGACTTCACGTAGACAGGGAGCGAGAGAAAAGAAGAAAGAATTAATATTAGAAAAGATAAGAAAGATTGTGGAAGTCTTCGTTGGGATTTAAAAGTTTGATTTGGTATTCTATGTTTATTCAAAGAGTTTTTGATAAGAGTGTGATGTAAAATGAAAATAGGTAAGCTAATAGAAGTTGACATTAGGGAACTATGGAAGCACGAGCAATATGATTTTTCAGAATGGCTTTCCAAAGAAGAAAATATGGAAATGCTGAGCAATGAAGTAGGATTGACATTGACCGATATAAATAAAGAAGTTTTTGTTGGTTCTTATCGCTGCGATTTGGTTGCCAAAGATGAAACTACAGGAATTAAAGTTATCATTGAAAATCAGCTTGAAGCCACTAATCACGATCATTTAGGTAAGATAATCACATATGCTTCTGGATTAGATGCAAATGTTGTGATTTGGATTGTAAAAGAAGCAAGGGAGGAGCATAGAAGAGCAATTGAATGGCTAAATAACAAGCTGACTAAAGACATTTCATTTTTCTTGATGGAAATTCATGCTTTTAGAATAGGTGATTCATTGCCTGCACCTCAATTTGTAGTTGTAGAAAAGCCTAATGATTTTGTTAAGGTATCAAATGTAAGTATAGAAAGCGGAGAATTAAGCAAAACACAATCTGAAAGGTTTAATTTCTGGAATAAATTTAATGAAATTGTTGCATCGAGAAATAAACCTTTTAATATTAGAAAAGCGACAACCGATCATTGGTACAATGTTGCACTTGGAACAAGTGAGGCAAGTATATCTATCACCCTGGTAAATAAAACAAACAGCATAGGCATAGAGGTTTATATCAATGATAATAAGGAACTTTTTGATAAGTTGTATGCAGTGTCTGAGGCAATCGAAACTGAATTAGGATTTAATATGGATTGGCAGAGGCTTAATAATAAAAAAGCCTCCAGAATTATTCACTATATTGGTGGATTAGATTTTGATAATCACGAAAACTATGACGAACTGATAAATGAAGTTATAGATAAGGTTATTGCAATTAGGAATGCTTTCAGAAATCGTTTATAGCTGGTACTGGGACTGGGCTGGGTAAAAAAATCTAAAAACGAGCTTAATTTAAACAGATTTTCCAGCACTAAGTAAATGAAAATCCTTTGTTTTGAATACAGGTGTTTTATTGCTTTGAAAAAAATTCTTTATGTTTTGGGAAAAAGAAAGGATTAATATGAAAAACAAAATAACAAATCTACTATTACTTGCTTTATTGCTTATAGGTGGTTTGCTTTCGATAACAGGATGTAGTTCTGATTCTACTTCTACGAATAAAGGTTTTGAAAAATCTCAAAATTTTGAAACATCAGTAGAAAATACAGAAAAGAATATAAAAAATGTATATGCAGACGATGAGGTAGTAAATAATTTTATCATAGAATATAATAAGATTTCTAAGGAACCTCTTAAAGACATTGAGAAAGGAAATATTCGCACAAAATATTTTGCATCGAATTATGGTTATTTTCTTGAAATCTTGCATACGAACAGTACAGATAAAGTTAAAGTTAGTATTAATATAACAAACGATACTGTTAAAGAGGGTGTTGTTGGAATGCGTGATGTGTTTCACAATGTAGTTAAAGCAATTGAACCGTCATTGTCAGACGATGAAATCTATGCTTATTTTGACAATCTTGTCAAGAACGAACATATGATTACAGAGGATGCTTTTAGCACTATGGAGGTGACATATGTTCCTGACATCTATGGACGCTCTCGAGGTCGTATAGATGTTAGCGTTCAATAATTTGTAAATTCATTTGTTGACAAAGTGATTTTTTCAATACTTTCATTTACGGAGGTATAACATTATTAAAAAGATAAAAACTCGAAAAATAATTATAATCGTGGTGCTTCTGATTTTAATTATGATTAGCTGGATAATTTGGGGAAATCGGTCGATCAAAACAAACGAGTTAAGAGTAACATCTAAAGATTTGCCTAAAGCATTTGACAATTTTTCTATTGCTCATATTTCAGATTTGCATAATGCAGAACATGGAAAAAATAATAAAAAATTAATTGATATATTACAGACAGAGAACCCAAATATAATTGTTATTACTGGAGATTTGATAGATTCTAACCATACAAACATTGAAATTGCTCTGTCTTTTGTTCGGCAAGCTGTAAAAATCGCCCCTTGCTATTTTGTCACAGGTAATCATGAAGCATGGGTCGGTTCGCAATACGAAAAATTGAGGACAGAATTAGAAAATGAGGGCGTTACTATACTTCGAGATGAAGCTATCGAATTGGATTATAGAGATGAGCATATTCAGTTAATAGGACTAAATGATCCTGATTTTTCAGACCGAGACAGTCTTTTGTCGGAAAGCATTTTAGAAACAAAACTTTCGCAGATAAATATTAGCAATGGATTTACTATGCTTTTATTACATAGACCAGAACATTTTAATGTCTATCAAAAAAATAATATTGACTTAGTTTTATCGGGGCACGCTCATGGCGGACAATTTAGATTGCCTTTTTTGGGAGGTATTATTGCTCCTAATCAGGGATTTTTTCCAAAATATGACGCAGGCATTTATACAGAAAATGAAACAACTATGATTGTGAGTAGAGGTATCGGAAACAGCATTATCCCGATACGAATCAATAATCGACCAGAAATAGTGATTGTAAAGTTGAACTGTGGGAAATAAATTTAATGTGGTATTAAGTAGTTTTGAAATGGAATATAAAATTTACTAATTGAAGTGTCTTTTTCAATTTATAACAATTGCTATGATGTTTAATAATATAAGCTTTTATCAAACAGCAATTTTGCTAACATATAAATCTAACCGAACAATAACTTAACCTCCTCACATTTAACATTAAAATGACAGTAAATTTTACAATTCTCTCGTATACTGATTTTTGGACTTATTGTATGTTTAAAAATTTTTATACGGGAGTTTTTCATGAAAAAATTATTAAAAGTTTTATCTTTCTTGATGATGATTATGATGATAATCCCCTTTCAATCTTTGGTTGGAAAGATGGAAGGCAGCGTTGATTCTGAAAATGCTATTGTCATCAACGAAATAAATTCCAGCCCTGATGATTGGGTTGAATTAATTAACATAGGTTCAAAACCTGTAAATTTAATGAATTTTGAAATTAGAGATAATTCAGATGACCATAGATGGAAATTTTCAGAAGAAATTGTACTGAATACAGGCGAAATCATTGTTGTTGATGCTAAAACCTCTGGTCTGGTATATGACCAAAAAGCTCAAAATTATGTAAAAGATTCTTTTGAATCTGCAATTGGAATTGGTTCAGGAGATTCAATTAGATTATATGATCAAAATGGTCAAAAAATTGATGAATATAGCTGGACTTCACATGCTTCATACAAAGGAGACGCCGCAAAAGCTTCTTTTGGACGCTTCCCCGACGGAACAGGCGAGTTTTGTTTGACAGAAGAAACAAAGGGAACAAAGAATATTAAACTTGCACCTCAAATTGTAATAAATGAAGTGCAATCAAATGATAAAGACGGTGGCCCAGATTGGATAGAACTCGGAAATCCAACAGATTTTGATATAGATATTTCGGGACTTGTTATCAAAGATGAAAAAGATAAAAATCCCTATACTGTTCCAGAGAATACGGTAATATCTGCAAATGGATATTTAGTAATAAAAAAAGACGATAATGGAGTAAATGGATTTAAATTTGGTCTCGGCAAGGGAGATTCCGTTAGATTATTTTATAACGAAGAGAAAATCGCTGAAACAACTTGGCCAGCTGACACTCATACAAATCCTACTTGGGGATTGTATCCAGATTTAACTGGAACTGAATACAAAAATACCCTTGAACAGACACCGGGTGAAGCCAATACATTCAAAGAAGTTGCAAGCAATATTCCGACAGAAAAATGGGATGGAAGACAAGATATTGAAGTATTTGATGATAAATCTACTTTTCTTGAAGACTCTTCCGGACTTGATTTTGCAAATGGCAAATTATATGCAGTAGACAATGGAACAGCGACATTCTGGATAATGAATTTATCTAAAGACGGAAACTTGACTTTTGCAAAAGGATTTGAAAATGGCAAGAAAGTATGTTTTAAAAAAGATGCTGAAAATCTTGAAGCTAAAGGACCAGACGCTGAAGGAATAACTGTTGATAAAAACGGAATGGTATATATTGCGTCCGAAAGGGATAACGAGCAAAAAAGCGTAAACTTAAATAAAATACTTATGGTAAATCCCGAAACAAACAGCACAAGAATTGTTGCTGAAAAAGAATGGGACCTCACTAACAGTTTACCGAATGTATCGGCAAATATGGGAATTGAAGCCGTTGAATGGGTTGATAATTCAGAAGTTGAGGGATTAATCGTAGACCAAAATACAGGAAAATTATTTTCCGCCTCTGCTTATCCTAAAGCTGTTGCACAAGGTGTTTTCTTTGTCGCTTTAGAAGATAATGGGCATGTTTATGCTTATGTTCTCAATGAAGATGAAACTTCGGTACAAATTGCAGATATTGATACTCAGTTAGGTGGAGCAATGGCTCTTGATTACAATGAATCCACATCGACATTATGGGTCGGAGCAGACAATGGATATGGCAATAAAATGGCAAAAATCAAATTCAATAAAACAGAAAAACCTGAAATAATACATGTTTTGCCACCTGACAAACTCGATAAAAATGCAAATAATGAAGGCTTTGCTATTGCGAGTGATGAATATATTTCAAATAATCTTGTTCCAGTTTTTCGTTTTTGTGATGGTGTAAAAACAGGAGCATTGACAATCGGATATTTGACAAATAATAATCCTAAAAAGCCCACTGAAAATTCAGAAAAATTGAATTTTGATAAATCGAAAATTGAAATTGAAGAGGGAAAAGCAAAAGATATTATTTTGACAATAGATATAGATTACAGTAATTTTGATGAGCAAAAAATAAAAGTTTGTATTGATGATAAATTACTTAAAAAAGATGAAGATTATACGGTGAGAGCGGGCAGTATTGTATTGACTCTTAAAGCGAAAATGCTCAACAAATTAAAGGCTGGCAATCATATTGTGAAAGTGGAAACTGAAAGCGGTTCTGCTACTGTTAATATAGAAGTAGTTAAAAGCGAAAATTCACAAAAAGACATAATCAAAAAGAGCGGATCAAATCCAAAAACTGGAGTTAATCAGCATCTTTTAATGTTATCATTTATCGCCTTTAGTTCTTCTGTTCCTTTGTTTTACTTCGCTAAAAGAAAAAACAGAAATTAGAAAAATCTTGAAATTGTTAATAAACTTTAATATTTAAAATAAAATCAAAACAGTGTGATGACGCTGTTTTGATTTTTTGTATCATAATTTAATTTAAATTTATAAATATTATGTTAATATATAGGAGAATGAAAAAATTCAATTAATTTTTAATTGGTGGCAATTTGAGGTTAATAGAGGAATGATAATTCGCAAAAGATTAACCCAAATAAAAAAGGACTCCACTTAAGTAGTCCTTAGCGCACACGCTGTGCAGTTGGTCAAAGCCAACGATTTGAGTAAACTTTTATTTGAACTCGCAATGTAATTCATAGGGGTCTATGCATTACATCGTAATGTTACTACACTTTAGGAGGAGTGTCAACATGAAAAAAGGAAATTATTATTTAGGACTTGATATTGGAAGCAATTCGGTAGGTTATGCAGTTACAGATGAAGAATATAACTTGTTGAAATTTCATGGTGATTCTGCTTGGGGTGTTCATGTTTTTGAAGAAGCTTCATTAAGTGCTGAGCGTCGAACTTTTCGAAGTGCAAGACGGCGTTTGGCTCGTCGAAAGCAGAGAGTTTTACTTCTTCAAGAATTATTTGCTAATGCGATTGAAGAAGTTGATCCTAAATTTTATCAAAGATTACAGGCGAGTACACTGTATAGAGATGAAGCTGGAGACAGATTTCCGATTTTTAATGATGAAAAATATACAGATCAAGATTACTACAAGCAATATCCAACAATTCATCATTTAATAGTAGAACTTATGAATGATTCTAATCCACATGATGTTAGATTAGTATATTTGGCTTGCTCTTGGTTAGTTGCTCATCGTGGGCATTTTTTGAGTAATATAGATAAGAATAATCTTTCTTCAATACAAAATTTTTCTTTAACATATGAAGCTTTCAAGGAATTTTTTATAAGAAACGGATATTTATATCCTTGGGGAGATGCCGATTCCAATAAAATTGGTGAAATATTAAAAAAGAAAATAACGATTTCAGAGAAAGAAAAAGAATTGACAGAGATTTTGACAAATGGAGAAAAGATTCCAAAGGAAATGACAGAAGATTTTCCCTTTGATCAAAAATCCATTATTAAATTACTTTCTGGTGGAACAGTTGAATTAAAAAAACTTTTTGGAAACGACTCATATTCTGAGTATGGAAAAATTTCACTTAATTTTGACGATGACAAGTTAGGAGAAATAGCTACCAATATTGGAGATGATTTTGCTTTTATAGAAGTTATACGAAAGATATATGATTGGGCTATTCTTGCTGATTCTATTGGAGATTCTGCGACTATTTCTGAAGCAAAGGTAAAAGTTTACGAGCAACATAAACAAGACTTAGCTTTATTAAAAAGAGTTATCAAAAAATATGCGCCTGAAAAATATGACGAAATATTTAGAGATTTAAATTTAAGTATAAGTAATTATGTTGCTTATGTCAGACATTCAGATATTAGCAAAATGGAATTAAACAGCAGCAAAAAATTTGCACAATATAGAAAAGATATTAAAGGTTCAAAAAAAGCAAGCCTAAATAATTTAGAAAATTTTTCAAAATACATACTGGAAATTATCAAACCAATTATTCCTGATGAAGAAGATGAAGAAATTTTTCAAGAGATGAAAAAGAGACTAAGTCTTAGGACTTTTTTGCCAAAACAAAAAGTTTCTGATAATAGAGTTATTCCCCAGCAATTATATTGGTATGAATTAAATGAAATATTACAAAATGCAGAAAAGTATTTACCTTTTTTGGCTGAGCGAGATGAAAAAGATTTAAGCATATCAGACAAAATAAGATCAATTTTCTCTTTTAAAATTCCTTATTTTGTGGGCCCCTTAAATGAAAATTCAGAGCATGCATGGATTGTTCGAAAATCAGGAAAAATTTATCCTTGGAATTTTGAAGATATTGTAGATTTAGAGGGCAGTGAGAAAGCCTTTATAAGGCGTATGACGAATACCTGCACATATATTCCAGGAGAACCTGTACTTCCTAAAGACTCGTTGATATATCATAAATTTACAGTGCTAAATGAAATAAATAATCTTCGAATAAACGGAAATCGAATTTCTGTAGAACTTAAACAAAAAATTTACAAAGATTTATTTTTGAATAAGAAAAAAGTTACCCGTAAAAGTTTAATCAACTATCTTATTTCTCAAGGTGAAATAGAAAAGGGAACAGAACAATTGGTGTCGGGTATCGATGAAGAAATTAAATCCAATCTTGCACCACAAATTTCATTTAAAAATCTCATTGAATCTGGGAAACTGAATGAGACAGATGTCGAAAAAATAATTGAAAGATCGACTTTTTCAGAAGATAAACAAAGATTAAAACACTGGATAAATAAAGAATATCCTAATCTCAGCGAAGAAGATGTAAAATACATCTGTTCTTTAAAAATTAAAAATTTCGGTCGCTTGTCTCGAAAATTTTTAAATGGAGTAGAGGGTGTCGATAAAACAACCGGAGAAGTATTTACGATAATATCTGCTCTTTGGAATACACAAAAAAATTTAATGGAACTGCTTTCGGCGGATTTTGATTTTATGGAAAAAATAGAGTCTCTTCATAAATCTTTTTACGAACAAAATTCTTATAAACTTGATGAGCGTTTAGATGAAATGTATCTCTCGGCTTCGGTAAAGAGAGCAGTATATAGAACTCTTGATGTAATTAAAGATATAACAAAGGCTTTTGGTTCACCTAAAAAAATATTTGTAGAGATGACAAGAGGAACAAAAGAAAATCAAAAAGGAAAAAGAACAAAAACCAGAAAACAACAGATATTAGAACTTTATCAAAAATGTGACAGTGAAGATGTTCGTTTATTAAAAAAACAGCTTGAAGAAATGGGGGAATTTGCTGATAACAAGCTACAAAGTGAAAAATTATTTTTATATTATTTACAGCTTGGAAAATGTATGTACAGCGGTAAAACAATATCTTTAGAAAATCTTGGAACAAAGATATATGATATAGACCACATTTATCCGCAGTCGTTTGTTAAAGATGACAGTATAATAAATAATAAAGTATTGGTGTTGTCTGAAGAAAATGGTAAGAAAAAAAATATATATCCTGTTGAGGGAACAATACGCAGTAAAATGAAAAATTACTGGGAATATCTTAAAAATGCAGGACTGATTAGTAAAGAAAAATACAAAAGACTTATAAGAAACACTCCTTTTACAGACGAAGAAAAATGGGCTTTTATAAATCGTCAACTTACAGAAACTTCGCAGTCAACTAAGGCGGTTGCTACGCTTTTAAAAGAATATATGCCAGAAACAGAAATTGTTTACTGCAAAGCTCGTTTAGTATCGGAATTTCGACAAGAGTTTGATTTGCTAAAATCGAGACAATATAACGATTTACATCATGCGAAAGATGCATATTTAAATATCGTTGCGGGAAATGTTTATAATATGAAATTTACAAAAAATTTCAATATTCATTCTAATTATAGTATCAAAACTGAAACAGTTTTTACACATCCTGTTATTTATAAAGGAAAAACAATATGGAATGGCAAAGAATCAATTGCAAAAATAAAATCCATTGCTTCAAAGAATACTGCTAAATTTACTAAATATTCCTTTATGAAAAAAGGTGGGCTTTTTGACCAAATGCCAGTTTTTGCTGAAACTGGGCTTATACCGAGAAAAAAGGGCTTGTCAACCGAAAAATATGGTGGTTATAACAAGCCGAGCATTATGTTTTTTATACCAGTAAAGTATAAAGTTGGCGAAAAAACAGATATTTATATTATGTCTGTGGAGTTGATGCATGGAAATCACTTTATAGAAGATAAAAATTTTGCGAAAGAATATACAAAGAGAAGATTGTCACATTTGTTGAAGAAAAAAGTAGATGAAATTTCTTTTCCTCTGAGTATGAAACCGTGGAAAATAAATACGGTGCTGTCACTTGATGGTTTCAGAGTGTGCATTTCTGGTAGTTCTAATGGTGGAGAGGTTTTGGCAGTTCAGCCTATTATGCAATTTTCATCAGATCCATTTTGGGAATATTACTTGAAAAAATTAGAAGTTTTAGTTAAAAAGGTTGAAAAAAATAACAACTATATTTTTGATCAAGAATATGACAAGGTGAGTGAAGAAAAAAATTTGGAATTATATGATTTATATTGTGATAAATTAAGTAATTCTATATACAAAAAAAGAATAAATCCTCCAATTAAAATTCTCAGAGATGGAAAAGAAAAATTTATTGAATTAGATATTTTTGATCAAGCTCAAGCCTTACTCAATATTCATCAATCTTTTGGCAGAAATAAAGGAATTGACCTGAGTTTATTAGGTGTAAGAGGAAAAGCTGCGTCCACTACATTAAATTGTAAAACATCTAATTGGGGAAAAAATTATAAAGATGTAAGAGTTTTAAATATTTCTCCATCAGGACTTTGGGTAAAAAAATCTGAAAATATTTTAGATTTGATATGAGTTGGAGAACAGTTGTAATTACCAATCAAGCGAAGCTTGATTATAAAATGGGTTATATGGTAGTTCGGTCTTTGGAAACAAAGCGGGTTTTACTCGATGAAATTGCCATAGTTATAATTGAAAATCCGGCAGTTTCTATAACTGGCTGTCTAATAGAAGCTCTTATAATAAAAAAAATCAAGGTTATTTTTTGTGATTCACAGCGGAATCCTACAGCTGAGTTAATCGCCCATCACGGCAGTCATGACAGCTCTTCTAAAATAAGAACACAGGCTAATTGGAAGCAAGATATTAAGGACATAATATGGCGTGAAATAATAAGTGAAAAAATAAGACTTCAAGCTGAATTTTTATCTGAACTATCGTGTGAAAAAGAATCGCAACTTCTGCGCTCTTATATAAGTCAAGTTGAGTTGTTGGATTCAACCAATAGAGAGGGACATGCTGCAAAAGTATATTTCAATGCATTATTTGGAATGGGTTTTACTCGAAGTGCAGATAATAGTATTAATGCAGCTCTAAATTATGGTTATAGCTTGATTTTATCGGCATTTAATAGAGAAATTACGGCGAATGGTTATTTGACTCAAATAGGGATATTTCACTGTAATATGTTTAATCATTTTAATTTTGGTAGCGATCTAATGGAACCATTTAGAATTATTGTAGATCGAATTGTATATGAAATGGGACCTACAAATTTCGACAAAGAAGAAAAACATTTGTTGTGGAATATATTAGAATTATATGTACAAATAGATGGAAAAAGACAGACTGTGTTAAATACGATAAAAATTTACACCCGCAGTGTATTAGATGCCATAAATGATGAGGATGAATCACTAATTAAATTTTATAAATTAATATAGGAGTCATGAGTTACAGATTTATGAGAGCTCTCGTTTTTTTCGATTTACCAATTAAAACAAATGAAGATAAAAGGAATTATCGTCATTTTCGAAAAATTTTGATAAAAAATGGCTTTATAATGATGCAAAAATCTGTCTACTGTAAGCTGATGACAACACCATCTGTTGAAAATTCTATAAAGCGTCTTATAAGAGAAAACAAGCCCCCTGATGGAATAGTTCAGATGTTAACTGTAACTGAAAAGCAATTTTCTAAAATGGAATTTGTGATTGGAAGTTATAAAAATGATGTTATAGATAATGATAATAGATTGGTGATTTTATGAAGTTTGTTTATCCAGATATAGATAAGGTTTTTGATACCGAAAAAAAATCTGTCAATGAAATTGTAATCGAAAATCCCCAATTATTATATTCTCTTTTACTGGATATTAAAGGACAAATAAAAGGCGATGAAGGTCGAAGTGTCCTTTCGAACAATGGTAAAATTCTGCCCATGTCTAAATTTGCAGAATTATTATATGACTATTTTCCCTTTGAGCTAAATAATAGATTTATTGTAACCAAAGCTACACTTGCTTTAGAAAAATCTATTTTAGAGGGAAGCCAATATTCTGATTTTCTTGAATTATTAAATAATATTGAGAAATTTCTTTCTGAAAGCACTTTATCTTTCAACTGTGATATAAATTTTTCTAATATTACGCTTTCATCGCTAATAAAAGCCTGTGGAATGTATTTTGTTGAAGATTATGATTCATTATGTGAAAAAATTATTGATTATATAGAATTGGTGTCAGAATTTGATAAAAATAAACTTTTTATAACATATAATTTGCGAAATATTATTTCTGACGAAGAAACGAGTAGATTTATTGATACTATTTTGATTCACAAATATCATCTTATAATGATTGAAAGTAGTGCCCATAAATTGCTCCCCAAAGAAAGCAGATATATTGTGGATGAAACTCTTTGCGAAATATGTTAAAGTAAGAATGAACCCCTTTGCATTGTCCTACCAGTGTTGCAAGCACTTAATTTGTATTTTGATACAAAGACTTTTTTAAGTTTGAGGTTTGAGAGCAATGTAAATTCATAGGGGTCTCATAC
>JAUNLX010000014.1:0-15911 GCA_030532035.1 Clostridia bacterium | reverse complement strand
GTTTGAGAGCAATGTAAATTCATAGGGGTCTCATACCTAATTCCAAATCGAAATGTTCCAAAGTTCGTTTGAGAGCAATGTAAATTCATAGGGGTCTCATACAATACCAGAACAATTTCAAGACATCCCACTGTTTGAGAGCAATGTAAATTCATAGGGGTCTCATACTGCGTCTAAATCGACAACAAAATCAACAAGGTTTGAGAGCAATGTAAATTCATAGGGGTCTCATACTTTTTGGGTATGCTGACGGTTAATCGTATGGTTTGAGAGCAATGTAAATTCATAGGGGTCTCATACGTTCAAAAATGTCCATAACTGCATATCAAAGTTTGAGAGCAATGTAAATTCATAGGGGGCTCATACTAAATCATCGGTTGCTTCTCCTTGATAATAGTTTGAGAGCAATGTAAATTCATAGGGGTCTCATACATTTAATTCTTCGATTGTCATTTTAATCCTGTTTGAGAGCAATGTAAATTCATAGGGGTCTCATACCACAATCAAAGTCTGTTTATATTGCCGATGTTTGAGAGCAATGTAAATTCATAGGGGTCTCATACAGACTCTAACAAAATAGGAATAAGTGTAGGGTTTGAGAGCAATGTAAATTCATAGGGGTCTCATACGAAGACAAATGTCAAAGTAAAGATTATCTCGTTTGAGAGCAATGTAAATTCAGAGGGCGTCTTTCGATTGATTTGTATATCTTACGACCTTTTTATTGTTGGGCTTTTGACGAAAATATTATATAATATAAAAAATATTTTAATTGTTTAGAAATGAGGTTTTTATGAAAGCACTTTCAGTTTTTGCACCTTATGCTGTTTTAATTTCAGACGGCACTAAATTTCTTGAGTTTAGAAGTTGGAAAACAAAATATCGTGGAGATTTGATAATTTGTTCGACTGCTGACAAAGAACTTTCTGATTTGCTTCCTGTTGGTCAAGCCCTTTGTGTTGTTGAACTTGTTGATGTTGTGCCTTATAGTGATGAAATGGAGCCACAAGCAAGGTTACTTTTTGATATAACCGGCGAAGAATTTACAGAAGAAGATAAGCCGACTGGTTTTGCGTGGGTGTTGGAAAATCCAAGAATTATCAAGCCGCAAAAAATAAAAGGTCAGCAAAGAATTTTTAATTTAGATATTGAACCAGAATTTGTTGATATTAACCCAGACAATATTTATGAATATTGGGAAGAACTCGGCATTATTACTCTTTCGGACGATTAATTATTGAAGACTCGATGTTTAAGCTTTTGAAAGAGAAAAAATATTCGTTATTTATACTCCCCTTTGCGCTTCTTGCAGAATTATTAAAGCGAAACAACAACTAAAAATTATCTTATGAATAAACTTTTTCAGGAGGTAACAAAATGAAAAAATCTATGTTTATTGTTCAAATTGTTTTATGGATTTTCTTTGTAATAATTTCCATAATTTCTTTAGCAATAGCAGAAGATCCATTCTTAAAGGGCTTAGATATTTTTATCATTATAGTCGGTATAATTAATCTCGTTATCAGCATTTTAAATTTCAAAAAAATGGATAAAAAAGATAAATAAAAATCTTTTTATTTTTATTCAAAAAAGTTTTGGAAAAATGTTGACATATAAAATCAGTTATACTATAATCTACTTCGCGCCTTTTGATTAGAAATCATAGCGGCTCAAATATGGCGGCATAGCTCAGTTGGCTAGAGCATTCGGTTCATACCCGGAGTGTCGTAGGTTCAAATCCCACTGCCGCTACCAATATTTGGCCCCGTGGTCAAGCGGTTAAGACATCGCCCTTTCACGGCGGTATCATGGGTTCAAATCCCGTCGGGGTCACCAAAAAGCCTGTAACACTTGTTGTTACAGGCTCTTTTTTTACGATTTTAATTTTTTTGAATATAAATGTAAATAATGGGGAGAATTTATTTTATATCAAATAAATCTCTTAGAATTTCTTCTCCAATGAAATAAATATTGTTGAGCTATTCCCAGATATTTTTTATCGACTTTTGGCATTTTGCCGTCATAGAGTTCATCTAAAACCTTATTTACCCAAACATCTTTGGGAAAAGCTTCATCAAATTTAAGGGAATAGAGCAAAACGCAGTCAGAAACTTTAGGACCCACGCCCTTTATTTGCATTAATTGTTCTTTTGCTTTTTCATATGATGAATTTTTCAAATCATTTAAATTTATTTGTCCGCTTGAAATTTTTTCAACAGCATCGACTATATATTTATTTCTAAATCCGGCACCAGTTATTGCCAAATCATCGCAAGTTTTCCCCTCTAACTGTTCGATTGTGGGAAAGGCAAAATGTTCGTCGGAAATTTTGGTGCCAAAGTGTTCAGAGAGAGAATTTATAATTTTTTTAATTCTTGGGATATTATTATTTTGCGATATTATAAAGGAAATCAAACACTCAAAGGGCTCCTGATTTAAAATTCTTATACCTCTAAATTCTTTTAAGGCTAAAGTTAAATTTTTATCTTGATGAAAAGCCTCGTCAAGCCCCTGAAAATCATTTTTTAAATCGAAGTAATCTATAAGATGATTGTTGAAAAAATCTTCGTCTGTGTCCAAATAGCGTAATATTTGACCATTCTGTCTAATTTTTTGTACTTTTCCAAAAATTACTCCACTCCAGACATCGTTTTCTTTTTTCCAACGAAAAGCTTGACCGCAGTTCAGTGTTAAATCCAGGCAAAAATTTTGAGTATTTTCAACTAAAATATCATTGGCGTCTTTCCTAAAATCCACCACAAACCTCCATATATCAAGGAAAATTAATGCAAGTAAAATTAATTTGAATTTTTTGTTGAAAATAACGATTTTTTGAAAAATGTAAAGCGTATTTTACATTAAGTTATAAACGGACATTCAAATCACATTATTTTCACAAAACTTTTTCTTCGGTACTTCAATAAATAACTCACATTATGAACATAATTTTCCACATTTATTTATAACGAATAATACAAATAGTAATAAAAAATAAAAAAATATTTTTTTTATTAAAAATAGTACTTGACAAAATTGTTAACGAATATTTTTGTCTTTTTTTATCTCATTCCAGTATTTTTTTATATTATTCTCAAATTTATTTTCGCCAGGGATAAAATAAGAAACTCCCTGCAAATCTTCTGGAAGATAATTTTGATCTACCCAATGATTTTTAAAATCGTGTGGATATAAATAAAATTGTCCTTTTTTCTTAGCGTCTTTTCCATCATAGTGCTTATTTTGTAAATTTCTCGGTATAGAAAGTCCTTTACCGGAGCGGACATCATCCATTGCCATATTTATTGCATTATAAGCAGAATTCGATTTTGGGGAAGACGCCACTAAAATGACCGCATTTGCAAGTGGTATTCTTGCTTCGGGTAAGCCGAGCTGCATTGCTGTATCACAGGCAGATTTAACAATTGATATTATTTGAGGATAGGCAAGTCCCACATCTTCATTTGCACAAACGAGCAATCTGCGTACTGCAGAAATTAAATCTCCAGCGTCTAAAAGTTTTGCGAGATAATATAATGAAGCGTCAATATCTGAACCACGCATAGATTTTTGATAAGCGGACAACAAATCATAATGATAATCGCCCTGCTTATCGTAATATTTTCCACTTCCTGAAACAGCTTCTATACTTTTTTCTTTAGTTATTTCTATTTTTTTATCACTTGCTAATACAAATAATTCTAAAAAATTCAGAGCTTTTCGCACATCTCCTGAAGCACTTGTCGCCAGAATTTCAATTGCCCCGTCCTCTACTTCGATTTCATAATTTGATGAAATCTTTTCAACAGCTCGCTTTAGTGCCTTTAATATATCTTCTGTCTTTAGTGCCTTAAATTCAAAGACATTGCTCCTGCTCAGTAATGCAGAATAAATATAAAAAGCTGGATTTTCTGTCGTTGAAGCGATTAAAGTTATCTCACCTTTTTCGATATATTCGAGTAGGGCTTGTTGCTGTTTTTTATTAAAATACTGAATTTCATCTAAATATAGCAAAATTCCGTTGGGCGCCGTCATGGTTCCAATTTGAGAAGCTATATCTTTAACATCAGATAAAGAGGCATTTGTTCCATTCAAGGCAAAAAAAGTCTTGTCTGTTTCGGATGCAATTATTTTAGCGACAGTTGTCTTTCCAGAGCCTGATGGACCATAGAAAATTAAATTGGGAATATCTTTATTTTTTATAATTTTATATAAAAGTTTATCTTTTGAAAAAAGGTGTTCTTGACCAAAAACATCATCAATGGATTTTGGCCGTAAAAGTTCAGATAAGGGTATTCGCATTTTAACTTCCCCGCATTTACAATAATAGTGATTTTTATTATATCACATAAGCATAAGGCAATGAATTTATTCAAGAACAGATTTAATTGCACAAAATTTATTATAATTTTTATTTAAAATAACCGATATTAAAATATGATTTTTTATAAAATTTTTAATACGATTTTTAATTTATCATTTTTGTATAATGGTCTGAAAAATTCATTAAAATATGTATATAATAAATAAAAAATAGAGTAAAATTTTCAATTATAGTTATTTTGAAAATAATTTCAAAAACGAATATAAAAATAAAGAGCTTAAAAATAACAAAAGAATATAAAATTTTTCTAAATAATGAACAAAAAAATTGACTTTTAAATATTATTTTTGTATATTGAAGGCATATTATTCTACTGTGATATTATATCCAGTTTGAATAAGGTTATTTTTTTGTAAGGGGAAAATTAGGAGGAAGTAATGAACTTAAAAGAGAAGATTAAGGCAACTAATACTGTTCATAAAATTTGCAGTATTGTTCTTATAATCATCAGTATCTTTGCTATTGTAGTTTCGGCTTTAGGATTTAAAGATGCTTGGGCTATCAAAACTTACATGGAAAAAATTGATGTTCAAGAACAACTCGATCAACTTAAAATGTTGAAAGATGGTTTGAAGCAAATTCAAGAAAATGAAAAAGCTTATTTCGACGGTGCCGTTGAATTTGATAACGGAATGAAAGAATATACCGAAGGAAAAAAAGAATTAGAGGACGGTAAAAAGCAACTTGCTGCTGGTAGAAAAGAACTTGCACAGGGCGGTAGAGAATTAAGTCAAGGTGCAAAAGACTTAAGAGCAGGTCAAGCTGAATATGACGCAGGAAAACGCCAACTTGAAGAAGGCGCAAGACAAATTGCAGCAGGAAAAAAAGAACTTGCTGAGGGTAAAAAACAATTAGCAGAAGGTAAAAAACAACTTGCTGAACATAAACAAGAATATGAAGAGGGCAAGCAAATGATTGCCGACTCTGCCAAAGCTTTTGAATTCATCGAAAAGAATAAAGATAAACAGTGGTTTATAAATATGATGAGTACAGATGCTATGATTAAAATCTTAAATCGTGAAATGGATCTTGATATTCCTCTCGGCACAAAGAATGTTCCAGCATATCTCCTTAAAATGAGAGATGACGGAATTGCTCAACTCAAAGAATATGAAGATGGTTTAGTTCAGGTTGCAGAGGGAGAAAAACAAATTGCCGCCGGTGAGAAAGAGCTTGCCGCAGGTAAAGCAGAATATGCCGCAGGCCTTGCAGCATTGAAAGCTGGTAAAAAAGAACTCGATCAAGGTTATGCAGATTATGCAGCCGGTCAAAAACAATATGCAGCTGGTAAAAAAGAACTTGCCGACGGAGAAATACAGGTTGCTGACGGCGAAAAACAACTTGCCGACGGAGAAAAACAACTTGCTGACGGTAAAAAACAATTAGCTGAATTTGAAACTGGTGTTGCTCAAATCAAAGACGGACTCAAAGAAATTTTGGCTTTAGAACCAGTATATTCAATTAAAAAGCACGAAATGAGAGTTAAGGCTCCCGTAAATGTTTTAGGTGAAATTGATTATATTCAATATGACAATGACGGAAAAGCTGTTTTAATGCATGACAAAAATTCTTATATAACTTTAGGCAAAGCAAATCAAATTGCTGACGCTGCTTTAAAATATGCTAAAGACTCTGAAGAAGACGCAACAAAAGAAATTATGAGTAGAGTAATTGGAAGCCTTGTATTTGCGATTACAGGCATATTGGGAATGGTTGCAGGAATTATTGGACTTTTCGGAAGAGGTCATATACTTGCTATCATTACTGCAATTTTTGGTCTTGGTGTAACAATTTACGGTGGAGTAAACAATTTCCTTGACTATGCTTATCCTTTAGAAAATGGTGCTTATTCAGGAGATTTACAGGCTATCACAATGATTGTATTCGCTATAGCTTCAATTGTAATTGCCGCAGTATTATTTAAAACTAAGTCACCTCGTGGCGAGAAAAAAGGCAAACGCTTTGGAAAGAAAAAGAATGATGAACCAGCAAGTGAAACTTTGATTGTAGAAGAAGCTGATTTATAAAATTTAATATTAAAAAAAGCTATGGAATTTTCCATAGCTTTTTTATTTTTTATTACTGTGATTTTTTCTATATTTCAAAGGTGTTTCGTTATAAAATTCTTTAAATGCGAGTGTAAATTTACTCTGCGTTTGGTAACCAACTTTTTTTGAAATTGCAGCGACGCTATCTGATGTATTGTTTAACAGATATGCTGCAGCTTCCATTCTATGCTCTAAGATATGTTTTGCTATAGATACACCATAGAAAGACTTGAATAATTCTTTGAGGCTAGTTTTATTTATATGAAATTTTTTTGATAATTCGTCGATTGTGATTCTTTTATCTAAATTTGAAATTAAATAATTATGGGCATCTCTTACTAATGTAACTGTTTCTTCTGAATATTTTAAAGTATTTTTAGAAAGTGAATCTATTTTGTTATTAGGGCAAACTGTTTTCATAGTTTGCTCAATTACTTCATGCAACAATTTAGCTTTAGGAATATCAGTGGCTTTGTAATAAACTTCACGACCCTCTCGGTTACTCTCAATAAGTCCAGTTATTTTTAAAAGCTTGAGATGATGAGATACAGCGGGAGTAGACATATCAGTTATTTTAGCGATTTCAATGACACAGGCTTCAATATGACATAGAAGCAAAAATATTTTTAATCTACTTGAATCAGCCAAAATCTTAAAAAGGTCGGCGATATTTTCAAAGTCTTCTGTCTTTTGCAGTTGATTGGTAATTTCATTTAAATGAATTAAAATTTCATTTTTCATTTGTAAATTGCCCCCTAAAGTCGAAAAATTTGCCAAAAAGGAAATTAATTTGTGAGTTTCTTGATTGATTTTATTTTAATTATTATACTTTTTATATAAAGAGTAAACAAGTGTTTAATGATGAGGTGATGAGATGAAAAAAACTTATAAAGCAAATTTTGATTGTGCAAACTGTGCAAATCAAGCAGCGAGGGCAATTACAAAATTAGATGGAGTTGCGTCTGCTGATGTAAATTTTATGTTTGGCAAAATGACAGTTGATTACGAAGAAAATGTAGATGAAAAAAACTTATTCAAAAAAATTATAAAAACATGTAAAAGAGTGGAGCCAGACTGTGAAATTGAATAAAATTGAATTGACTAAAAAGCAGAAAAAAAATCTAATAAGAATAATAATTACGGGAATCGGATTTTTAATTTTACAATTTTTAAATCTAACTCCTATTTGGAATTTTGTTGCTTATTTTGCTTTTTACCTTATTATTTCCTACGACGTTTTAATTAAAGCTGTTAAGGGAATATTCACTTTAAGATTTTTAGATGAAAATTTTTTGATGTCTGTTGCTACTTTGGGTGCTTTCGCCCTCTCCATTTACGACAAAGCAGACAACTATAACGAAGCTTTGGCAGTAATGTTTTTATATCAAATTGGAGAATTATTTGAAAGCTATGCTGTTGGAAAAAGTAGAAAAAGTATCACAGAACTTATTGATTTAAGACCAGATTATGCCAATATCATTGAAAATGAAAAGCTTGTTAAAAAAGATCCATTTGAAATTGAAGTAGGTAGTATCATTGTTGTAAATCCAGGCGAAAAAATTCCGCTTGACGGAGTCGTTGTTGAAGGACAATCTTCGGTTGACACTTCGGCTATAACAGGGGAGAGTATGCCCATTTTTATAGAAGAAGATGACAGCGTTTACAGTGGTTGTATAAATCTTTCAGGTCAGATAAAAATAAAAACGCAAAAAGAATTTGAAGAATCTACAGCTTCAAAACTTGTGAAACTTGTAGAAGAGGCAAATGCTCAAAAATCTTCATCAGAGCAATTTATAACAAAATTTGCAAGATTTTACACGCCTATTGTATGTGCTTTAGCTTTGCTTTTGGCGATTTTGCCACCTATTGCAAATATCATTATGAAAACGGCGCCCAACTGGGATATTTGGATATACAGAAGCCTTACATTTTTAGTAATAAGTTGTCCTTGCGCTCTTGTAATATCAATTCCGCTGACTTTTTTTGCGGGCATAGGAGGAGCAAGCCGAAAGGGTATTTTAATAAAAGGCTCAGACTTCGTCGAAAAGCTTTCTAAAATTTCTCAAGTTATAATGGACAAAACTGGCACACTTACAGAGGGAATATTTAAAGTTGTCGGTATTCATCATAACAAAATAGAAGAAAATCAAATACTATATTATGCTGCACATGCTGAATCGGCGTCTTCTCATCCCATAGCAAAGAGCATAAAAGACGCTTATGCCAAGGAAATTCACAACGATAGGGTGAGTCAAACAGAGGAGATTGCGGGAAAAGGTATTAAAGCGACGGTCGACGGTAAAAACATACTTATCGGCAACGAAAAGCTTATGAATCAATATAAAATTGATTATATAAAATGCTCTGAACATGGAACTGTTTTACATGTTGCAATGAATGGCGAATATTTGGGTCATATTTTAATTTCTGACGCTATAAAAGAAAATGCAAAAGATACGATAGACCAGTTACATAATATGAATATCAAGAAACTGACAATGCTGACTGGAGATAAATATGAAGTGGCTCAAAGCGTTGCCAATAAATTGAAGATAGATAATTTTTACTCTGAACTTTTACCTGAACAAAAATTAGAAATTGTTAAAGATTATATATCTAAAAAAGAAAAAGTTTTGTTTGTTGGCGATGGATTGAATGACGCACCGTCCCTGTCTATTGCAGATGTTGGAATGGCAATGGGAAGTATGGGCGTAGATGCTTCTATTGAAGCTGCAGATGTAGTCATAATGGACGACGATCCCAAAAAAATACCCGCTTCGATTAATATTTCAAGAAAGATAATGAGAATTGTATATGAGAATATAACTGGTATCTTATTTATCAAAATTGGAGCTTTAATTTTAGGCGCACTTGGAATAATAGATTTAAAATTTGCAGTCTTTGCCGATGTTGGTGTAATGATTTTAGCAGTTCTAAATTCCATTCGAGCCTTAAAGACAAAAAATATATAAAAAACATATAAAAAAAGCACCGTATCACTTGTGATACGGTGCTTTTGAATAATTATGTTGTTATTCTGCTTTTTCTTTTATTTTTTGTGCGTCTTCATTTGTATTTATTTGATTTCTGTAAATGACAAATTTTTGCCAGCAGAATTCACAGACGCCGTTGAGAAGTAAGGTAAACACTTCTACGATAATTGCAATATATTTATGAGCATTTACATACATCAAGGGAGTCATACCTGCTTGAGCGGCTGCATTTTTTGCAAAATATAATGGCAGAAAACCGTTGAGCCAAAGTTTGAGTGGGAAAAATGGAACATAGAATAAAAATGCAAGGAACATTGCTCGTGGAATATTTGCGGCTGATTTAAATGTAAATTTCCTATTTATTGTAAAGTTCCAAAGTGTTGCAACGCACAGTGAAATAATAGTTGCAACAAAATTTCTAAGTGGTAATTCCTGCACAAAATTTATTGTCTTGTGAGGATCAATAGGCAAAACATGAAGTAAAATGGTAAATAGGGCAAATTCAATAATTCCTGCACTCATCGTGCAAAAAACATATTTTATGGCTTGCCAAAGACCACCATTTTCTTCTCGGCTCTTGGATAGTGCGGATTTTTTTTCGTTACTCATGAATTGAACTCCTTTTCTTTTTGCTGTACGATATACATTGTGGAATATTATATAATACCATTTATAAAATCTCAAGATTTTGTTTATCTTGTATATGAGATTTTTTGGAGGACTTAATTGAAAGATATTTTTAAAAATGGATGGTCTGATTTTGTTTTAGCAGAAACACAACAGCCGTATTATAAGAAACTCAGAGAATTTTTAAAAGATGAGTATAAGACAAAAACTATTTACCCAGATATGTTTGACATTTTCAATGCCTTGCGTTGGACTGATCTTAAAGATGTGAAAGTGGTCATTTTGGGGCAGGACCCATATCATGATGAAAATCAAGCCCATGGACTCGCTTTTTCCGTAAAACCAGAAGTTGCATTGCCACCGTCTTTGAAAAATATTTATAAAGAAATTGAATCAGATTTAGGCGTTCAAATGCCCAAATGTGGTTATTTAAAATCTTGGGCTGAACAAGGTGTTCTGTTGTTGAATACAGTTTTGACAGTAGTCGCACACAGAGCTGGTTCGCATCAGAATATGGGTTGGGAAATTTTTACAAATCATATAATTGAAAAAGTAGCTGCAGAAGATAGGCCAATTGTTTTTATTTTGTGGGGAAACAAAGCAAAAGAAAAGATGGAAAAGATAAAAAATCCTTCCCATCTGATAATTTCTTCAGCACATCCAAGTCCGCTTTCTGCTTCTCGTGGTTTTTTTGGAAGCAGACCTTTCAGTAAAACAAATGATTTTCTAATAGCAAATAATATTGAGCCTATTGACTGGTCAGATATTACCGTAGAATAAAAATGTAAATATATATCCGGATAAAACTGCCGCTAAAGTAAAGGGGATACTGATTTTGAAGAAATCAGTATTTTTTACTTCATATCCCTCTTTGCGTAAAATTCCGATTCCAGCGATATTTGCGGAAGCTCCGATTGGTGTGATATTTCCTCCGAGAGTGGCGCCGACAATCAAACCGAAATATAAAATATATGGTTTGATTCCCATAGCAAGAGATATATTTGTCGCAACTGGGAGCATTGTCGCTACATAGGGAATATTGTCAATGAATGCAGAGGCTATAACAGAAAGCCAAAGTATTATTGAATACATAACAAATACATTTCCGCCACCGATTTTAACGATTTGTTTTGCAAAAGCTTCTATTATTCCGGCATGCTCTATTCCGCCGATTATAACAAAAAGAGAGGCTAAGAGAATTAATGTAAAATAATCAATGCCCTTTAGAGCGGATTTTAGTACAGAAAAGTCTTTATTTTTAATAGTATAATAAATTAGTCCAACAATTAGATATGAAACACAGATAAGCCCATTTGTAATATCTGGTTTATTGTGGAAAAATGAAGCAATAATCAGAGATGAAATCATCATCAAAAGTAAAACTGTTGGAACATAGTCATTCACAACTGTAATTTCCTGTTTTGAAATATCGTCATTTTGTTTTCTGAATCTTATGTATAGCGTTGAAACGGCTGCGATTAAACCTATTTGATTAATGAAGAAAAGTCCGGGTCTTCCCATAAACCAAAAGAAATCTAAAAAGTCCATTTTAGCTGCACCAGCGAGCATAATTGAGGTCGTATCTCCAACTAAGGTGGCAGAACCCTCAACATTGGAGGCAACAGCAACAGCTATAACCATTGGTACTGGCGATATTTTAAGCTTTTTAGATATTGAAATAGCTACCGGTGCAATCATTAAAACTGTTGAAACATTGTCTACAAAAGCAGATATAATTCCAGCAAAACAGGCGAGAGCAATAACCGTCCACTTTATATTTGAAGTCCTATTTACAATTCTATCAGAAAGCCTTGCAGGCATTTTAGAATCAATAAATAGCGTTACAAGTCCCATTGTTCCGCCTATCATCAGAAGAACATTCCAATCTATATTGGTAACAACTTCTGATACAGGCAAAATTTTGCATGCTACAAATAAAATTGCGCCAACAAGCGCAACATATGCACGCTGTTTCGGTAACGCAATCATCAAAATATATACAACAACAAAAATAATAAGTGCAAGTTTCATTATTTCTCCAATATTATTAGCCGACAAAAGTCGGCTTTTATATTATTAAAATTTATAAAGTTAAAATTTAATTTTCAATTTCCTCTAAAAGATTTACCATTTCAATGGCACTTAAAGCGGCGTCGCTTCCTTTATTTCCTGATTTTGTTCCAGCTCTTTCAACTGCTTGTTCTATGCTATCAGTTGTAAGAACTCCATAAATTACAGGTTTGTCAGCTTGTAAACCAGCAAGTGCAATTCCCTTAGTCATTTCACTGGCAATCATATCAAAATGAGGTGTTGCGCCTCTTATAACGGCACCCAAGCAAATTACAGCGTCATATTTATCTGACAAAGCGCATTTTTTAGCTATGAGCGGAATTTCAAAGCCACCTGGTACTCTTAAAACGCTTATTTCATCGTCGGACACGCCATGTCTTTTGAGCGTGTCTATTGCTCCGTCAAGCAATTTATCGCCGATAAAATCATTGAATCTACCTAAGATAATCGCATATCTTTTACCTTTACTTATTAAGTTTCCATTAATGTTTTTCATTATTTTTCCTCCTTGCCAAATTCGCTGAGCCAATGATTCATTTTTTCAGCCTTTGTTTGCAAATAAAATTTATCTATTTTGTTGGAATGAATCTCAATGGGGACTCTTTCCTTAATTTCCATTCCGTATTCTTGGAGAGAATACACTTTGTCGGGATTATTTGTAAGTAATCTGAGTTCTTTCACACCGAGGTCTTTTAAAATTTGAGCACCAGTGGAATAATCACGCATATCTTCTGGAAAACCGAGAGCTAAATTGGCTTCCACTGTATCCATTCCATGGTCCTGTAACTCATATGCCTTTATCTTGTTTACAAGACCTATACCTCTGCCCTCTTGACGCATATAGAGTAAAATTCCACGACCCTCTTTTTCTATCATCTGCATAGCAAGTTGCAACTGATTTCCACAATCGCACCTAAGTGAGCCAAAGGCATCTCCGGTCAAGCATTCACTGTGAACTCTGCAAAGCAGATTTTTTCCATCTCCAATTTCGCCTTTTACGAGAGCGACATGATGTTCTCCAGTAATAGTATCAACATAAGTATTTGCAGTGAACATTCCAAATTTTGTAGGCATTTGTGCTGTGCTGACATGTCGCACTCTAACTTCGTGTAATTTTTTATATTTTACAATTTCATCGACCGTTGTGATTTTGAAGTTCATTTTTTGGGCTAAGTCGTATAATTCTTGTCCTCTCATCATATGGCCGTCGTCACGCATTATTTCACAACAGAGTCCCACTTCTTTAAGACCTGCAATTTTGAGTAAATCAACAGTAGCTTCTGTATGTCCTCTGCGAACATATAAACCACCTTTTCTTGAAATCAATGGGAACATATGCCCTGGTCTTCTAAAATCCTCAGGTTTTGATGAGGGGTCAACAACTTTTAAAGCTGTTATAGATCTTTCATAAGCAGAAATTCCGGTTTCTGTTTCTTTATAATCAATTGAAACAGTAAAAGCAGTCTGATGATTATCTGTATTTTCAAGTACCATAGGGGCTAAATCAAGAGTGTCTGCAAAGGTTTGCGACATTGGCATACATATTAAGCCTTTTGCATATTTTGCCATGATATTTATATTTTCAGGCGTTGCAAATTCAGCAGCACAAATGAAATCTCCCTCATTTTCACGATCTGGGTCATCTGAAACGATTACTATTTCTCCATTTTGTAGTGCTTTTATTATCTCTTCCATAGAGCTTTTTTTCATATTTTCTCCTTAAAAATTATTTTCTCGTAAAAATTTTTCAGTAATTTCAAATTTTTTCTTTGGATTTACAAATTTATTTATATATTTTCCTAAAATATCAGTTTCGATATTCAAAAAATCGCCAATTTTTTTTAGCATCAGAGAAGTGTCTTTCAATGTTGTAGGTATGATAGAAACTTGAAAAGAATTTTCGAATAAATCGGAAACGGTAAGAGAGATACCGTCTAAGGCAACTGAACCTCCAGATACGATAAATTGTAATATTTCTCTATCGGTATTTATTTCGATTTTGTAGTTATTTGGAGATTTTTCAATATTTACAATTTTTCCAACACCGTCTACATGACCCTGTACGATATGGCCATCTAATCTATCGCCTAATTTCATTGCCCTCTCTAAATTGACTAAGTCATTTCTCTTTAAGTTTTTGAGAGAGGTCTTTTTTAGACTAACATTCATAATATCAGCAGTGTAAAAATCTTCGCCGATAGATGTTACGGTAAGGCAGACACCAGAAGTTGCAATTGAGTCACCAACTTTAGTTCCCTTTAATACCTTGTCTGCTTTTACTTTTATAATAGTGCTTTCAGAGCCATTTTGTATATTTTCAATTTTTCCCACTTCTTCTATTATTCCTGTGAAGATATATATCCCTCCAGTTTCAAGTCTTTTCCACATTGCTCATAACTTATATTTTCAATTTGCGGGCATTCATTCAACTCATCAAATCCGATTTTACCTGAAAAAGAGGGAGCTTTTTGTCCTCCAATAATAATCGGTGCATAGAATAAGATTATTTTTTGAACAAGTTTTTCTTTTAGAAGAGAAAAATTTATTTCTCCACCGCCCTCGACTAAAACACTTGCGATTTTTCTTTCATAAATTTCTTTCAGTGCTTGTCGTAAATTGATTTTGCCATTTTCGTCTTCGTCAGTGATTATAATTTCTGTGTTCTCAATTTTGTAAAGTCTTGAATAATTTTCTCTATTGTATTTTGAAGTTGTAAAAATCAAAGTTTTTTCTCCTGTTGTCAAGAGATTTGCAGTATGAGGTGTTTTTAGCGTTGAGTCAAAGATGATTTTTACAGGGTCAACTGCATTTTCAATTCTGGAATTCAAATTTGGATTGTCGCTCAAAACAGTCGAGATACCTACGGCAATAGACTGATTGATATGTCTTAAAAAATGAGAATATTCGCGACTTTTAGTACACGAAATCCACTTTGATTTGCCTGTCTGTGTTGCAGTTTTTCCATCTAAACTGACAGCACTTTTCAGTGTAACAAAGGGCATTTTATGATTTATATGATAGAAAAAAGCTTCATTTAATTTGTCGCACTCTTCTTTGAGCACATCGGTTACAACTTCAATTCCAGCTTGTTTGAGAGTTTTAATTCCCTTGCCTGAAACTTTGATATTTGGGTCTGTTGAGCCTATATATACTTTTGAGATAGGTGTATTCATAATGGCAGTTGTGCATGGTGGCTGTTTTCCCTCATGGCAACAAGGTTCTAAATTTACATACATTTCAGAGCCTATGGGAATGTTTTTTGCATTATTTATTGCGTCAACTTCGGCATGTACATCGCCATACTGTTTATGAAATCCTCTTGATATAATTTCTCCGTCTTTTACTATGACTGCTCCGACTAAAGGATTTAAACCAGTTTTTCCGTGACCCTTTTCGGCTTCAGCCAAAGCTTCTTTCATAAATTTTATATCCATATATACCTCAATTAACAATAAAAAAAGTCCTTAATAAAAATTAAGGACAAAGCTTGCTTAAACTTTTATCATCCAGACTTTACTGTCGGTCTCGGAATTGCACCGAGTCAGCTTGCGCTCGCGGACTTTACCGCCGGTAAGGAATTGCACCTGTCCCCAAAGTAGTTTTTCAAACCGTATTTATGATACCACTTTTGTATAAGAAGTCAATATAAAACAAAGAAAATTTATCCCCCTCTCCTGACGGAGAGGGGGAGAGCTAATCAAACCGTATAAAAAGTCTGATAATTAATAAATCTACTGATTTATATGGAGCTAATCAAACCGTATAAAAAGTCTGATGATTAATAAATCTACT
>JAUNLX010000013.1 GCA_030532035.1 Clostridia bacterium | reverse complement strand
CATCTTGTCTCTTTCCTCTTACTTCCCAAGCATCAAATTCTTTTCCGTCTGGTGCGGTGAAAGCATTTTCTGGCAAGATATAGTTACTACCTTTATTTATAATTTCACTTGCCATTGTACCTGTACCACCGTTAGGGTCGAAGCTTATGGTTACTTGTTCTACTGCTTTATCTTTCCATACCGCTGTAACTGTAGTATCTGCATTTACGGTAATTACATCGCCGACAGCTTTTTCAGCATCGCCAACGAGCCAAGCTTTAAATTCCTTACCGTCTGGTGCTGTGAAAGTGTTTTCTGGCAAGGTATAGTCGCTACCTTTATTTACGGTTGCACCGTCCATTGTGCCAGTACCACCGTTAGGGTCGAAGCTTATGGTTACTTGTTCTACTGCTTTATCTTTCCATATCGCTGTAACTGCGGTATCTGCATTTACGGTAATTACATCGCCGGCAGCTTTTTCCGTTCCGTCAACATCCCAAGCCTTAAATTCCTTACCGGCTGGTGGCACAAAGTCATTTAAAGGTAATGTATAATTATCGCCTTTGTTCACAGTTGCACTTCCCATGACACCGACGCCACCAGCTCCATAAAAGAATACAGTTACTTGATCTACTTTCTCATAACTTATATTCAGCTTTACATCCATAAGACTTACACTAGGATTTAAATTATTCGTCACATCGTATTTGTATTTTACGACGTCAGGTTTAGATGCATCAATAGTCAAGATGTTGCCAGACACGGTCCCTCCTTCCCAATTTGTTGCCCGAGAGACGTCAAACGATCCTGGCAAGGTCGAGAGATCAAATCTTAGAGTATTATCGACTTCAATATCATATTTTTGAGCAAATATCTCAATTCTATCAGGGTCAAGAGTAGCAACATTAGGATTGCTACTGAGGTCTAAGCTAGTCAACGCATTCTCGGGACAATGCAAATAATCTAAGGCAGGATTATTGCTTAAGTCTAAACTCGTTATCTTGGTATTTCTGCAAGTAAGAACTCTTAGTGCGGGATTTCCGCTAAGATCCAGTTCAGTTAATTGACAATATGAGCAACTAAGATTTTCAAGGTTAGGATTTCCAGTAAGATCTAATTCAGTTATTGGATTGGAACCGCAACGCAAAACTCTAAGATCTGGGAAATGCTCCAAACCTTTAAAGTTTCTAATGTTTTTGCTGGCAGCATCAATTCTCCATGCATATACTCCTTTCTCTTTTGCAGACAATATTCCATCTTCATTTTCATCATATTGCTTTACAAGCGCTCTAAAATTAGCATCCGGAAAGTTAGTAGCATTGATTGGGGTATCTTCCTCTATGGCTATAGCGCTCATCATTGGGAAAATACCAACTACCAATATAAAGATCAATGATACTATCAAAGCTCCAATACTTTTTGTCTTTTTACCTTTCATTCCATTTTCTCCTTTTTACTTAGTCCTTGTTAATGATTTAGGCTCATAAATTTTGTTTCTTTATGATTTTTTAATAAAATTTCCAGAACCATCAACAATAATTTTTATAAAAAAATGGCAAAAGCACATCCGTTTTTCAGGAATGTAATCTTGCCATTTAAAATAACGAGCAACACAAAAAGATTGATTTATAAGTATTTAAGCAGTTTATGGGAGAAGCTCTCATTGTCTGTCAACTCATTTCACATAATATTACGTACATAATATCAAAAAATCATCTTTTATGCCAGTGTTATTTGTAAAATTGATGAACTTTATTTGCCTTTTTATAAAATTTGTCAAATATTTATCTATATATATGATTGTTAAATATCATAAAATCTCTCCTTATTGACTTTAATTAATAATTGAGCTGTGTGGATAGGAGGGGTGCTTTCCTCCTATCCGAGTTGCTATCTTAATTAAATCTAGCTTTGATTGTAATAGATTTTAAGTTTAGCAACTTTTTAATTGGAGTTATAAATCTTATTTTTGCAATACTAAACTACAAAAAAGGTGTTGACAATGGTAGATAAATTGGTCCACTTACTATTTATCTCTGACTACATCAAGAGCTATTTTCTTAACTGATTTTGTAAATACGGCAGCTAATTTTTCTGTTCCTCTTTTGATTTTTTGAGTTGATTTCCATAGTTACCAAGTTGATTTTCAGTTTTTATAATTTCTCTTTGAGGAGCATCATATTGTTCCTGCCCAATTTGCCCGTTAGCAAGCTGTTCTTTTGCCTGCTTGTCCGCTTCTATTAGCACTTTTAATTTATCTTTTGTGTTGCTTATAGCTTCAGACAATTTACGCTGCTGTTGAGAAATAAGCTCCGCATTTCCAGGGTTAAATTTAAGACTATTGTTAATCTCTCTTAGTGAAGAATTGGCTTTCTGTGATTCTCCTTCAACTGATTTTAATGCTTGACCAAGTTTTGTAGAATATCCGTTAAATTCAATTGTTATTCCTTTTATTTTCGCATTTGCCATATAAATTTCTCCATAAGAAAAGCACCCTGATTAAGAGGTGCTTTCCATCATTAAGTTAATTATTTGAAATCTTTTATAAGACGCAAGTGTTGTAAGCCGGCAATCCTATTTTCTTTTGCTTCTTGATATTTTTTATATAATCCATTTCTCCAAATCTCATATCTTTGATATTTAGATTCATTCATAAATGGCCAAACCATAAATACAAACCGTTTAAACATATCTTGCCGATTTTCTCGTCTTTTTAATTTTCTTGTGTATCTAACTGATTTCATAAATTGGAGCGCAGTATTCAAATCACAATACAATTTATTGTAATCAAGATCTCTCTCAATACAAAATTGCTGGAAATTATAATTTGTCAAGAAAAACCAGTAAGGAACTCTGTAACCAACCAGCCACTTTAACAAGGCAACAAAGAAATTTTTAATATTGTTAAATACCTTTTTCATTTCATCACCTTCTTCAACTATATTATACAGTTAAAATCAGAAAGAATCAAATTCTTGTTGTCCTGCTTTAATATTTACATCTTCTATTGTTTCGACATAAATATTGTTGTAGGCAATACAGTAATCAACAATTTGACCAGGTGTCATTTTATCAAATATATCCAAACTTGCAAGATTGTCCATATCAGCCTGTGAAAAACTTGTCTTTTTTTCTGTGGCTTCGTTACCGACTTTTGTTTCCTCGTTATTAGACTCACTTGTCGTCTGTGTGTCTTGAGTTAAAGTATTTTTATCTTTCATTGATAATTCCTTTCTCCGTTTACGCCCGTCGGCTAATTTTTTATAATAAAAAAAGCACTTGTGAAAGTGCTTAATTTAATATTGTTTCTTACGGATTGTCATAGAAAATTTCGTCATAAATTCGTTCCAGTTCAAGCCACTGTTCTAAAGGCTCCCAATCTCTATCGTGATATAAAAGCATCTCGTCTTCAATATCATTCAACAAATCATTTATATTTTTAGCATTTGGCGTTAAATTTACATATTTTTTATAGTTTATATTTGGATATTTATCTAATATTTTTTTTGACTCTTCTCTAATAATTATCATCTTTTTTCCTTCTTATATGGATTAACTTGAACTAAATTGCCAATCTTTGTTCGGCTTATAGAAACTTTATTATTTTTACCCGTAATTTTTAAACTTTCGGTTTTTCGCTGCTCATAATCCCATTTTAAGAGAGTTGCCTTTATATCCCGCACAAGAACCCCACTTCTTGCCTTTTCCGTTGGAACATCAAAGATATGACCTATTACCCTGTCAATGAAATGCAACGAATGTGATTTAATTTGGGTCATTAAATTTCAAGTTTCATTCGCAATTCTTTCATTATCACAAAAAATTTCATCGTATACTCGTTCAAGTTCTAAAAACTGTTCCAACGGTTCATCTTGCTCATCTCTATAATCAACCATTGTTTCGTCAATCACGTCTAAAAGGTCATTTAAATTTTTAGCACTCGGAGATAATCCCAAATATTTCTTATAATTTATATTTGGATATTTGTCCAATATCTTTTTTGATTGCTCACTAATAAATATCATTTTCTCACTTCCCCCAAGTACGAATTAACCTGTACCAAATTACCAACATAAATTTTGCTTATTGACAATCTACTTCGTTTCCCGGTAATTCTTATACTCTTTTCTGTTTCTTTTATCTCATAATAATTCAATAAAGTATTTTTTATATCTTCGATTGCAACTCCATTTCGTGCTTTGTCTTTTGGAACATCAAAAATATGACCTATTACTCTGTCAATGAAATGCAACGAATGTGATTTAATAATGATACCGTCAACCGTCTTTATTCCGTGCAATTTTTCGGATATTTCTCTATCTATTTTTTGGTATGTTTGAAAATCTACCAATTTTGAAATATATCCTTGCTCGAACATTTTGTCATAATGCTTTTTGAGTTTATATTCCCTTTTCAGTTTAGAATATTTGTTCGTGTCATTATACTTTAATACTTGAAAATCGGCAAATTTTACAGGCAGATAAGGGCTTTTTGTTAATGTGTTTTTATACTTTTCAAATTGCTTTTTATCATTTGACAAGTTCTTAATTTTCTTTGTTTCTGTTTCAATCGCATTTTCGCCATATCTTGATTTTTGTTTTTCAAGCCATTCGTTATAACTTATATTGCCAACAGTTTCATTCTTACCTGTTTGATTTTTTATATTTTTGATTAGATTTTATCTGCTATTTTGAGTTTTGTTGAGTTTAGTTGAGTTTTGAATAAATTGCTGAAAGCCTTGATAATAATAAAAAACCTTGAAACAACTAAGTTTCAAGGCTTTCAAAAAAATTCGATGGTCGGAGTGGCGGGGACAAATTGAAATATTTGTGTTCCTTGATTTATAAGGTTTTTTTATTTTTCTGATTAGATTTTGATTAGCTTTGAGAATTTTTATTGTAAAAAAACCTTTTTTCTCCGCAAAAGTATTTACATATTAAACACAATATGTTGTTATATAATCACTTCAGAAAGAAAGGCGGTGATTAAAATGGAAACAATAAAAATAGTCTTTACAATAGTAGGTTTGATAATCTCAACAACAAGTTTGATATTTCAAATACTAAGCTATTATAAAGACTGAATGACCTTGAGGGGAGCGTAAGTTCCCCTCACCCAAGTAAATTGTAATACTTTTAGGAGGTAAAATCAAGTGAGCAAGAGAATTTTAATATTACAAATTTTATTATGGCTTATTTTCACGGCAATTTCTATTGTTTTATTAGTTTTGGCAACAACAAATTTATTTAAAGTTTTACAAGCTTTAGTTTTGGTAATTGGAATTATAAATCTTATTTTTGCAATACTAAACTACAAAAAAGGTGTTGGCAATGGCAGATAAAAAAGAATTTAATCAAATAAATTATCAAAATGAATGGCTTAAAAAAAATTACAAATCGATTAGCCTTAGCTTGCCTATTGACTTGGCAAATGAATTCAAAGAAGCTTGCAAAAAGTTAGGTGTATCACAAAGGTCGGTTTTAGTAAAAGCAGTGGAAGAAACTATAAAAGAAGTAAAAAATAAAGGGTAGCGAAAAAGCTACCCTTGTTTTTATTTCTTTAGAATCTTATTTACTTCTTTTTGAACCACTTTAGGATTATATCCCGCTTTTTTTAATTTATAAATTCGAGTTAAACCATTACCCCAATCCCCTCGAACGACTTCAAGCGCTATATCTTTAATTGATTTCTTAGGCGTGGAAGACAATCCCATTTTTTTATTTACTTCTTTTTGAATTTCATAATAGTTATATCCTGCTTTTTCAAGTCTTTGTTTTCTGTCATTTCCATTTCCCCATTTGCCTGCTATAACTTCTTTTACAATTTCATCAGTACTTTTTTTAGTCGGTTTGTTTTCTTTTTGGTAACCGTTGAAACCTCGAGAAGTTATAATCTCTGGATAATTTCTTAAAGCATAGTTTTGGTCGGTTACAACTCCGCCAATACTTGCCGAGCGTATAGGATTTACACTTCCGCCATATTGCCACAAGCCAAAATTCACGCCCTGCGGAAGTTTACCTCGCCAATCAGCAAGCCACCAATCAAAAGATTTATTTAATTTCGCCCCTGAAATGTAATTGTTATACCAAACTCTATTAGTATATACGCCGAAATAATAGCCTTCGTTTTCTAAAGTGCGACCAAAAGTTTGAATAATCGCATTTCTGTTTGATTTTGTTGTGTTTTGTAAAATAAAATTATCTTCAATATCAAGATATACGGGATATTCAAATGTTTTGCCTTTGATTGCTTCTAAAAATAATTTTGCTTCTGCTTCTGCCTGAGTCGTTGAAGTTGCGTAAGTATACCAATAAGCACCGATTTGAAAATCATTTGCCCTGCAATTTTTATAATGTTCTTCAAAAGAAACATCTTTTTTACTTCCGCTGCCTGCTCTCAAAATTGCAAAAGAAAAGCCCTCTGCCTTTGCTTTGTCATATGGATAAGTTTTCGGATTTTGCCATTTTGAAATGTCTATTCCCTTAAATTTATACATTTATTTCTCCTTTTTGTTAGGATTCATAACCGCAGCAATGCCAGCGGCAACACCGCAACCAATCAACGATAACACCGCCGATATTAACGCTTTTTTATTATCAACGCCTGATAAATAAAAACCGATGTTAGCAATGACCGCTCCTATAAACGCTTGAAAAAAAGTTCTAACCGCTCTATAAATTCTTTCGTTTTTCATAATTTCCCACTCCTTAATGTTCTTTTGAAATTTCATCAAGTCGATGATGTGCCTGCTTTACCGATGATTCGACCGTCGCTAATCTTGTCATTACTATTACATATTGTTCATCTTGCTTCTCTTGTTTTCTTTTGATGTCATCTACTCCGCTTTTTATATATCCGATTTCGGTTAAAAGAACACCGTCTTTTTTGCCCTCAGTTTCATTTTCGCATTTCTCTTTTCTTTTGTATGCAATATAACCGAAAATAATTGAACACGCTATCCCAAGCGCTGATAAAATTGACAAGAAAACTCCCGCTGTTTCGCTCAATGTTTACCTCCTATTCTCCGATACAATAAATTGAAATCCTGCATAATTGCGAACCACTTGAATTTGAAGTCATAACAAAACTAAACGCCGAGCTGTTTTCTTGAGAAACAAAAATCGGAAAACCGTAACCATTGCCAATTGACCCTGATATTTTAATTTGAGATACAGGATTTACAAAAAATTTAGTTGGTAATGTTTTTGTAAAACTATAACGATTGGCATTCGTTAACCCTGCCCCTGACCAAGTTTGTGAAGTTTTGGTTTCAGTGTAATAAATCCAGCACTCTTTAATTCCTGATTTCCATTTTCTATAAGTCCAACCGTCTTTTTCTCCAACTTCAACAACAAAATCTTTTCTCTCTATCTCTTTATTAAAAAGAAACAAAACAGATTCTTTTAATTGTTCTAAAAATGTCATTTTTATACCTCAACTCCTGCGTTTCTTAGAATTGTTAGCTCTTCTGAGCTAAAGCTTACGCTTTCAAGATTGTCTACTCTTGTTTTTAGGTCGCCAGCAATGGTTTTATCTATCGCTGAATTTACAAGATCTATGCTGTCTCGTAACTGCTTCCAAAGGACATCTGTTGATTGCTTTGTTGGAATTGCAGGCAGAACTGCACCACAGACGGTATTATTAAGCCTTGTATCGGTTATGTGACTATCTGTTATAGAGCTCGTATTTATAGGAACCCTAATTTCTGCTAACTGAATTTCATAAACATTACTTGACTTGATTAAACCTGGATTACCCGGATTTCCTTTTTTAACTAAAACTTCAATTTTTCTTTTTTCGTTTGAATCATCAAATCTTGCAACAACAAGGTCTGTCCTTGTGCTTGAACCACCAGCGTCAATTGTTAATGTGGTCTCTGCCTTATTAATGCCAACAGCACCATTAATCATACAACCCCCGGTTCCTACTTTTATGTTCATCCCACTTACAGATGAGACCATCAGACCATCAGCTCTGTCCATAAAGACCCCATTTGTGTAGCACATCATATTAAAGTCTCTTTCATCTTGAGCGGAAATCGCTCTGTCCCATACTGGGTTTGAGTCAGTTCCTGTATTAATACTATCAAACGGATATGAAATCATCACATCACAACCTTTCTATATTTATTTTTTTGTGGAGTGCCAAAAACAATTTCGATCTCGTTTTTATTTTCCGCAATTCGTTCTCTAACTTCTATAATTTGAGCTTTGTAGGGTATATTTCCTAATTTAGTTGATATGATTGTGCAGTAGTCTCCAAGGTCATAATCTTTCAAATAATAAAAACTGTTTTGCATAACATCTACCGAAAAGGATTCCACTTTATAGTGATTTAGCATATCCAAAAGCGCTGCTCTTTTCATCTGTTCTTTAACTTCTGACTCTGTAAGGTCATTATCAAAAGTTTCAATGCTGGAGTCTATAAACCCTGCAGGATATGATTTTCCAAGATCTGTCGGTGCATTGTTAGGCTCCATAAAATGCTCATATATATAGTAAAAGGCTTTCCCCTGTTGGTAGTCATATTCACGGCTTCTACTCGGAAAACGGCTTTCATTTGGCACTTCCTGACGAATCGTATAATCTGAAATTATACAGCTATCATCAAAGTTGTATTCAATTTTTTTGATATTTTCAAAGGCTTCGCCGAAGTAAACAAGCCTTGATTTGTCTTTCGCCTCTTTACTTGTAAGAAGTAAACCAATTAAAGGTTCCATATTCTCTCGTTCTCTGCCGCTTGGGTTAAATATAGGTTCTGCTCCGACAGATATTTTATAAGGCTTAAATGTTTTCTTGAATGCCTGACCCATCCTTTCCCCAGGTTCTATTATGTAATTTAGCCCATGCGGAAAAAGGAACTCTTTTGAGAACTCGGTGCTATACAAGTTAGAGCCTCTGTATTTAAATATCATCAACTTTTCATTGTATTCATCAACCGACTCTTGATATCCTGGATCTGGGTCGTCAGGTGCTTTTACCTCGTCCCATAAGTGTTGATTATATTGGGAAAAGGTAAGCCAAAGGGCTAATTTTATGGCCACAGGGTTCCAAGTAGCACCAGAAGGACCACTCTGTTCAACCTTAAAGGGTATTTTCCAAGCAGCAACACCCATATCGAGTAACTTGTCAATGAAAAAACCAGAGAGAGTTATATAGTCAATTCCGTTTTGATTTTCGTAATACCGCTTTTGTACAACTCCAGTCTCTGGTCTACCTTCAAATTGTAAATATTTGAGCCCACTATCATAAACCGAAAGAGGCATGTGTAAACTGAAATTTCCATAATCATAGAACTTTCGGTTCCATTGAAGTTCGATAAACTCAGGGGGTTCAATAGCATTTCCATATTTGTTAAAGGCTTTTAGCATCATATACCTCCATACTCAGTTGAAAACTGTATATCGGCGGTATAAGAATCCCCAACATCGGTCGAAAACTGGATATAGTTTTCCCCTGGTTTAAGGGCGATAGATAATAACTCGCTCATAGAAAAATCGTTATAATCTATCAATTCATCATTCTTATACACTCTATATTTATCAATTCTTAGCGCATCTCCAGCATTAAGCGATGTGTTGATTTTTGCAGAATTTTCACAAACCGTGACCTTAAATCCTTTGACATAGCCTGAAGCTTGAATTGCAATATTCAGATATGTAGGAACTGTGCCCTCGTACTTTATAATGGCGTCATTTGTTTGTTTCCTTGAGCTGAAAACCAATTTATGGTTCGGCGAATAAAACCTCACATTATGCCACATCTTAGTCGTGGAACCTAAATTGACTGTCTGCGCATTTTCAAAAAACAGATTTGAAAAAGGCGAAATAAAGCAAAGTTGCAATTGCGGATTTTCTTGGTACCAAGAGGACGGGAAATTAGCGCTCATCAGCTCTGCAGATTTTAGGAGTCGTGTTTTTCCAAGTCTTTGAAATTCAACATTGAAAGTGTATGAGCCATCAAAAAAGTTAATCGCTTTGAATCGCTGATTTCGGTACTCATCTTCCGATATCTGCTTAACAATCGCAGTAAGTTCAACTTGTCTTGACTCTTTCCTTTTACCTAAAATGAAGGACCCGTCTCCAAGCCCCTTTTTTTCAGTAAAAACTTCGTATTCAGGAAAGTCAATTCCTTTAACTGTTAGCACCGCCCAAGGATGCTGATTTAAGGATAAAATTTGACCGTCAGAGCGGTAAAAAGTTACATTGCTTTGATATCTCATTTACTCACCTGCCAACCCAAATTTAACAGCTTCCTGCCTTAATACCCTTGCCGTTTCTCCTGGAGTTTTCACTGGTTGATAAATATTTATTGTCTGTCTTACAGGTTGAGCCGAGGAAAAATCCTTGTTATCAAGCATTAAAGACAATTGCGCACCTACCTTTTTGCGTATGTCAAAAAACTGACCCTTTATCATAGCTTCGTCGTAGTCAAAAGCCTCTATCTGAGGTGTAGGTATAACTGCACTTCCAATGCCTTTTGCGATTTTTGCCATTTGCGTATCTATAACTCTGGAATTTTTAGATATTCCCTCTGAAATGCCTGGCGGAATCCATCTTCCAATTTGATCGGCCATAACTTTAGACGGAGAATGTATTTTTAACGAGTCTTTCGCACTCTTAACCATTCCCTTGAAAAAGCTTTTGATATCATTAAAGAATTTATCTTTAGCGCCGACAATACCACGCCATACACCGTCCACAATTGATTTCCCGATGGATGAGACTTTGGATGGTATGCTTTTAGCAAAAGAAAGGACGCCCGATATTAAGCTTTTAATTGAATTTACTCCTGCGTGATATAGATTTGTCCCCCAGCTTTTAACAGCTAATAAGGCATCATTTAACAATTGTTTCATGTTTGCAGGTAAAGCTTGAAAGAATGCAAATGTAGAAGATATAAATCCTTTTATCTTTTGGATAACCATATCTTTTACTCCCTTAAACCAATTAAAAATGATATCTTTTAGGGCTGATAGTTTTTCAGGTATTCCTGTAAAAAAGTCTTTTATTTGAGCACCGATAGATATGAAAAACTCTTTTATGTTATCTCTAAATTTCCACAATAAAACACCGATTCCAACTATCGCCGCAACTACAGCAGCGATTGCTGCGATCCAACCAAGAGATAAACCTGTAACCACCGATATCGCAATTCCTATTAATTTAATTACTCCTGCCACGAATTTCAAAACAGAAAAGACCTTTGAAGCTATTCCTATAATGGTTGTGACAGCAGTTATCACCTTACTGACTCCTATGAGTATCGGACCTGCTGATACCAAAATTCCACCTAATATTGCAATTGTTTTTTTAGCGGTTGGGCCTAATTTTTTCCACCATTCAAGGACCTGTTTTATCCCCTCAACCACTTTGATAAATGTTTCCCCAAACTTCTTTCCCCATTCTTCTGCAGTTTTGGTTATGCCGTCTAAATCTTTAGTGAGATCTCCTATAAGTGGTTTAAGCTGTTGGAAAAATCCGTTACCATCTTCACCAGCTCCTAAAAAAGCCGCACCAACTCTTGATAGTGCGGCTTTAAGATTTTCAAACGCGGCCGACACAGATAGCTCACCAATTGATTTAGCCGCTCCGCCCATTCCACTTTCAACCGCATTTAAGAAATCTTGGGCACTTATCTTACCAGAACTCGCAAGAGCTCTAACCTTTGATTCCGATACCTCCATTGATTTTGCTAATAGTTGAATTATTGGAACGCCTCGCTCCATCATCTGATTAAGCTCAAGAGCACTTACTTTGTTTGCCGTGCTTACCTTGTTGAAAATCATACCCATTTCAGACATTTGTGTCCCAGTGATGGATGCTGCGTCACCAACTAAAGATAAATACTTTTTAAGCTCTTTACCTGGCTTAATTCCTGCCGCTACCGCCGATGATGCAGTAATCGCGGCTTCTTCAAGACCGAATGAAGTTCCCTTAACCGAGTACAATGCATCGGACATTATGTTTTTAACCGATGTAGCTGAGTGGCCAAGTGCGTATAATTTAGCCTTAGCCGTGTCGATTCCTTTTAATCTATCAAAGCCCTTTACTAAAGTAATTCCGACAATCGCGCTTGTTGCTGCTAAAGCGGGTTTCGTTATGGCACTGTTTAACGAATTACCTATTTTGCTCGCTTTACTGGAAACCTTTTTAGCCACTGCAGAGAAGTTTTGAACAAAATTATTCCCCGCTTTTTTACCTGCATCTTGTGCCTCAGGGGCAATAATACCGGTTAATGATTTAGATATTCCTTTGGCCGATGGAACGACCTGAACATAAGCTTTTCCTAATTCAGTCATTTTTCATCACTCCCTTCTTTAGAAATGTCTGTCTTTTAGTCATAAATTCCTCGCCCGTATCAAACAAGCGGGCGCTCTCTCTTTTTCCTAAGTTCTGTAATTCATCTGTTATATATGGTTGTCTGATTCTCTTGTTGCCGCTGAGACCTTGCATAAGCAAAGTTAATCGGTCGTTGATTCCTGCCAGAAGCAAAGTTTCTATCCCCACTTTTTGTTCTTGAAGTTTTAGTTTGATCCGAGAATCGTCTTTCAGACCAGATGCAAGAATTGCAATCAGTGAACACGGAAATTTTTGGTAGTCAAGTATGTTATATGTTTCTGCGAGATCACAAATTAGTGCATTCTCATCAGTTGCCATCATACGGGCGAGGCATATTAGTTTTTTAGCTCTGTGGCGCTATTGAAAATTTCAGTTAACTGTTCCATCACTGCTTCAACAGGAACAGAGCCGTCTTCTTTTCTTACTGTTTCCAAAAGCCGTTGTTCTCCATCTTTACCTAAGAGCTTTTCAACAACAAGGAATCCATAAATTTCTTCTTCCTGTGCTTTTGCGACCAATTTGGCAAATTCATAATCATCAAATCTTGATTTTGGAATGTCATAAAAAAAACCTGATGAGGTTTTCCCCTTAAGCCGATTTTGTGATGTACTCATAATGTGTTACCCCACTTTCATCTCTTATGGCCAAGAAACTTACCCCATATCCTATTGGGTCTTCATCAGAATATGTGATCTCCTCTACTCCATTTATGCTTGCGTTAGGGATTACAATTCTTTTCATGATTCCGTCTTTTAAAATCATATCAATGACCAACGCTTGGTCTTTTAAAGGCTCTGATGTAGCTTTAATTGTAATTCCTGTATCTATTGAGCCCTGTACATTGTTCTCCCCAAAAACGGTCTTTAATACATCAATATTTACAGCTTCAACTAAAGTAAAAGAAAATATATCATTCTTTTCAGATTGAGTAACTAAAATTGAATCCCCGCCCCAAGACTTAATGGTGTCAGTCTCAGGTGAATTCTCATTTGATACTCCATCTTCTGATACATATCCTAAATTTTTAAAAGCCTCATCAAGTTCCGTGGTTGCATCTGTTGGCATTGTTGTTCCTGTCGGCGCCACAAAAATAGCACCTGTCAACTTAGGTTTTGCCCAGCTTACATTTTTTTTGTCCATTTTAATTCCTTTCTTTTAATACACGACATCAAAGATTGCTTGATATCTATACTGTTTTGCTTGCGTATCCGTGTAATTATAACTACTTGATAATTTACATTTTCCAATGCTATCAAGCGTTGTTAATTCTTCCATGTGTGAGATGACCAACTCATTCAAAAGGGCGGTTTTGTATAATGATTTTGAGTAAGACTGTACCGCCACGGTTACTCGCCTTAAACGCTGGTCATTATACTCACTTATTTTTTCTAAAAAGACCCATTCCGTTGGTGGCTTTTCGACCTTTTCCATATATACAGGAACATTTATTCGGTCTTTTAAAAAATTAAATATGGTAAGCTCAATCATTTTCTAACCGCCTTTAGCAGAGTGTTATTCTCAAGATTATCCTTTATTGTATCTTTGGTACTTGCACGAACAGAAGAGTTCACGCGATTTTTGCCACGAAAGTTCGATACTTCGTAACCTGAAGACCCTGCGTTGTTTTTAATTTTATTTGCATATTTGTCAGTGACGGCCATCATTTCAGCAGATCTTAGAAGCTCTCTAACTCCTCTTCGGTTAAGTTTAAATCTAAAATTGTTACTCATATTTCTCAACCATCACTTTCTTATTCCAATCAAGCGGGATAAGATCTTCAATGCCCTCGGTTGTAAATCCGAAAGTCTTAAACCGACTCCCGAAAAACTTAACCTCGGTATCTTCCCAGTTGTGGGCGTCCCCTTTTGGAATAGCAAGTTGATATACAGCTTTCTTTCCGTAAAGGGACATTGAATTTACAACATCATCCGACAGCGTAGGGCTAACCAATACATTGTCTACCGTTACCCAATTTTCAACTTTTATCTCTTTCCCAAAAGGATCCTTGCCAGTAACCTTAGCTTCTAAAAGCTCAACTGTTATTCCTTTAATCCGTGCCATAAAAATCTATCACCCCATATTTCTGGCGCTTTAGACCCAAGCGTTCAAGTTCTGATCGTTTTATAAAAACCCCTCCGCCTGGTACTAAGTATGTTCCGGACCAGGAATACCCGAGTGCGGATTGAGATTCTTGTGCCATTGGTTCCTGATCTGTGGATGTCATCAGCGTTCTGGCCACAACATCTACTACAACTGACTTAAAGACATTTAGATAATCAATATCTTTGATAAGGACATCGATGTCCTTACCTGCTTTCTTGGCTTCAAGTTTTATAGATGATTCAACTACAGTTATAAGCTCTGTCGCTCTACCAATCTCATCACTTGACAAGGGTCTAAAAAGCTTTATGACATCATCAACAGTTGTTTTTGTCATTTTAATCACCCATCATTAACTTGAACAATTCTTCTTTCTTCGCTTTTTTATTGTATTCAATTCCAAGAGCATCTAACTCATTCATGATTTCTTCCTTGGTCAGATCGTTTTTGTCGTCTTGAATATCTACTTGCTTTGTCTCTTCAAAAGCGTCTTTACTTGGGACATCAGAAACGACTTTATCAGAGCCTTTTTGCACCCAATCTCCGCCTATAATAGAAGTAGGGCTATCTATGATAGCCCCTGTTCTTTTGTTAACATAAATCATGCAGTCACCAACCTTGCAAATGCCTTACCGTCTAAGATACCCCAACCTAAATATACCTCAGCTCTAAGGTATACCTGGTTATATCCTTTAAGGTCTTTACCTGAATTGTCAGGGTCTCCATATTGAATAACTTCTAATGGAATTTGTTTTGCATATCCCCATTTAAAAGCGTTTTGGAAATCTCCTGCAATACCAACATCTTTTGATGTGGTGTTTTTAACGGTATTATTGATTTCAAGTTTTAATCCGTTGAGGTTACCTGGATTTGCTCCAAATCTAAGCTCAGGATACTGTCTAACACCGTTAGCTTTTAATTTTGACAAAGCGGAAGTAACTTCTGTTGCTAAAACTAAACCATTTACTTCATTTTCTGCCCCTTGTACCATTTCAATAGCAGATTCAATGTTATCCTCTGCCGTATCTGTGGTATAGGTAACTTGCTGTTCTACTTTAGCGTCAAAATGATTGTTGCCAATTACAGTTGATGCAGCGCCTGTTCTCGGATTAATTCCGTGAAAAGCCATTAAATCTAATCCTTTTGCTACCTTTTTAGCAAATCCATCATTAAAGGCCTTTAGTATGTTGATTTGTTCTTCATTTGATGCATACATAAATTCATCTGAAATTCTTGCGCCATACTCAACTTTGATTGGTACAATTTTCATCGGTTCTACAGAAACCCCGCCAAGAGATTTCTTACCGTTTTCAGCTACAACATCAATCTCAGAGTCCATACTGAAAATAAACTCTTTAAGACCATTGAAAGGTATCGGTGTCTGATTTGACAATACTGCCAATGATGATTTTCCTGTTACTTTATTAAATAAATCTGTTACTAATTGAGGTTCAAATAAATTTCCTCTTGATAATTCTGTTGCCATAATTTTATTCTCCTTGTAAATTTAATCCTTGTAATAGTTCTGAGTACCCGTCTTCTTTTCCTGTATTAATCTCAGGATTTTTAAGAGGTGGTACTTCTAACTTTTCTTCAAAATATGTTGAAAGATTTTTTGCATCTTCAAGCATTTCGTCTTCGGTCTCCCCCTTGATTCTTTCAGCCAGCTTATAAGGGATTTTATTTTCAAGAGCAATTTTTCTTTTTAATTCGGACTTTTCATATCCTTTTATTTGCCCTTTTAAATTTTCGATTTCAAAATCCTTTTCAGATAATTTTTCAAGAGCGGTTTTGTGTTCAGCATTTTCTGATTTAATTTCAATATTTTCTTTTTTCAAAGACTCAATTTGCTCAAGAAATTCTGATTTAACTTGCTCTCGCTCTCTGTGTAATCTTTCGCTTACTATTTTGTCGAATTCTTCTTGCGTTTCAATTTTTTTAAATTCTGCCATTGCTTCCTCCCGTTTTCCCGCGTCCGGTAATTTTTATATTAAAAAAACAACTTTTGCTGATGCAGAAGCTGCTTTCTAATAACTTATTTTTTGTTTTATTGTTTCTTTTGTTTCTCTACATACCCAATGTGCGAGTAACGCACTGTCCATCAACGATATATCCATTTCTTCAAATTGACTTTTATACCCAAATCCTCCACTCGTTCCAATATTTCTTTTAACGCAATTTGTAACAACTTGTGTGAGCGACGGTTGATCCATATGACACAGTGTTTTAGCATATATTGCTTCTTCCCACATAGAGTTTGCAATTATTATTTCTTTTACAGTCGGTAAAATCACATTTCCTATGCCCTCTTGCCTTAGTTCTTGTGCCAATATATCTTGTCTTGAAGCTCCGTCTATTACTATTTTTTTAGGCTTTGTTTTTATTAAAAATTCAATTATCCAATGGTCACCATTTCTAACATTTTGACAATCAACAGACTCAATAAACACTCTGCCTGAAAGAGTTTTTACAGCGATTGAAAGAGCAACATTGGTTCCATCTTTACCGAATTTAATTCCAGCATATAACTCTCCTTTTAAGGTTGGTAATTTTTTAACCTTTAGCAACTCCCACTCATATTCTGATATCTCTGATTTTTGATTGTATCTTATCCACAACCCCAAACGCTGGATATTAAAATCAAGTTCATCAGGGCCTATTTCTTCTTCAATAGCTCTCTCGGTCAGCTTATGGCCAAGAGATGGATTAGTTATATACCATAAATCTTTGTTATGTATATCTGATTTATCTTCAACTGACCATTCAGCCCAGCCATTGTGTTTCCTGTTTCCCGCCAAGATAGATTCTCGGTATTTAGTAAAAACTGTTCCGCCTGATACTGTTGTTGGCGGTGTCCCACACATTATAGTCATAGGATTATCTGAGTCTGTCACTGTATATTTAAGGGCAGATTCTTGATCGTCGGTGTATTCTTGGGCTTCATCTATGATTAAAAGGTCAAAGCCTTCTCCGAGCCCACCTGTAGAGGTTCTTGTCCTAAACTGTATAACACCACCAGACTCTAAAAGCTCAATTCTTTCTTGCCCCTTAGCTTTTATGGATATAAATTCTGCCTTATCACTAAGGCCCATATCTTCTAAATATTTCTTTAGTTTTTCAAAAGATGAATGGGAAGTTGATATCCTGTGCGCCGTATGAAGAATATTACGACCATTAAAAAGACCCCAAAGTTCAGCCATATATACAACTTCTGTTTTACCATTACGACGAGGAACAGCATATCCAAACTTAGAATGTGTCCATAAATCGTCTTCATTAAGAGCAAATAAATCTTTGACAAGTTTTTCTTGCCAAGGGTAAGGGCTTCTGCCGGTCTTTTTATATAGATCTATTGCCTTTTTGCCAAGTGTTTTTTTATATTCTAAAATTACCGACTTCGTGGGAGTTTGATTGCCATATTTTTTCATATCAAACTCCTTTTGTTTTTTTATTTAGCTAAAAGAACAAGTTGAATTAATTTACTCGTTAAATCAACAACTCCTAAAAATAAATTTTTAACTTTTTTCATTTTTTCATTTTCTTTTAGGTATTGTACGCCGTCGTGAGTAATTTTAATATCCTTTAAGTCAGACACCAATATTAGATCCCCTCCCCAGGCATTCATAAAGGAAAGATTTTCTATAAGTCCTTTTTCTTTCATCATATGAAGAACGTCTGTAAAGTATTCCTTTGATATGTCTTGCTTATCAATTAACGCTTCGAAGGTAGCATCTTCGAATACTATTTTTCTTTTTAAAACAGCGTAATAATATAAAAGAATCTTAAATACTATTACATCATAATCATCTTTTGCCATTTAAACCTCCTAAAATTATGTACTAAAATTGAAATAAGCTCATTTTATTTTTTATTTATTAGAACAATCTATAACAAATTTAATCCATAAGCAAAAATAATAAGTACCATTACAATCACAATAGGTATCCAAATAGGAGCCAAGACCCAAAGCCAAGACCAATCGATATAACCTGTTAGCCTTAATGTGATAAAAATTAAACCTAAGGCTCCCGTTAAACCGATTCCGCCTGTAGATTCGCCGTTATCTTTCATAATGCCTCCTAAATTCTTGTTGTTAGAGCACAATTATTCCATTTTTCAATTAGTCTTTCATCTAACATTGACCTGGTAAAATCCCATGCCCACATTCTTAGTCTGCATTTTCTGCAAATTATTTCGCCCGATTCAAAGAACAAGGTTGACATTTTATATTCCACATCGGGGCGACTTCCACAAAATGGGCAGTCCTTTAAGTCATGGTTGTTTCTCATGTTCCCACCCAATAAAAAAGCACATCTAACTTATTTTGTTAGTGTGCTTATGCGGATTTAATATAACTTGTATATATAGGGTTATCCTTTTTATAATTTTTCGCCTTATCCGCCGTAGGTATTATGTGCGTCCTTTCAGCAAAAATTATTGCATTATCTAAATTATCTTGTGCATATTTAATCATGCCACTATCTATTTCATATTCGCTCATAATAAAGTCGCTTAAATTTTCATATATTTCTTTATCAGTTAAATAATTTTTCTGCAAAGCTTTAATATATCTATCAATTTTCGCTCTTTTTAAACCTTGCATTACTAAATTGTCGATAATTTTTAAATATTTTTGTTTTTCCATAACTTAATAATTTCATCTCCTATTATTTTCGCCAATTCTCTTGGTTTTTCATTATTACAGTATTCGCTCCATCCTTCCGCGATCATCTCTGAATATTTATCAGGATTGTTATTGTTCCAGCTATATTTAGATAAGTCTCTTGTAATTTCTTCAAATGTTCTTTCATCAAACAATTTTTGTATCTTTTCAACCTCCCTTAAGTTAAGATATCCGTCTATTTGATGAGCAAACTCATGATCAAATGTGGCTTTAACATTAAAACACCTTTCTGGACGCCATTTGGATTTAACTTGTTGTAATCCAGATTCGATAACTTTCCCATACTCATTAAAATATCTATTGTTCATAGTGATACCCATATATGGCATTAAACTATCACGCAGTTCTTCAGGTAAGTTTGTTAATGCTTCTTCGTTTATTGAACTGGCCATATTGTTTGACCCAACATTACCAATTATTCTTTTGCCATATTTTTTTGCTAACTCTATCGCTTTGTTTTCAGTAATCCCTTGGTCTATAAACTTTTTTTCATAATATTCCGTGGCCACTTTACGCATAAGTGCATTTCTCTTTTGGCTTGAACCCACAAATTTTATTTTTTTAGCAACTTCAGGAAATCGTTGTTTAGCATTAAATAATCCTAAATTCCATTCATTGGCACATTTTACATCTATTCCTGAGTAGTCAGCGTTAAATCCCATTTGTTTTGCTATTTTGTTAGCGCCTTTAATGGATTTATTTAATACTATTTTATCTGCATAGTCTTTTCGCTTTCTTTCCTTTATTTTATCATCTTTCTCAACATCAGTCCACTTCTTAGACCAAACATCTCGCTTCTTTCCGTTTCCTGGAAGATACTCTACTGTACATCTGCAGTATCTGTGACGTTTATATACGTCCTCAGGAACATCAGGATAGTTATACTTTCCGACAACATCTTTACACCAGTCACAGCAATTCCCAAACTCTTTTCTAATAATCTCAGGTCGTAGTCCTGCTTTGTACTGAAAATCCGCGTTGACCTTTATCGTATCATCTACAACAGCTTGAGTGAAGTTTATTACAGGTTCTTTTAGTAACCATTTACCCTTTTTAAAATCGTCATATTCAGAAATTTTATTGACTATCCCATTAATTCTATCTTGATTAAGCTCTGGTTTGACTGCTCTTATCCTAATTTTCGACTCTTTATTTAAAATTTCTTGTACTTGCATACTGTAGTTGCTCACAAGCCCATAATTATTAGCTAAATTAGGCTCAATTAAGCGTTTTGCTATGTTGTAATACATTTTGTTGTCTGGCAATATATCAGCGCTTATTTCGTCATTAAATGTCTCTGAGAGAAGTTTCCCTAACTCAACAGCAAATGTATTAGAGTCTTTATGGCTAACCTTTTTATTTTTTAAATCTTCCATCTTCTCTTTAAGAATTTTGCTTTTTGAAGTTTTATTCTTAAATTCATTTTCTATCTTTTCTAAGAGCTCTGGAACTATATCTTTAGCCATGATCAATACCCGTTAAGTCTGAAAGACTTTCTTTATCAAAATATTCTGGAATTGCTTGATTAATTTTAATGGCTGCGTCGCCTATTCCGGATAGCGTTGAAACGTCTGGCTCAAATACTGGGTACCACTTAGGCTTAGTTTGATAAAACTGATTTCTTCTATATGGGAATCCGTCTTCTAAACATCTTGCAACATAACCGACATTTAAGAATCCACTACCAAAACATCTTTGAGCCTTTCTTGCTGCAACTCTTAATGTTTCGTGGCTGGCTTTGATAGCTTCAGCACTTGAGGGATTGTCTGTAATGAAACCTAAATCATCGAGGGTAAGTCCAGTTTCTCCAGCAAATCCAGATGCAAGCGTTCTTAACTGCTCGGTAAACGGAGACATCGACGGTTGAGTAAATTGCCCTAATTTTGGAACGCTTCCGTCTGTATCTTTCGTAAATTGCAAAAATGATGATACTGTTGCTTTCCATTTCTCCATGGGTTCCGCGTCTTGAGAGAGCCCTACGACATATTTTTGTGGGAAAGAATAAAATTCTGCGGTTACATCCGCTCGTTCAAGTGTTCTTTTTGCATGTTGTTGAAAATAAATAGCAGGTCTTGTTATTCTGCTTCTTCCAAAAGGTCGCACAGCGTCTGGTCTATGTATGATTGGTACCAAGCAAGGAACCTGTGCCTTATTCTTACCAGACATTATTCGCTTTTGTTTATAATAAAATTCAGTTCTATCAGGTAAAAAATAAGCTTCTGAAATAGGCGCTCCGTTCTTATCTCTGTCCAAAACAGCATATCCCTCTTTCAACAAGCCGGTAATAGGATCTATTTCACCAGTTGCATTTGAGCCCTCAATTACTTGAAGTCGTGCTTGGCCATCTGCGTCTTGAGAGATATAAATAAAGCAACAAGAACCGATAAGTGCCGATAAGATAGCTGAGTCAAAAAGCACATCCGGGTTGTTTAAGTTAAATATTGTGTTCAGGTCAAAATTATCGTTTTGAAATTCCTTGAACACTAATCGGTCTGCTAATACATCTACAGATTTTGAGCACCATCCGAGTACCGCTCTATAGCGTTTTCTTATCTGCGGAGGAATAGTTATGCCTAAATCCAACTCTTGAATTTTAGCGTCATAAAGCTTGTATTTGTAATCAACTCTTGCCTTGTGCTTATCAAGTTTTTTCCTTAAATCCTCAATCACTTTGCTATCTCCTTTTTGCTTTTTCTGCCCCTTTTTCAGCCTTGCACGAGAAAAAATGTGCAGTGACGGCGTGAAGTGCTTAGAGCCACATAGGGTAGGGGTTATGCCCCCTTGTACTTTGTCCAGTCTGTCGACCAGGGCAAGTTACGATTTGTTATTGCTTTTTTGGGTTCTCTTTTTGATTTGAATAATTTGTCTGACTTAGCTCGGTTGCACGCCCAATGTGCAAGTTGTAAGTTTTCTATATCACTTGGATGTCCGCCTTTAGATACTGGCACTATATGGTCAATACAAGCTGATAAAGGATGCGGCGTTTTTAATGTCATATCAACAGGCTTGCCACAAATCCCACAAACCTCTTGAGTTGCAAGTATTCTCTTTTTATTTTTTTCAAACGCCACTCTGTGCGGACCTGAACGGTCTGGTCTTTCATTTTTCATTTTTCTCAGTTTAATAATATCAAATTAGCTTACTGCAATTCACTGCAATCTTTTTATTTTTCTCAGTTTAATAATATCAAATTAGCTTACTGCAATTCACTGCAGTCTTTTTATTTATAATTTTTCATAAAAGATAAAATCGCAGATTTATAAATATTAAAAATCTGTCTTGAAGAATAATTTAATTTCAAACAAACACTGTCCCACTTCATAAAATTCAAATGCCGATACTCTAAAACGGTCTTTTGTAATTCATCTTCCACCAAATCGATTTCTTGCTGAATTTCAAGTTCTAATTTTGCAAGATTTGATATGTCGTTTTCAATTTGTGTCTCGAGATCAATAATCGCAATAACAGTCTTCTCCATTTGCTGCTTATCTGACGAATTTCCGACTTTTTCAGAATCCAGACGAACAGTTGCATTTGTCAGCTCCGCTCTCCACCGTTCGAGTCGCTCTTTTTTAGATTCAATTCTTTGACGAGCCATATATCCACGATTGAGATATTTCTTTGCTTCTTGAAAATTCAACTGCCTGTCCTCCTTATATCGTCAATTCGTGCTTTAAGTTTTTCTAAAAGCGCGTCTTGACTTTTTTCCTTTAATTCTAACGATGCAATAACATCTTCATCTATTGTATTTGTCGTAATTAGCCTATAAATAATTACCGGTTCTGTCTGACCTTGTCGATGTAGTCTTGCATTTGCCTGTTGGAAAAGTTCCAAACTCCAGGTCTGACCAAACCACACTACTATATGCCCGCCGCCTTGAAGATTCAGTCCATGACCAGCTGATGCAGGATGTGCTATTAGCATTTTAATTTCTCCACGATTCCAACGATCTATATCTTCTTTATCTTCTAAAAACACTGCTTTAGGTATCGCTTTTAAGATTCTCTCTTTGTCGGACTTAAAGCTATAGAAGACTAAAAGATTTTCTCCCTCTTCGCTCATTTCTTTTAGCTTCTCAATCTTTACATCATGAATGCGCTTAACGTCCTTATTTTCATCGTACACAGCCCCATTAGACAGTTGCAGTAATTTAGTACACAGAGCTCCGCCAGACATAGCCGTGATATTTGTATCTTCAAGATTTAAGATATAATCTCGCTCTAAATCTTTATACATTTTCATCTCTCGACTGGATAGAGTTATTGGTACATCGATTATCTTTGGCTCTTTAAGGTCTAAATAATCTTTGGCTTTCATAGAAATACAAATGTCTGCTATCTTTTGATTTATTACTTTATCCGCTCCCCGCCTTATATCATATGTGGGGAATCCGCCAAAGGTATTCATTGTGAAATATTTAGATCTATATTTCGTGATAGTCTTTTCAAGCCTCTCTCCTTGATCTAATAAATAAATTTCACTCCACAAATCCATATATGAATTTGGCTTTGGGGTACCAGTAAGCCCAATTACCCGTTTAACTAAAGGCAGCACTTGCCTTAATGACTTGAATCTCTTTGCAGAATTAGATTTAAAGCTTGAAAGCTCATCAATTATGATGGTATCAAAAAACCAATCTTGTTTTAGATATTCAACAAGCCAGCAAATGAGATCTCGAGATATGATATAAAAGTCAACATCCTTTTTAAGGTTTTTGATTCTCTCTTTTTCAGATCCAGTCAGTAAGGTATATGTAAATCCTTTTTCTAATTCTTTTGGCCAAGTATCAATAGCCACTCTTTTAGGCGCGATAATAAGATTATTCACACAAGTGAATTGCTCTTCTCGAAGAATCTTAATAGCGGTAAGAGTTGTTACAGATTTCCCTAACCCCATATCGAGAAACAGTCCGCATTTTGGATGATTTAATACGTATTTAATCGCAGTCTTTTGATATGGGTATGGCTTAAACTTCATTTTTTAAACCTTCCAAATATTGTTTAACGCCATCAATCCCGAATATCACAAAAACCTCTGCCCCTTTCGACCTTAAAACAGATATTTGTAACTCTTGGGCCTTTGATAGAACGCCTTTCTTAGTTTTAAGCTCTATAAAATGAATCTTCCCTCCGGGATAAATAACTATTCTATCAGGCACTCCTATATTCCCAGGACTAATAAATTTAAAACACACTCCGTTTAACTTCTCAATCTCAACTCTTAATATTTTCTCAATTTCCGACTCCCGCATAATCTCTCCTTTTGTTAATATCTTGTTCATTGTAAACATGTAAACACTAAAAAGTTCAAAACTTTTATTTTGGGCGATTAGGCTCGCGTGGGTACGCGTATACGCGCCTAATTTACCTAATCTCTTAAAAGTCTTAAAATCTATGTTTACATGTTTACAAACCTCATAACTCCATTGATACCTATAGTATTGTTGTGTAAACAACACCTTGTTTTTTGTGTTTATCCTGTTTACATCATCTTTTTTTTTGTAAACAAGATTGTAAACAGGATATTGCCCCTTTTTGTTAATTATTTATTCACAAATCCGCTTAAATCCTCGTTGAGTACCATACCCATTAAATCTCGCTGTAGTTACCCGCTCCCAACCTGATAGTGAAATTAATATGTCATTTATCTTCATTGTGTCTGTCGTTGATAGGTTTTGTTTTTTACCATCGAAAAGCTCACACCAAATCTGCAAAGCACATACCCGGTCAAGTTTAATTTTATCTTTTGACAAATCAGCAGAATCGAATCCAGATGATTCGCCTTTTATATAATTTCGGCGTTCGTGAAGTGGTAATTCGTCCCAATTAGCTGGGTACCATTTTTCTAAATATTCCTCTATAACACCACGCCAAGGTGTATCCTCTTTGTGTTCTTCTTGCGCTTTAATGGAAAGTTCCAGTGCTTCTCCTGCAAGGTATGTTCTATGGCCAACTTTGTATAAGTAAACAGCCTCAGCCCATATTTGGTCGATTTCTTCATCAAGGTCATTAAAAATATCGAGAGTTGGTTTTGTGGTTCCACAATCAATTGGGAAACTTCGTCTGTCTCCAGTAGGATCTCTTAAAAAGTTATATTCGTTTGATGTTCCCCAAAATACACATTGCCTTGGAAAGCGTGTGGTGTTCTTTGCATAAGCCACGCGATAAATATCATTCTGCTTTGATAAAAACGCTTTTACAGCGTCCCTGTCGCTTTTCCTCATAGCCGACATCTCTCCCAGTTCAATATGCCAAACGCCCTGTATAAGCTCTGCAGCTTCTTTGCCTTTTATCGTGTACACAGAATCTGAAAACCAGTCTTTTGAAATCTTCCTTATAAATGTTGATTTACCGAGACCTTGTTTTCCGGCTAAAATAACCATAGTGTCATACTTGCATCCAGGCTCATATATTCTTTTAACTGAAGCCGTAAAATGCACCTTTGCGGCTTCTCTGGTATAAATATTGTCTTCAGCCCCTAAATAATCTGAAAACAATTTTTCAATTCGGCTTTTTCGGTCCCATCTCGGCAAATTTTCTAAATACTCTTTTACTGGATGTACTTTATTTCTATCAAAGACAAGATTTTTAGCGTCTTCAACTTTTTGCATCGAAGACAATTTATATACCTTTTCGAGATAATCATAAAGTCCACTGTCATCGAGGTCCTGCCAATCGTGTTTTCGTTGTCGTTTTCCCCACGGAACGCCAGTGTCAACTATCGCACGATTGGCAAATTCGTCATATATGAATTTTCCTTTTATATTCGGGTCGTTGTCTAATATCAATACAATATTCGATATAGTGTTATATATCTCCCCTTTTTTATTAAATTTAACTTTTTTAGTCCATTCTTTTGGGTCTTCAGAGAAATCGAAATCTTCAACAACTGACTCTTGCTGTTCTGACACCAGCTGTGCAGAAACCCTCTCATCATCAGTGATGTCATCAATCATTTTAAGATATGACGGTAATCTGTTAACTGGAGTATCTCGTTTGGCGTCAGTATCGAGGTTTCCATATTTATGGAGCCTGACTAAATCAAATGCGTTACACAGCTGTCCGGATATAGGGTCTGTCCCATGATGTGAGTATGCGAATTTGTTTTCATAAATAACAAGGCCCCCAAATGTCGTGCCTTTCTTGTATGTAAATCTTCCGTCTCTCGCTTCTTCATATACATCACTTAAAAAAGTACTTATTGCATCAGAGATGGTATATGTTCGACAAAAAGCACCAACAAGTCCTTTTTTTTCGAGCGGGTCTTCTTGTTTGTCTTTTGCCCTTTTTATGATTTCGTCTTGCCTTGTCGATGTGGGCCACTCTTCTGTATCTCTCCAGTCGTCGTATTTTTCAAGTATCGAATCAACTGAAATCAAAGCTCCTGCCTTGTGCTTAAAAAAGAACTTTGCATCCCTTGAGCAAGACGGCCAATACATTAGTCTTGACACTTCATAAGTCGTATCATCAAAACTATCTAAATCAATAAAACTCAGCTCTGCTATCTTACGAGCTACTGGCTCATACTCATCAGGGGTCATTTCACGGTCGGTCGGAATGATAAGCCTTAATCTCGGATGTCGAGCGGTGCTTGAGTGCGTTGAATACATAACCGCTTCACATCCTAAAAAAGACAGATAAGTGTTCCATATATCGTCTGCAGTGTATTGAACTACATCGTCAATATCAAGCGTTATAAGGCTTCTGTTTTTAACAGCAGTATTTAGCCTTTGCTTACCTCTAATAGCGCCGCCGACAAATCCCCCAACATCTTTTACTTTGTCCTTTTGTGCCTTTGGCATTCGTCGGTATTCTTCTTGCGTCTCTTGCGTTATGGTGGGCTTAGAAAGTCTATTTACGAGTTTTCCCCATGTGATAGGTTTTGTTATCCAAGACTTTGAAAAACGACTATTTGCCGTCGTTAAATCAATCACAAGAGATGAATTCTCATTTATTTGTAATATTTTATCTGTGTCCATCTATGTCAGTCCTTTTTATAGAATTTGCATTCATATCCATCAGCGTTAAGTGGGAGTCCCTGATTCCATTTATCATTTGTCGTCATAATTTTGATAATATCGTTAAGTGCTGCATTGTCATTCTTCGGCACTTCGATTACCACTTCATCGTGAACATGCATAACTATGTCATATCCTGCCTTATCGAGTTTAAGCATGGCAGAGGCAAGAATGTCCCTTGCTGTCGCTTGTACGATATTTTCGACAATCCTACCGCCATATGTCGCTTGTGGCCGCCATTTACCAACTGTGTTTACAACCCCGTATACAAGCTCATCCATACCCTCAAATTTTGAGCTCTCACGGATAGTCATTTTAGGAAACGCAAGTAATCGACCTGACGGCAGTTCAATAAAGACATATCCGCTCTTATAGAATGATTTAACATGCTCTCCGATATAATTTACTTGTCGGTCAATTACAGTCGATTTGAGCGCGTTTTGCGCTTCATACCATAAATTAACTATCTTTGGATTAGACAATCTCCACGCGTCCACAATCCCCTGTAATTCATTCTCAGGGATTCCCATTTTAAGAGCACCCATTGCAGTGAGTGAGCCAACTCCGCCTTGGTACCCGAGAGCAAGGGTTGCTACCTTTCCTTTTTGGCGCTCAGGGGAGCCTTTTTCTATTTTTTCGACTGGGATACCAAGCATTTTAGCGGCAGTCGCTTCATAGATTTTCCCTGTCGTTTTGAATACATCAAGTACCCAATCTTCTTTTGCGAGCCACGCTATAACTCTTGCCTCAATCGCAGAGTAGTCAGCTACTACGAATTTATTACCGTCTGATGGTATAATTGCTGGTCTGATACACTGACTTAGCACATCTTGAGGGTCTTTGTATAACTTTGAGAATAGAGAATAATTAGAGTGCCGTATAAGCTCTTTTGCCGTATCAAGGTCAGGGATATGATTTTGTGGTAAATTTTGAACCTGGAGCAGTCTTCCGGCCCATCGCCCTGTCTGAGCTCCATAGAATTGGAGTGTGCCACGCATACGACCGTCTAATCCTGTGGCATCTATCATCATGTGATATTTTGCAGTTGATGTCTTTCCTGTTTTGTACCTACACTCTAAGGCGGTTATAGCGTCTTCATCGCCCTTAAATAGTTCAAATAATTCGTCTTTGTTTGATTTCGTAATTTGGGTAATCTGTCCTTTATCACGGTCAGACAGCCATTTTTTTAGCTCTCCAATTTGATTTGGTGAATCAATGCCTGTAATTTCATTGAATTTTGTCGTGCAATTGTTTTTTAACACTTGATCAAGCTCAATTGCACACTTTGCAAACTCTCTATCTATTCTGATACCCCGATGATTAATCTTTTGATCAAGCTCATAAAGATTCTGTTCACGAGTATAAGGAAGAGCTGATAATTTAGACCATATAAAACACTCAACCTCAACATCTCTTTTGCAGTATTCTTTAAATTTAGCCCAGTCATCAGGCTTTTGAGCTTTGGTGTAAGGGTAATCTTTTCCAGTACGGTTTTTGCAAAACATTCGGATGAGTTTTTTCCCCTCTTTAAGCTTTGCGGCATCTTCTGGTATTTTTAATGCCCTTGATACTTTATCCAGACCTCCAGCGATACCCAGAGTCCAAGCTTTAATCATGGTGCAATCCCAGTTTACGCTTTTAACACCTAAATACTTGTCAAGGCAAACTCTTTCAAATTGTGCGTTAAATGCGGTTTTAGTGATTGTCTCATCACATAGAGCGTCGCACATCCACAGTATCTCTGATTGTGATGTAAGGTTAAGTAACTCTACAGGTTCATCATCAATTTTGTAAGCCAAAAGCAGCACTTTAAAATCGTCGGGCTCGACATATTTATATACGCCAAACCCGATATCATTACTGCTATATGTTTCTATATCAATAGCCAGCGTCTTCATGACAAGAAATCCGGGAACACATCATCGTCATCAATGCTTGATTCAGGTAAATCGTCAAACTCGAAATCAGATTCAGCTGAGGTTGCACTTCCAAAGCGCTCGCCATCGTCGTATTTTTGAATGTTGCCAAGTCCAGCACCAATACCTACATTTCCGCTGGTATTATAGGCAAAGAAATTAATAGTTACATTTACATAGCATCCAGGGTAAACATCTTCTTCATCAAGAAACACAGGTTTTTTTGTTTTAGGGTCAGCATATAATGCTACGACCTGTGGTGCTCTTGTTGAATTTGCATTTATAAAAAAGCTGTTTTCATAAGCTGGGTCTTCTGCTCTGTCAGTGTCTCCATCACGAAGCGGGATCCTAATTGCTTTTTTGCTTTTCCCTTTCAATTTAGATTCCCCAACTTCCATAGCTCCAGATATTGCCTCTTTAATAATGGCAAGTGACTCTTTATCATCTTTACTGATTATTAAAGACGCACTATATTTTTCAGATTGTCCCTCGAATGCATATGGTTCAAAAATATGTGGATATGACAATCTTACATTCGTTAATAATACCTTTGTTTCGTTTAATAATTTACTCATTTTATTACTCCTTAATTAAATTCAAATTCATTCACTGCGCTGTCTATCGGCGGTCTCTTGTCGCTTTCAGGAACAAGAGTTGGTTTGCCTTGAGGTTTTTCGATGTAATCTTTTGACAGTTCCTCAAACTTCTTTTTCCCAAGTAGTTTTGTAAGAGCTGTTATAGTTTCTATTTGCTTTGGTTTGTAAATTTTGTCTTCACTATATCCGCTCTCAATAAGAGATTTTGCAAGTCCCTCTTCATCGACAATCTTACGATTAGATCTTCCTTCGACAACTTTATATCCGGGTATGTGTTCTCCCTGTAATGCGAGATCCAAAGCGTAGTCTTCAAGGTCTTTTAACAAATCTTTTACGAGTGTTACTTTATCAAGATATTTTGCAATATCGGAAAAAGTCATCATATATGGATCTGCTGCTTCGTCTAATCCGTCTAATGCAAAATCCGCTCTTGCTTTACAGCTATATCGAACTTTACAAAATCTGCACCAAGCTCCAGCTTTACGATCTCCTTTTCCGCTATACGCTTTTTCAGCAATAGGTTTTATTTCTAAGCCCCACTTAATCAAGTCATCTACAGAAATCTTAAAGGTATTAATCTCTCCAAGTCGGACTTGCGCGATAGTAACCCAAATCTCTTTTATCGTGTCATAGATAAATCCCCAGGTTTGGTAAGCTCCCAGCGCATAGAGTTTAAGTTGTGAATTGTCTACTACCTCTACAACTTGACCCTTTCCGAATTTCAGGTCTATAATATGAATATGGTCTTGGTCGATAAGCACACAGTCTCCGGTTCCATAGGATTCAGGTGCTATTTGGCCGAGATCTAATTTTTCTTCAACCATCATTATGGCATCGGCTTTCATAGACAGTAATGAGGACTTACAAAAATCCACATACTCATCAACCTCATCTATCATTCCCTTGTAGAAAAGCTCATCCTTCATAACCTTATTTCGCTCTATCGTTGCTTTTCGTTTAGAATAATCTCCGATATATGCTTTTAGCTCTATTTCAGCGAGCTTGTGTGCCAGAGTTCCCTCTTCGGCATATATGCTTGAAGTATCAGGCTCTTTTGACTCAAGCCTTGCCGATGGGGTGCAATTAAGCCATCTATCAGCACTTGATGGGCTCAGTAATGCGTGTTCCTCCATATCACTTTATCTCCTTAAGTCTGGTTATAACTTCCTGGTATTTTTCTTTTGGAATACCAGATAGCGTGTCATTTTCGCTAAACTCTTTTACTAAGCCCTCAAGCATTGGTAAATACTTCTTCCCCTTCTTAGCGACACTCGCAAACTCTTTCCTAAGCACATCAATTGAAATCTCGGTTTGCTTTTTTGGCTGTTCTTTCTTTTCTGTCTGGTTAGCGTCCGCTGGTTTAGATGGTGCTTGCGTCTTAACTGCTTTGCTGTTAAATCCGGATTCCAAATTATATAAAGCAGTTAAAAGGTTAGATAAAACCCGTGGGTTTTCAGCCATTCTTGAATTTATCATTTTCTCGTCTAAATTAATTTTAATTTCCATGTTTATCTTTTCTTTCCTCCTAATTCTTTTAAAACGTCTACATCTTTGTTCATTCGTACTTCTCCTTTACTTTCAAAACCTTTTGAGCATAACCGCTCGTGTCTTTTCCTTTTGCACCTACTTCGCCGAAGTTGTAACAAGTCAGAGCCTTTTCAAGTGGATATTTTTCAAGATAATAATCTAAAATATCAATCCCAGCGTCGATGTTTATTTTAAAAAGACCGAGTGAATTTCTCGCTATTTCTGGATATTCGTAATTATTGGCGTTGACTTGCATTAAACCGTAACAACTTCCATTTTCAGCGTTGTTGTCAAAATTTGATTCGACTTCAATCAGTGCAAAAACGAGAGCTGGATCTATCCCTCTTTCGTAACTCTTTTCTAAGATGTAAATAATTTGACTTTTCTCAAGTGGTACATTTTCAAATTGAGTAGGTATTTCATCAATACCGATTTCGGTCGTTGTTTCTTGAATTTTTCTCGAAATTGGCTCGGCTTTTATTTCCTTGTTTTCTCCAAAATCAACAGGTTTTAAGAGCTGAACGGCAATTGCGACTAAAACAGTTGAAATAACTAATATCGATAGCACCTGTGCGTGTTCTTTGTATTTTGCTAACTTTTCTTTTAGGTTTTTGTCCTTTGGTTTGTATATTTTTTTCACACTTCTCTCCTTGTTAGTTGAACTCTATTTTTAATGTCCTTATCTGAGCTTATAACCCACGGTAGAGACGGTAAAATTCGTAGCAAAGACAGTTTTGGCAATGACCTTTGTCCGCCTAAAGACACTGAGCATTAAAACTCAATAATTGTCTTAACATCAGTCCCTGTGTATTTTATACATATACTGGTGTTTTTCTTTCCGACTACAACATCACCATTCTCGTTTATATTTGAAAGAATTTTCGCGATTTCATCTTTACCGTTAAAAATTGCTATGCTTTCAATCTCGTTATTCAATAAATTTGTGCTTTCCATTCTCGTTCCCCTTTCTCATCGAATACCTCCGAACTTGAACTGATCTAAAAAATCGTTTAAATCTTGTGCAGAAAACAAAATCTTGTTTCCGATTTTTATTATCGTTAGTCCTTTTTCTCTCCAACTTTTCAATGTGTTTGCACTTACCTTAAAATAATCACAAGTTTCCTCGATTGTCATATAATCTTTCATAAGTTCCACTCCTTTCTCTTTTTTAATCCTTTTGGTTGTGTTGTTAACTATTTCTTTTCTGAAATTTTTATACCTGCAACAAGTCCAGATAAAAAACCGCTCAATTTAATTTTTTGATTTCTACTCAATTTTTGAATTTTCGCAAGTACTTCTTCTCTTTCTTCAATCTCTTCATTTTTTAAGATTATTTTTACCTCTGCCATAATTACTCCTTTACCTTTTTCTATTTCACAAATTTCAATAACTCTAAAATGACTGTTATTAAGCCTATTACTATCGTTATCTTTAATATGTACTCGATTGCTTTTCTTTTGTTTTTCATATATAATCAAGGTGATTTGTTACCGTAGGGGGTTAATCTCCCCCTACTAAATCAATAAGTTTGACGATTAACTCTATTATTGTTTTGACGAGTTCGACACTCACTACAATAAATGCAAGTTTTGCGAGTTTTTCGTCATTCTTTTTTTGATTCTTCACCCTGTTTCTCTCCTTTCTTTTGTATCTTATATTCACATTATAGTATCTTAAATTCAATTTGTCAATACTTTTTTGTATTTTTTATTCACATTTTTATTGACTTTTTTGTTTTCTGTGTGTATACTCTGGTTAAGAGGTGAACAAGATGAATGAAAGAGTAAAAGAGTTGCGTCAAGCATTGGGGCTTTCTGGCGAAAAATTCGGAGCTCGTATTGGGGTTCAAAGAAACGCGATTTCAAGAATTGAAACTGGTAAAAACGGCTTAACAGAGGCAAATATAAAATCTATTTGTCGTGAGTTTAATGTCAACGAAAATTGGCTTAGATTCGGCGAAGGTAATATGTTTACCCCTATTGACGAAATCTCTCTTGATGAGCTTGTATCGAATAATTCCATTGACGAACTTGAAGCAGAAATCATTAAGACTTATTTTTCACTCGATAAAGAAATTAGAAAATCAGCTCTTGAAAAGTTCAAAGCTCTCTTCGAGTCCGACAGTTCGGACTGACAGTCCCAACTTTAATCCCATTAAATAAGCTAACAACTTATTCTTATCTTCATTTCTAAGCAGTGGTAATAATTCATCCACTGTTTTTTTTATTCTCTCGTTATAGCTATTATTCATTCCTCCGCTCCTTTCTAAATAATTTGTTTCAAAATATCTCGTAGCATAGCCACACCGCTGTCGTAAGTCACATTGGCTTCTTTTTTACAGCCATTTTTAAAAGTAGCGACGACAGCTTGTTCAAATTCCGTTTTGTTGATGTATTCCAAGTTTTCAAGGTCGTTAAAAAAGTCGGTCATTTGTAAAACTGGTAAAAATGCCTTTACAATTTTTGAATGGTTTTCCATAATTAGTCCTCCTTTCTCTTTTTTAATCCTTTTGGTTGTGGGTGTTTAGTTTTCTAAACTTAATGCGAAAAAAAATACAATTTTATGTCATCTGTAGTTAAATCGAGCAAATTGATTGCCTTTAAAATTTCGTCTTGCGACCATTCAGATTTGTTATTTAGCTTAAAACTCAATGCAGTATTACCAAGGTTCATAGCGTCTGCAAAAGCTTTCCTTGTTTTATACTTCTCACAAATCTTTCCTTTCAATCGGTCATATTTGTATTCCAAGTACTTCTCCTCCTTTTTGTTTAGTTTTCTAAATTATACAATGTTATTTTTTATTTGTCAACATATTTTTTTACAAAACTAAAATTTTAGTTTACTTTTCAAAACTATAGTTATATAATGAAAACAAGAAAGGTGGTTTTAAAATGGATTTGAGAACTCAAAGACTTAAAACATTAGTTGAAAATTCTGGTATGACACAATCTGAGATTTGTGAAAAGACAGGAATTAATAAAGGAGCCTTGAGTTCTTATTTATCGGGTAGATATTTTCCAAAGCAAAAAACCCTTGAGAAACTATCCAATCTGTTTAATGTAAGCATTAATTATTTAATGGGACTAACTGTAGAACCCGACTTCCCTCTTCCAAAAAACTCAATTCCCGTAAAAGTCGGAACACGAAAGATACCGGTTTTAGGAAGAATTGCAGCAGGACAGCCAATTGAAGCTGTGGAAGAAATAATTGATTATGTTTATATAGACGAAAATTTAAACGGAGACTTTATCGCTCTAAAAATAGACGGAGACTCGATGAGTCCGAAGATACCAGACGGAGCGACAGTTATTATTAGGTTACAAGAAAACGCTGAAACAAACGATATTGTCGCAGTTTACATAAACGGATATGACGCTACTTGTAAAAAGCTTAGGAAACTTGAAAAAGGCGGAATTGTGCTTATATCACTCAATCCCACTTATGAACCTATGGCATACACAAATGACGAGATTGAAGCTCTGCCAATTAAAATCATTGGAAAGGTCGTTGAAGTGAGAACGAAAGTATAAAATTTAAATAAAAAAGAACCCGGAGCGGCAACTCCGAGTTATATGTACAGCCCACAACCAAAAGGAAAGGAAAGTGAAACGGTACTACTTCATTATACTGTAAAAATAGTACTGTTTCAAGGGATTTTAAGTATAATGGAGGTTTTTGTATGATAAAAAAATATAAGTTGAAAAATACAGAAAAATGGATGTTTAACGAGTATATCGGAACGGATCCAATAACTGAAAAACAAGTTGTTTTAACTCGCAGAGGATTTAACACGAAAAAACAAGCCGAAGCCGCTCTCCGAGAAATTAAATATAAATTTGATAAAGGCAAATTAAAATACACAACTTCTATTACCTATGGCGAAGCTTATAAAATGTGGCTTCCGCTCTACAAGGAAACAGTAAAAGGCTCTTCATTTGCTCGAACGAAAAGAGATTTTGAACTTCATATTTTACCGGTTTTTGAAAATCTCCCACTCTCAAACATAACCCCCGCTGTGTGTCAGCGATTCGCAAATGAGATTGCCCCAAAATTTGTACGCTATCGTGAGTTATATCGCAAAGCATTACGAGTTTATGACTATGCCTATAAAGTAGGTTTCGTTCAAATTGAAAACCCCTTTAATCGCGTTATTATGCCAAATAAAAAGCAATCAAAAGCAAAGGTTATTTTTCTTGAGAAAAAAGAGTTAAATTTACTTTTAGAGACATTTAAAAAAGAAAAAAATTATAAGTGGTATGCTTTTTTTAGGCTTCTTGCATATACTGGCATACGACGAGGAGAAGCACTCGCCTTGATGTGGTCTGATATAGATTTTAAAAAGAAAACGATCAGCATAAACAAAACCATTTCTATTGATTCTGATAACTGTCCTTGTATCACAAGTACGAAAACAAGCTCCAGTAACAGAGTTATTGATGTAGATATTGAGACTCTTGATATTTTGAAAGATTATGCAAGAAACAATAAAATTTTAAGCATAAAAGGTTTCGTTTTTCCTGATAGAAATGGAAATTTTTTGAGTTTATCTCGTCCACTTCACAATTTGCGGAAAATCACAGATAAATATAATTTTAAAAAAGTTACAGTTCATTCGTTTAGGCACACACACTGTTCTCTACTCTTTGACGCCGGTTGGGATATAAAATCTGTTCAAGAGCGTTTAGGGCATTCAGAAATTGAGACCACTATGGATATATACGCACATGTAACAAAGGAAAAGAAAAAGAAAAATATGGAATCGTTTGTTAAATTTATGCAGGCAAATTAGATTTTTAAGAAATTTTAGAGCGGTCGTTCCGCTCTTTTTCTTTTTATATTTTTGATTAGATTTTGATTAGATTTTGATTAGTTTTTATCTGCTATTTTGAGTTGTGTTGAGCTTAGTTGAGTGTTGAATCAATTGCTGAAAGCCTTGT
>JAUNLX010000012.1 GCA_030532035.1 Clostridia bacterium | reverse complement strand
ACAGAAACCTACACAGAAACCTAATACAACACAAGGAAAATTACCTACACCCGATTATTTAAAAAACGATATATTAGACGAAAAAGAAATAGAGAAAATAGCAAAAGACGCAGGATTGATATACGATTGGGAGTACGATGTAAGAAAGCAAAATTGTAGTTGGCAAGGATATGACGGTTTTGACACTCGTGAATGGTATATAGACGCTATGCAAAGTATGAAAGAAAGGGGAATAACAAGAGTAAGATTTCAAAGAGTAGACAGAAGTAACTATAAGACATTTACACCAGAAGCATTAGACCCCGATTATTTTCCACAATCTTCTTATGAGAGATTATGTAAAGCTATTGAAAATTTCCCATATGAAGAAAAATATAACGCTTATTGTTTTGTTTGTACGGGTTAATAAATTCTTAGTCATAAAAAACTTAAATAAACTAACAAGAACTCTATTTCGGTAGGGTTCTTTTCATATATATAAAACAAATAAAAAAGGAGTAAAGACAAATGATAAAAACAAAAAAAATAAGTAGAGTTATTATCTTAATGTTGATGATAATTTCGTTGTTTTCTACACTATTTATTACATCGAGTGCAGAAACAGTAAAGTCAAAACTTAGCTTAAAAAGATTAGCAGTAATGGAAAGTGATACACCATATCCAAACCCACACCCAAATAAAGTACCCGATAATATTCCACTATTCAAAGAAACATATAAAGGTAAAGAATATAATATACCTATGTATAGTGATGTTAATACTGGTATAACTGGATATTGCATTGAACACGATACACCAGCAACGGGAAGAATTGAAATGACTGTTTATGATTGGGAAAGCAGTCCGTATTGGAGAAAGTTTAGTTACCAAAAGCAAAAGTTATTCAAGATAGCTTTGTTATACGGTTATCCAAACTTTAATAATTCTGATTTACCCGATTGTGATGAATATGTAGCAACACAGTGTATGATATGGGAAATAGAAAAGGGTAGAAATTTTAGAGATGATTTGCTTAGAAGTAATTCATCAAAAATTGCATATCAAAGACTAAAAGACAGAATGAATGAACATAGTAGAGTACCGTCATTTGATAATAAAACCGTAGAACTTAAATGGGATAAAAATACAAAAACATATAAGGGAAAAATAACAGATACAAATAATGAACTTAAAAATTTCTCAATAAGTAAAGTAAACGGTGTAACAATGAAGAAAAACGGAAATGCATTGGAAATTGAAAGTACAAGAATAATAGAAACACCTTTAAGAGTAAATGCAAATAAAACAACCGTACCAAAAGCAAAAAGTTCAAAGGGAATGTTTTTATTAGAGGCAGACGATAACCAAAATTGTATCTTTGGAAATGCAGACGACCCAGTAAGAAGTACATTTAATATCCAAACAGAATCAGTAAATATGATAAAGAAAATATCAGTAAATACGGGAAAATTCTTATCTGGAGCAACATTAGAACTTATAAGAGTATCGAATGGAGAAAGAAAAAATCTCTTTTTCAATTAATATGAAAAAGAGATTTTTATATTTACGAAAGAGATGAGTTGTTAATATTAATACATTCCACCAGCACCAGCACTTGCCATTGCAGCATTAGCAGCGGCTTCAGCAGCAGGGTCGGGGATATCTGTAACAAGTGATTCTGTTGTCAAAATCATACCTGCAATAGAGCAAGAATTTTGAATAGCAGAGCGAGTTACTTTAGTAGGATCAAGGATTCCAGCTTTGAACATATCAACATATTCTTCTTTAGCAAAATCAAATCCATATGTATCACTCTTATTTTTGAGAATTTCATTGATTATTACGGAACCCTCAATTCCTGCGTTAGCTGCAATTTGTCTCATTGGAGCTTCAACTGATTTGAGTACGATAGAAATACCTGTTTTGATGTCATCGTTGTCAGCTTTTTCAAGAGCTTTTTCAAGAGCTTTTTTAGTTCTCAAGAGGGCAACTCCACCACCAGCAACAGTTCCTTCTTCAACAGCAGCCTTTGTAGCTGAAAGAGCATCTTCAATTCTAAGTTTCTTTTCTTTCATTTCAGTTTCTGTTGCAGCACCAACCTGTAAAACAGCTACACCACCAGAAAGTTTAGCAAGTCTTTCCTTTAATTTTTCAATATCAAAGGAAGATTTTGAAAGTTTGATTTGTTCTTTGAGAACATTTACTCTTTCTTCAATTTGAGCCTTATCTCCGCCACCACCGACGATGATTGTATTTTCTTTAGATACTTTTACTTGAGTTGCTTTTCCAAGTTGGTCCATAGTTGTATCTTTGAGTTCAAGACCTAAATCTGAAGTAATTACTTGACCACCAGTCAAAATAGCAATATCTTGTAACATTTCTTTTCTTCTGTCACCAAAACCTGGAGCCTTAACAGCAACACAGGTAAGTGTTCCACGAAGTTTATTCAAGAGCAAGGTTGTAAGTGCTTCACCCTCTATATCTTCAGCAATGATGAATAATTTTTTGCCCTCTTTCAAAAGAGATTCTAAAAGGGGAAGTAAGTCTTGAATATTTGTGATTTTTTTATCTGTAATTAAAATAGCTGCGTCATCTAAAACAGCTTCCATTTTTTCAGTATCAGTTGCCATATAAGGAGAAATATATCCTCTATCAAACTGCATTCCCTCAACTACATTGCAAGTTGTTTCAGCAGTTTTTGATTCTTCAACTGTAATAACTCCATCAGCACTAACCTTATCCATTGCGTCAGCAATAAGATCACCTATATATTCATCGGCAGCTGAAATAGTTGCAACTCTTGCAATATCTTCGGATTTTGTAACTTTTTTTGAAGATTTTTTCAAATTTTCAACAATGATGTCACAAGCGTCAGCAATTCCTTTTCTAATCAAGATTGGATTTGCGCCTGCAACAACATTTTTTATTCCCTCAGTAACAAGTGCTTGAGTTAAAAGGGCAGCAGTCGTGGTTCCGTCGCCAGCAGTATCATTAGTTTTGCTTGCAACTTCTTGAACGAGAGAAGCACCCATATTTTCAAAAGGATCTTCAAGTTCAATTTCCTTTGCTATTGTAACTCCGTCATTTGTTATAAGTGGAGAACCATATTTTTTATCTAAAACAACATTGCGTCCTTTTGGTCCAAGTGTTATTTTTACAGTATTGGCAAGCTTATCAATACCTGATTGAAGAGCTTTTCTTGCTTCTTCAGAATAAACAATTTGTTTTGCCATAAATTTTTCCTCCTTAGTCTACGATTGCTAAAATATCATTTAACTTCACGATATTTAATTTTTCATCATCAATTTTTACTTCAGTGCCAGCATATTTGCTTACAATAACTTTTTGACCAACTGAAACAGTCATTTTAACATCATTACCGTCAACTAAACCGCCGGGGCCAACTGCAACAACTTCTGCAATCTGTGGTTTTTCCTGTGATTGAGCAGAGAGTATGATACCTCCGTTAGTTTTTTCCTCGACTTCGACATCCTTAACTATAACTCTGTCTGCAAGTGGTTTAAGGTTCATTATGTCCTCCTTATATTAAAATTTTGATTACATCTTTTAGCACTCGAATTGTTTGAGTGCTAAAAGTATTATAATACATTCAGAATAAAAATCAAGACTATTTTAGGTAAAAGGGGTATATATAGAATGTTCGGAATAGTGCAAGATTAATGTATTTGTTTGATTTTTTTCTCTTAAATTGATAAAATACTTTTGTTTATTTACTTTTTCATTTAATCGTTGAAAGGAACAAATTTGAATATATTGTCGTCTGTAAGAAAAATACTTTCTTCGGAGTATTTATTATTTATATATTTTTTGATAGCAGCTCTTTTTGTCTTTTTCGGTAAAGAGCTGATGGCAATTATATTCTTTGTATATCTTTGCGGAGTTATATTGATTTTATCTGAAGATATTTTCAATCTATTTATGCCACTTTTAATGATTACTACCATTGCAATGAAGTTTTATGATAGTGCTGATTTATTTGTAGGAATTGCTCCATGGCTTGTAATGCCAGTCTGTATAGGTGTTCTTTTGAATTTTCTTTTTTATCATCGTGAACTACCTCACGACAAAGTTCCTATGGGCAAGGGTACATATTTTTCTGCTATGCTGTTTACATCTATTGCAGTTAGTTTAGGTGGTCTTGGTCTTATTAAACCGTCTAATTATTTTAAACCGTTTTCCCTTTTATATATTTTGGGACTCGGATTTGGAATGTTATTAGTTTATATTATTTTGACGAAAGTCATAAAATCGAATTATGAGTATGATTTAGAATCATATTTTGCAAATGTTATGATTCTAATGACTCTCTTTATAGCCTTTGAACTGGCAAAAGAATATGTCTTAAGTTCTTATCGTTTTGACCAAGGCTTTGGAGTTATAAGCGTACAATGGCGAAATAATGCCGCCACTTTGATTATGGCAGCTATGCCTTTTTCGTTTTATATGACTTTTAGAAACAAATTATATTTTATAGTTCCTCTTATAAATGCAGCAACTCTGTTTTTAATGGGCTCAAGAGGGGGCGTACTTTTTGGTATTTTTGAATTTTTCTTTTTGTTTATTTCAATGTTCTTATTAGATAAAAAAAGTAGAAAAATTTTAACTTTTATAACGGCTGTAACTGTTATTGTACTTGTGTTTACATACGAAAAATGGTATCCGGTATTATATTATTCTCTGTATCGTTTTGCCGATACAAAACAAAGTCTGTCAAGAATATATCTTTGGAAGCAGGCAATCAAAGATTTCGTTGCCAATCCTGTGTTTGGAGCTGGTATTTCAAACGAAAAAAATGTTAAGATATATGGGGCGGCAAAAGGCTCTATTCCTTGGGCTCATAATTCTGTATTTCAAATTATTGGAAGTATGGGAATTATGGGAGTTGTAGCATATATATATTTGTTTTCTATAAGAGTAAAGACCATAATTAAAAATCGTCATTCTCTTTTTAAGTTGACTTTATTTTTATCATATTTGTTTATTGAATTGATGTCGCTTGTAAATCCGGGTATTTTTTCTCCTTTCCCGTATTTACTAATGGTTACAATTTATTTTGTCTTGATAATAAAATTGAAACCAGACTATTATCGAGATGAAATAAAAGTCGCAAATCGTGCTTTTGATAAAGTCAATTATATGAAATCTAAGATGGGAAAAAGGTGAGCTTATTTCTAATTTATTTTTAATCATAATTTTAGTGATTTGCATTATTTTTTCTGCATATTTTTCAGCCGCTGAAACAGCTTTTTCGGCGATTAACAAAATTCGTTTAAAATCAGAAATAAAAACCGAGAGTAAAAGAGGTAAAAGACTTCTAAATATTTATGAAAATAAATATGATAAAGTTTTATCCACAGTTTTAATTGGCAATAATATTGTAAATATCACTGCTGCTGGCGTTGGTACTGTTTTGTTTGTAAGAAATTATGGCGAGATAGGGACGACTTTATCTACTCTTGTTTTGACAATTATTGTTTTAATTTTTGGAGAAATTACACCAAAAAGTTTTGCAAAAGAAAATCCTGAAAAATTTGCCGAATTTGTGTTGCCTGGCTTAGAGTTTTTTATGATAATTTTTTCGCCGTTGAATATTATTTTTAATTATTGGAAAAAGTTTTTAGATAAAATTTTTGCTTTTAATAAGAAAAAGACGATAACCGAGGGCGAATTTTTAACTATGGTCGATGAAGCCACAAGCGAGGGTGGAATTACCATAAGCGACAATCAGCTAATTTACAATGTCATGGAATTCAATGACAAAGAGGCTCAGGAAATTTTAATTCCAAGAGTTGATATGGTGGCAATAGAAAAAGAATCTTCCTTAGAAGAATATATCGCTATATTCAATGAATATGAATTTTCCAGAATACCAGTATATTCAAAGTCCATAGATAATATAATAGGATATGTGCACCAAAAAGACTTATTTAATAAAGTTATAAAGGGAAATGGCAGAGTTCAAGATATAATCAAACCATTGATTTTTGTAATTCCAACAATGAAAATTTCTCTTTTATTGAAATCTCTTCAAAGACGCCATCTTCATATTGCAGTAGTTACCGATGAATTTGGCGGAACGATGGGACTTATAACGATGGAAGATATTTTAGAAGAATTAGTAGGCGAAATTTATGACGAACACGATGACATTGAGTTTGAATATGTAAAATTAGCGCCCAACACTTATAAAATAACTTGCTCAATGACTTTTGAAGATTTGACTAAATTATTGAATATAGAAGATGATGAAGATATTGGAACTGTTGGTGCATTTGTGCAAAAAAATTTAGATAAAATAGCTGAAAAAGGAGATAGTTTCTATCATCAAGGACATAAATTTACGGTTAATAAGGTAGAGGGTAGGAGAGTAACAGAAATAATTGCAGAAAAAGACAACTCGATAGTTGAAGATACAAATTAATTTTATATAAATAAAAAAGCCTCAGTTTGAAAACTGAGGCAATTTTTATTATGAGATTTATTTGGATTCTTTAGCTGCTTTTTCTTTAACTGCTTCAGTAAATCCGAATCTGTATTTATCATGAATATCATTTGCGTCTTTGAAAGCTTCTGGTTTACCAGCAAATTCATCATAATCTTTGTAAACATCCCAATCATAAACATTATGTTCATCTTCGTCATGATCAGGAGTCCAAACTTGTGCAAAGAAGGGGTTGCCTTTTGCAATTTCATCATAGTTCCAAGGAAGTGGAAGACATTCTGGACACCAATGACCACCTTTTAATACAAGGTTGGGAGACATTTCAAATTCATGTCCAAATTGACATTTCCATTTGAGAGGAGTGATAAGGTCACCTTTTTTCATTGTCTTAGAGAGACATTCACCGCCACGGAAAGCAGCTGCTTTTTTCATATCTTCAATATCAAGGTCGGAAGTTTTCTTAGTTTCATCATAACCATGATCAAGATAGGAAGGCTCATCTGATGGTCTGTAAATTTTGTAGTTGTCCCAAGATTCAGGAATCTTATTGTAATCTTCAAGAGAACCAAAGAATGCGCTGATTCTGTTTTGATCCTTGTTTTTAATCCATGTGAGAGTTCCGAATCTCTTATCTGATGCAATTCTCTTCATGAAGAATTTTCCGATTGGGTTAGCAGCGAGACCAGAAAGTTTGAAATATCCTGGAACATGAGAGCCAAGAATTTCTGCAAAGTATGCGTCAATTGGTGTATTGTGTCTGAAATGTAAGAAATCTTCAAGTTCTTGAGAATCAGAATACCATTGACCATGGAAGTTCTTTGTTATAAACCAGTTTGGAGAGAAGAGCTTTTTAGTAGCGTCATGTCCCATACCGATTGTATAGAGAAGATGATCTTCGAATTCATAGTTTGTAAGTCTGTATGCAGGACCTGAACCGATGTTGTAGAATCTTCTGAAGAATTCTTCTGGAAGATCGTCGTTACATACATTAGCCATAAGAGTAGCACTGTCTTCAACAGTAGCCCATTCCAAAACTCCGTTTAATGGAACGTGGAACATAATTGGATCCATGTTGTATAAAATTTCGGGATAAAGAATACCGGATTGACGCATGGAAACCCATTTTTTAAGTCCTGATTCAGCGAAAACTGCTTCAGCCATTGTTTTTGAAACTGCATAGTGATCATAGATAGAAGTTTTGATAGGATCGCCTGTTCTTGCCCAGTGAATAGGATCAGGTCTGTTACCTGTTTGTGCAACAGTTCCGATGTATACAACAACAATGTCATCAGGATTTTTCTGTGCTTTAACTGCTTTAACGATATTTTCAGCAGCCAAAGTATTTACTTTGAATGTTTCCTTTGGTCTATAGTCAGCCGCAGGAGAAACAAGTCCGCCGATATGAAGCACATAGCTTACTCCGTCAATACCAGTTTTGATTGCATCATAATTTACAAAATCGCCCCAAACGATTTTTACTCTACTATCACCTAAATAGGGTGCGAACAATTTACGGTTCTTTTCACTATCTCTGAGAAGAACATTGATGTCAAGGTCAGGTCTTTTGTCATAGATTTCTTTGAAAGCAGCCCAACCCATTGTTCCCGAGGCACCGGTGATAAATACAGATTTTCTTGCCATTAGTTAATTACCTCCTAAATTTGTAATAAAACATAGTAATTATATCATTGAGGCTATTTTTTTTCAACAAAACAACCATTAATTGTTACAAAACTAACAGATAATTCATATTTTAAAAGAAATTACTTAATCATTGATGTTATATATATTTTTTTATTATATTAGTTAAATTTACAAATAAAATTGACGGGTACACAGGTTACCCGTCAAAGTTATTTTAATTTGTGAAAATCAGTTATTTTTCTTTTTCTTAAGTAGGGGGAGAAGCAATAAAATCAAGAAATTAATAATAGTCAATAAAACAATTATGAGGATGAATAAAATTTGATTTTCATATGCAAAATTTGTAATTATTCCAAGTTTTGGAATCACATATTCAACTGTAGAGAGAAATGAGGTATCTCCATAAAAGACAGTATTTTGAGGGAAGAGATTACTTGAAACTTTGAAATTCATATTTTTATTGATGTTTGATGAGTCTGTTATTTTGAATAAGCCCTCTATATTTTGATTGTTTTTATAGAAAATATATTTTCCGTTTTTTATATCTGCCTTATCTTTTAATTTCAAGACAACGATGTCATTTTTTTGTAGATGAGGAGAATTTTCTTCTGTTTGAACAACATAAGCTCTTCTGTCAAGTAAATATTTGTCTTTTGAACCATTGGTCATTGCAAAGGAAACAGCAGTTATAGCATCAAATAAAATTAAGCAGATAAATAAAAGAGAGAATATAATTTGTAAAAAAGTCAAAAATATGTTTTTTGCTTTTGACTTTCCCTTTACTTTTTCTGGCTTTTCTTCGTCAAAAAAATCAGATATAAAATCATCGCTTTTGATTTCTTCTTTATTATTTTCGACAGGCTTTTCCTTTTCTTGATTTTTGAGAACTTCGTCTGTTATTATAACTGGTTTTTCATCGAGCTTGTCGTTATCAAGTGTGGTTTCATCGACCTTTTGTTCAGAAGATTTGTCAAATTCGATTTTTTCCAAATCTTGACGCAATTTACTTGTAATTTTTTTCTCGTCTAAGAGAGATTTTTCCAGCTCAAGTTGTCTGTCCTTGAGTTTTTCCATTTCAAGATCTTTAACTTTTAATCTTTTTGCAAACTTGACACAATCAGTGTAAAGCTCTTTATTTTTAAGGGATAATTCATCTACCTTTTGTATTAAATCACGATTTTCTTGAGTTAATTTAGTTTCAAGTTTTTTATATTCTTCGTTCTGCATTGAGGTTTTTGTGAATTTAGTCTGAAGATAAAGTAGATAATCTTCTACTTCTTTTTTTGTATAACCGTCTTCAGAAACGGAAAATAAATTTTTGCTCAAAATTTCCCCCTAAAACATATATATTATATGTATTTTATTATTTTTATGTGATAAAATCAACCGTATGAAATTTAACGGTAAAAGACACTTTTATTTGCGTTTTATGTTATAATATTCTGCGATATATTTTGGAGGAAAGAATGAATACAGGTAACAAAAAGAATAAAGTAGCTTTACGCTCTTCTAAAAATAAATCTAAAAAATCAAAACAAAAAAAGCAAAGTGGCGGTAATAATCTGAGCGCTTTTTTCATGCGCAGTAATCCTTTTGTCAAGGTTCTCTTGACAATGCTATTGATTGTCTTAATTTCAACCTTGCTTATTTCAACAGTTTCTTCTGTCTATGCGGCAGCATATGTCAATGGAACTTCAAAGGTTAATTTAGATTATTATAAAACAAATCAAGATCAGACAAGCATTATATATGCTTTAAATAAAGATAAAAAATATGTTGAAGTGGCTTCTTTACATGGAGAAGAAAACAGAAAATGGGTTGATTTAGATAAAATTCCCAAAGATGTTCAAAATGCATTTATTGCTTTAGAAGACAAAAGGTTTGCTAAACACAAGGGCGTTGACTGGGTGAGATTAGCAGGCGTTATGATAAAACATAAATTTTCACAAGGTGGTTCCACAATTACTCAACAGTTGATTAAAAATTTAACTGGCGAAAATGATGTGATTATTTCCAGAAAATTACATGAAATTTTACAGGCGCTAAATCTTGAAAAAAATTACGAAAAAGAGCAAATTTTAGAAGCTTATTTGAATACCATACCTTTAGGCTCTGGCTGTTATGGTGTTCAGACTGCTTCCGAAAAATATTTCAATAAAGATGTCAGTCAATTAAATGCTGCTGAAGGTGCTGTTTTAGCGAGTATTACAAAGGCACCAACTTTTTATAATCCGCTTTTAAATCCTGATAACAACCGAAAACGCCAGCAGGAATGTTTAAGGCAAATGGAAAAGCAAAATTATCTTACAAAAGAACAATATCAGCAGATGAAAGATTATAAAATCAAGTTCAATACTGACGACAAAAAAACTAAGGATAAAAAACCAGTTGTTGAATCTTCGATCCATGGATATTATGTTGATTATATAATTGATTCTCTAATTAAAGATTTAGTTAATGCTGGATTTTCCAATCAAGAAGCTGTAAGACTTGTATATTATGGTGGCTTAAAAATTTATTCTACGATAGAAATAGATTCACAGAAGAAAGTTGAAGATATTTTTATAAATAGAAAGGGATTTGGCTCCAATAATATACAGGCGGCTATAACTATAATGAACTACGAGGGACAAATAGTTGCAATGGTTGGTGGAGCTGGTCCCAAAACCGTAAATAGAGGCTTGAATAGAGCTGTTGATGCTGTAAGGCAACCTGGTTCATCTATAAAACCTCTGTCCGTATATGCACCCAGTTTAGAAAAAAATAGAATTCACTTTTCATCAATGCTCACCGATTATGCTATAACTAAAGACGGAAAACCATGGCCACAAAATGCGAATGGTTCATTTGGTGATCCCGATAAAAAGGTAACTGTTCAATACGCTCTGCAAAATTCTTTGAACACAACTGCTGTGCGTTTAGCTTTAGATTATGGGGCTCGAAATTCTCTGAGATTTTTGACGGAAAAATTTCATTTCAATAACTTCGTTAAAACTGGTAAAAATACAGATGCCAACCTCTCTTCTATGGGTGTTGGTGGTACATCTCGAGGAGTTACTACACTTGAAATGGCAGCTGCATATGCTGCTTTTGGCAATGGCGGTAAATATTATAAGCCTTATGTTTACACCAAGGTTACAGATAACACCGGCAAAAAAGTTTATATCGAAAACAAAGACCAAAAAGGCGAGCAAATAATGGAAGAATCTACTGCTTACATTATGAACCAACTTTTGCAAACTGTTGCCACAAGGGGAACGGGAAGACTTGCAAATGTATCTGGATTTGAAACTTTTATAAAAACCGGAACAACCAGTGATTTTAAGGATGAATGGAGTTGCGGTGGCACACCTTATTATGTTGGAGCTGTTTGGTATGGATACGATCAACCAGCTCGTATTCCCACAGGAGCTACAGCTCGTCCATCAAGAATTTTAGGTCTATCATTGACGGAACTTTGTAAAGGTCGTCCGTCTAAAAAATTTGTAATGCCATCTGATGTTGTCAGAAGAAATTATTATCCGAGTACTGGATTACTTGTTAAAGATGGAGATTCTACGGCTTCTACAATGGTAGGATATTATAAAAAGAATCATCTTCCTGATGAGGGAGAAGCAGAAGAGGAAGAAGAAACGACAACCACTGATCCCGATGAAGATGATGAGGATACAACAGATAGCGAAAATACAGAAACAACTACCACAACTGAAACAACTTCAAGCGATTGAGGAGATGAGTATGACTTACTTGATTAAAAATGCTCGTTTAATTGATCCTGCGAATAAATTTGATAAAATCACAGATATTTTGATTGAAGATAAAAAAATAATCGAAATAGGGGACAACCTCAGAAATGATAAAGCTGAGATTATAAATGCTCAAGGTTTGGTTTGCTGTCCTGGATTTGTAGATTTACATGCTCATTTTAGAGATCCAGGTCAAACAGAAAAAGAAGATATAATTTCTGGCTCAAAAGCAGCTGCCGCAGGTGGATATGTTCATATTTTTACTATGCCTAATACAGTTCCAGCTGTTGATAATTTAGAAATTCTTGAATATATTAAGAAAAAATCTGAAAAAGCTTTAATAAAAATTTATCCTATTGCTTCAGTAACAAAGGAACTGAAAGGGGAAAATATAACTGATTTTGAAACTCTATCTAAAAATGGAGCTTATGCTTTTTCAGATGATGGTATGCCTATTGCAACAAGCAGTCTTGTATATGAAGCACTCGAATTATCTAAAAAGTTTGGAAAACCTATATTTGCTCATTGTGAAGACTTAAGTCTTTCATCAAATGGCGTTGTAAATGAAGGTGAAATTTCTAAAAATCTTGATGTTAAAGGCATTCCGTCTGTTGCGGAAGATATAGGTACGATAAGAGAAATCTTAATTGCAAAATATTTAAATGCAAAGATTCATATCTGTCATGTTAGCACAAAAGATTCTGCTGAAATAATAAGACTTGCAAAGAACAATGGTGTGAAAGTTACTGCCGAAGCTACTCCACATCATTTTTCTCTTGATGAAACGCTACTTTTGAATAAAAATGCTGATTGCAGAATGTCACCACCACTTAGGACAAAAGAAGATGTAAAAGCTATAAGAAAAGCACTCAAAGATAATACAATAGATGTTATCGCAACAGACCATGCGCCACATACTAAATTAGACAAGAATAATTTTGAAAATGCAAAAAATGGAAGCATTGGACTGGAAACAGCTCTTTCAGCTGGAATTACATATCTTGTAAAAACAAGTACTTTAACTTTATATGAATTGATTGAAAAGATGACCTGCGCCCCCGCTAAAATTGCCGGAATAAAAGCTGGAAATTTGTCCGTTGGAGGATTAGCAGATTTAGTTTTATTTGATCCAAATGAAGAATATAAAGTCGAAGATAGCACTTTTCATGGAAAGAGTACAAACTCAGCATTTAAAAATTTAAGTTTATTTGGAAAAGTTAAATACACTTTTTGCAATGGAAATATAGTATATAAATCGGAGGAATAAATGTCTTTTAATCGTCTTATAACTAAAATTGAAGAAACTGATAATCCAACAGTTGTCGGCTTAGATCCTAATTTGTCTTTTGTGCCGTCTTTTTTAATGGAAAAATATTTCAGAGAAGAGGGCAAAAATCTAAAATCGGCTTCTAAAGCTGTTATAGAATGGAATAAGGGGATAATAGATTCGATTTATGATATTGTTCCAGCAGTGAAATTACAGTTGTCGTATTATGAAACTTTGGGCCACAATGGAATTTATGCATTTGAAGAAACAATAAAATATGCAAAAGAAAATGGCTTATATGTAATCGCTGACGGAAAGAGAAATGACATAGGAACAACGATGAATGCATATGGGGAAGGATATATAGGAAATGTTTCATATTTTAATGAAAATATGAAAGTTTACGATGTTGATGCAATGACAGTCAATCCATATATGGGATATGATACGGTAAAACCTTTACTCGATATATGTGAAATTTCCGATAAAGCGATTTTTGTTTTAGTGAAGACGAGTAATCCCTCTTCTTCACAATTACAAGATTTGATTCTTGAAAATGGAGAACCTTTGTATATTACGGTTGCAAAATTAGTTGAAGAATGGGGCGAAAATGTAGGCGCTGTTGTGGGTGCTACATATCCTAAGCAACTTGAACAACTTAGAACTTTAATGCCTGAAACATTCTTTTTAGTTCCAGGTTTTGGTGCTCAAGGAGCTAAAGCAGAAGATGTAAAAACAGCTTTTTCGAATAAAGGTGCAATAATAAATGCTTCTCGCTCAATAATTTGTGCTTATAAAAATATGAATGTCGATGAGCGAGATTATAAAAAAGCAACTCGCAAAGCGATAATTGACATGAGAGAGGAACTGAAAAGCGTAAGGAGCTAAAATGGAAAATATTTTAATAGTTGGTGCAAAATACGACTCTGCGGTGGCAGAATTTTCAAATTCTCTGAAAAATAGGGGAATAAAGGTTACAATTTTAACTTCTATTCCTATAAATATATGTATTAAGAACGATTTTTCAGATAAAGTTTATATAAAGGCGATAACTACTGAAAATATAAAAAATATTATACTTACAGAAAAAATAGACACTCTCTTTATAAATTTTGGAAACTTAAAAACTATGCAAACAGTTTTTGATCTTTCGGTGAGTGGATTTTTAGATGAAAAAAAAGTAAAGATAGCTGGTTTGAATATAAATGCAATGCACAATATATTGAAACCTGAGCATTTTAATATTTTTTTAGATGCCAACGATTTAAATTCCATTGAAAATAAATATTCTTCTACTTTAGAATATGCCTTAGAATATGCAAATGAAATCGGTTATCCTGTATATGTATATCCTGCTTTCACGCCTGATATTCCTAAAAAAACACTGTGTTTTAACGATACAGCCATAGAAAAGACTTTTGATGTTGAAATTTCTAAATCTAATTTAAAGCAAGTTTTTGTAGAAAAATCTATTGATAAATATGAGTCTTATAAACTTTGTTTTGTAACAGATATTTTCGGAAATTCAAAATGTGTTTTAGCTACTCGTCATTTAGAACCATACGGTGTAGGTCATAAAAATTCGCCTCTTTTTGTAGAAGACATAGACTTATCTTTAAGAGAAAAAATGGCAAATATGGGTGAAGAAATTTTGAAAAAAGCAGATATATCTGGCTTTTTAACTATTTACTTTGCTTACAAAAAAGACACTGATGAAATAATTGCAACTCAAGTTGATCCTCTATTTTCAAAACTGTACGACCTTACAAAAATATATACAAATTTGAATATTGAAGATATATATTTTGATTTGTTAAATGGTAAAAATTTGTCGGAAATTGATTTGAATTTTGCGTCATCTGATAAATTAACAGCTATATCAAATGCTTATTTTATTGATGATAATGGATTTAATTCTTGTTTTGCTGAAAATTATGAAGCCTCATTTTCTAAAAATTTGAAACTATTAAATAAAAAAGCAATAAATGAAAAAATTGCAATGGTTTCAAAAAAAGATACCGAAGAACTGTTACTTTCTCTTGAAAATAACGACGATTTTCGTTTCTTTTCTTTAGGAGAATTAGTAAATAGAGGTAAAGATTTGAAAAATCTCTCTTTTTATACTGGTATAAAATCTGAAGATTTAACATTTATATCTAAACTTTATAATAAAATTAAAAAAGATAACTGTGATGAAAATATTTTACCTCTTGACTTTAATTTTGATGATAAAACTATCGTCTTCATAAATGCAGCTGATTCAAGATTTACACAGAGCAAAGAAAATGCATATCTTGCTTTTTTCACAGCTTTGCAATATAGAAAAAATGGTTATAAAACAGTATCTTTTACTTCCAATTTTTCAGGCCCTGCGACGAGTAAAATTGCCTATGATAAAGTTGTACATGACAATTTTAATGAAAAATATTCTGAAATATTAAAAAAGGATACAAAAATTGTCTCTGATTTTTCAGGTTTTGCAAAATCAGATATAAATGTTATTGATTATAAAATTGAATTTTCTAAACTTTTAGAAAAGTTAAATATAAATCATAGACCATATAAGCTTGTATCTGATAAAAATGAACTCTTGCCCAAAGCTCAAGAAATTGGTTATCCGATAAGTGTAAAAAATGACTTTTTTGATATTGTTTGCTGGACTAAAGACGAGTTGGAAGATTTTGCAGATAATCATAATTTCTCTGATGATATTTTAGTAGAAAAATATTTTGTTGGTACCTGTGCGGAAGTTTACGGTGTATATTCAAATGAAAAATTCAATCTTTTGTCGATTGTCGAAAAAATTGAAAGAGCAGGAGTAAATGCTTCCGATTCAACTGCTGTTATTCCCAATTTGAATTTACCTGAAAAAGCCATTTCGAAAATCAATGAAATTTCTGCCAATTTATTAAAAGAGCTTTCTACAAATAAGATGGTGAATATGGAATTTATTTACTACGATAACGATGTATTTTTACTAAATATGTCAACTACTAATGTAAAATTATTGCCATTTATAAATTTAAGTTTGAAAACAGATATAGGCAAAATTTACTATGATATTTTAGAAAATAATGAAATTAATATAGAAAAATCGGACGAAAAACAAGTTTTCGTGAGAATGCCGATTTTCAAATCTGATTCTTTTGACGAAAAAAGAGATTCTCTTGTATCTAAATCAATAGGTCAAGTTGTCGGCGTCGAAAAAGACTTTGAATCTGCTTTAATTCAATCAGTTAAAGCCTCTGGGCTCAATGTCAAAGATTCTGGTGCAGTTTTCTTTAGCTTAAAAGACAGCGAAAAACAACAGGGTGTATCTGTCGCATATAAATTTTATAAACAGGGTTTCAAAGTATATGCAACTGGGAAAACTGCTAAGACATTCAACGATAATTTTGTGCCAGCTAACTTAATAAATAGAATTTCAAAAGACGATTTGAGACTTTCTGAAATGATAATGAAAAATAAATTAGATTATCTTGTTATTCTAACTGATTCAAATTCAAGTTCATACAAAGACACAGTATATTTGAGAAGGCTTGCAGAGAAAAAACAAATACCGACTTTTACAAGTTTGGAAATAGCGCAAGCATTTATAGATAGCCTTTCTAAAGGAGATACAAGTGCAGATTAAAAACATTTTATCAAAGCTCATTGAAAATAAAAAAATCGGAAAAGATGTTTATTTAATGAGTTTTTCAGATGATTATTTAGCTCAAAATTTAAAAAGCGGTCAATTTCTCAATGTCTGGTGTGACAAAACACTTAGACGCCCAATTTCCGTTGCTAATATAGACAAAGATAAAAACATTATTACTCTTATTTATCAAATTAAAGGTGAGGGAACAAAAATATTATCGAAGAAAAAAATTGGGGACACTATTGATGTGGTTGGTCCTCTGGGGAATGGTTTTCCCGAAATTTACGATAAAAAAGTTTTGCTTGTTGGCGGGGGAATAGGTTCTATTCCTCTTTTGTATGCTGCAAAAGAAATAAAAAATCCCGATGTTGCACTTGGATTTACTTCAAAATCTGAAATTATTTTAGAAGAAGAATTTAATCTACTTTGCAATAATGTAAAAATTGCAACAGATGATGGAAGTTATGGAGAAGAGGGATACGTTGGAAGACTCGCTGAACAAATGATTGAAATTAATAAATATGACTATATCTTTGCCTGTGGACCTGTTTTGATGATGAAAGCTGTTCAAAAGCTTGCCAAAGAAAAAAACATTCCTATTTTTCTATCTTTAGAAGAGAGAATGGCTTGTGGCATTGGTGCTTGTGACGGCTGTGTTGCAAAAATAATTGAAAATGGAAAAAGTGAGTACAAAAGAGTTTGTGCTGACGGTCCCGTTTTTGATGGCTCAAAGGTGGTGCTTTAATGGCTGATTTATCAATAAATTTAGGCGATATAAAACTCAAAAATCCAATAATTGCTGCTTCTGGTTGTTTTTCTTTTGGAAGAGAATTTGATCAAATATATGATATTTCAAATCTTGGTGGAATTTCGTGTTCTGGTATAACACTAAAAGAAAAAATTGGAAATCCGCCACCCAGAGTTTACGAAACTTCATCCGGAATGATAAATTCTGTTGGATTGCAAAATAAGGGAATAGAGCATTTTATTGAAAATGAACTTCCTTTTTTAAATTCAAAAAATCTTGCAATTATAGTAAATATTTCAGGAAATTCTGCTGACGAATATGCAGAACTTGCAGGAATTTTAGACAGAGAAAACATTGACATAATTGAACTCAATGTTAGTTGCCCAAACATAAGAAAGGGAGGAAGATGTTTTGGCTCTTCAAAAGAAGATGTCAAAAATATCTTGACTAAAGTAAGAAATAAAACAAATAAAAATATAATGGTAAAATTAACTCCCAATGTAACTGATGTATCTGAAATTGCTAAATGTTGTGAGGAAAATGGTGCTGATATTATTTCTCTTATAAATACTCTAACTGCAATGAGAATTGATATTGATACATTTCGACCAAAATTAAAAAATAATACAGGAGGACTTTCAGGTCCAGCCGTATTTCCAGTTGCCGTTAGAATGGTAAATGAAGTTTATAATGCGGTAGATATTCCGGTTGTAGGTATGGGAGGCATTTCAAAGTCGGAAGACGCAATTGAAATGATGATTGCTGGTGCAACTGCCGTACAAGTTGGCACTGCTAATTTTATAAAGCCAGATATTTGTCTCGATATTATTGACGGAATGGAAAATTATTTGATAAATAAAAAAATTGATAAAATTTCAGATTTAGTAGGTAAGGTGAAGCTCTGGTAATGATAATTTTGGGAATAGATTACGGAGAAAAAAATACAGGTATCGCAATTACCGATAAATCACAGATTTTAGCCTATCCTTTGACTACAATTCGTACTGAAAATTATAGAGAACTGATAAAAGAAATAATAAAAATTGTAAATGATAATTCTGTAGATGAAATTGTCATCGGCTTTCCTAAAAATATGGATGGTACGATAGGAGAAAAGGCAAAAAAGACTCAAAAATTAAGAGCTGACTTACAAAAAGAAGTTGCAATTCCGATTGAATTGTTTGATGAAAGACTCACGACCGTTATAGGATATAAAAAATTACACAGTGGAAATGTAAAAAAGAGAAAGAAAAAATCAGTTGTCGATAAAACCGCGGCGACTGTAATTTTAAGTGATTATCTAAAATATAAGGAAAATAAAATTGAATCAAAATAAATTAAAAAAATTAAGACAAGAAATACTAACAACAGAATTTTCTAATATGAACGACTCTCAGCGTGAAGCCATTTTTGCCGATGAGGGTCCGCTTTTGATTTTAGCTGGAGCAGGAACCGGAAAAACTACTGTTGTAATAAATAAAATTGCATATTTATTAAAATATGGAAATGTCTATCATCGAGATAATTTTTCACATAATTTAACAGAAGAGGATATTCAATTTTTAAATGAAATAAAAAATGATAAAAATAAAATAGAAGAAAATTCCGAGACTGTAAAAAATCTTTTGTCATATAAAGCTATAATGCCATATAGAATTCTTGCTATAACTTTTACAAATAAGGCGGCAAATGAAATTAAAGACAGACTTTCAAGTAAACTCGGAAATGATGTAGCTTCTGAAATTTGGGCAGGAACTTTTCATGGTATCTGTGGAAGAATTTTGAGAAGATTTGCCGACAGAATAGGATATAATTCCAACTTCGATATTTATGATACAAATGATCAGAAAAAAGTAATTAAAGATTGTCTAAAAGAAAAAAATTTAGACAGCTTTTTCAAGCCTTTTGAAGTATTAAAGGTTATAAGCAAAGCAAAAGATAATTTACTCTCTGCCGACGAATTTGAGGCTTCTTGCAAAGAAAAAAAATCTGATTTTCACAATGAAACAGATTTAACTATTGCAGAAATTTATAAAATATATGAGTCAAAATTGAGAAAAGCAAATGCCATGGATTTTGACGATATGATAATGCTTACTGTTAAACTTTTTAAAGAAAATTCAGATGTCTTAGATTATTATTCCAATAAATTTTTGCAAATTTTTATTGATGAATATCAAGATACAAACTACGCACAGTATGAGCTGGCTTATCTTCTCTCAAAATGTCATGGAAATATTACTGTTGTAGGAGATGACGATCAAAGTATATATAAATTTCGAGGCGCAGTAATCGAAAATATTTTGAATTTTGAGGATCGATTCAAAAATGCAAAAAAAATAAAATTGGAGAGAAATTATCGATCTGTAAAAAACATTTTAGCTGCCGCAAACTCCCTTATATCTAAAAATGAAAATCGACACGACAAAAAGCTTTGGACTTCATTTGAAGAGGGAGATTTAATTACATATAAGACACTTTCAGATGAATCTGAAGAGGCTGATTTTATTTGTGAAACTATTGAAAATTTGATTTCTGACGGTAAAAATGCGAATGATATTGCTGTTTTCTACAGAACAAATGCACAGTCAAATCCAATTGAGCGAGAACTTGTAAGGAGAGGTATTCCATATAAAATTGTAGGCGGTCATAAATTCTATGAGCGCAAGGAAATTAAAGATATAACATCATATTTAAGCGTAATAACTAATACAAATGATGATACAAGGCTTATACGTATTGTGAATGTTCCTAAACGAGGAATAGGAAAAATGAGTATGAGCAAAATTGAAAAATCAGCTTCTGATCATGATAAATCATTATTTGAAATAATGGAAAATGTAAAATCTGATAACATAAATAAATTTGTTGAACTTATTTACTCTTTACAAAAAGATTATGAAACATTGAGCCTTGATGATTTTTTTGAGTCATTACTTACAAAAACTGGATATATTAAAATGCTAAAAGAAAAAGATGAAAATTTTGACGAAAGACTTGAAAATATTAAGGAATTAAAATCGAGTATAGTCAGATATTTTGATGAAAATGATGACGCAGATTTATCTAATTTTTTGAGAGAGGTCGCTTTACTTAGTGACATTGACTCTTTTAATGAATCTGAAAATTCTGTTGTTTTGATGACTTTACATGCTTCTAAAGGCTTGGAATTTGATACGGTATTTATGACTGGTATGGAAAATAATATTTTCCCGGGCGAAAAAAATATGTATACCACGCAAAGTCGAGAAGAGGAACGGCGCCTTGCTTATGTTGGAATTACCAGAGTGAAAAAAAAGCTATATATGACAAATGCAATGAATAGAATGATTTATGGAAAAACAACTTCTTCGTTGCCCTCAATTTTTATTTCGGAAATAGATCCACGTTTAATTTCAGATTTAAGTAAGGAAACTGGAGATTTCAATAAATATAATTCAAGTGAAAATGTTCCAAAAACTTTTAAAGTCTTAAGATACAACGAAAGATTTAAAAATAAAAAAGAAAAAACAAAAGCGAATGTCAGTTATGCAGTTGGAGAACAAATTAGCCATAAAACTTTTGGAAAAGGCGTCATTTTAAATGTAGAAAAAATGGGAAATGACTCTCTTTTAGAAATTGCCTTTGACAATGTTGGTGTAAAGAAAATAATGGCAAACTACGCTCGACTTGAAAAGTTGTAATACTTTCATTAAAATGCTAAAATTTTAACGAAAGGCGTGATTTATTGTCAACTAAAAAATGGATTTTTTCATCGCCCTCAAAGGAAAGAGCAATCGAAATATCAGATAAATTTAGATTAAATACGGTTTCCTCGTTGATTCTGTCTGCGAGGAATTTTTCTGATGAAAAAATTGAAGAGTTGATTTATCCTGAATTTAGTGAAGACTTATACGATTTACCAGACATAAAAATCGCCTGTGAAAGAATTGAGAGAGCAATAGATGATTTTGAAAAAATAGCTATATATGGAGATTTTGACTGCGACGGTATTACTGCTACTGCTATTTTATATTCATATTTAGAGAGTCGGGGAGCAGATGTAATTTTTGCTATTCCCGATAGATTTCAAGACGGATATGGACTCAATATAATTAAAATTGATGAGCTAAAAAATCAAGATGTTAAACTTATAATCACTGTTGATAACGGAATTGCCGCTGTAGAGGAAGCAAAATATATTAAAGAAAAAGAAATGGATTTAATCATCACCGACCATCATTTGCCTTTAGAAATTTTGCCCGAATGTGTTGCTGCCGTTGATCCTCATAGAACTGATCTAAAAACTGATTTTAAATATTATTGCGGAGCAGGTATAGCATTTAAACTTGTCTGTGCTCTTGAGGGCTCTGTCAGTGAACAAATAATTGAAAATTTTATTGATTTAGCTGCACTTGGAACTATAGCCGACATTGTGCCACTTGTGGGTCCCAATAGATATATCGTGCAAAAAGGACTTGCTCTAATTGAGAACGCAGATAGACTTGGGCTCAAGCTATTAATCGAAAATTCAATAACTTCAAATCAAAAAATAAGTGCAATTGACTTAGCTTTTATGGTAATTCCAAAAATCAATTCTGCTGGCAGAGTAGGAGACGCAAGCAAGGCAGTTTCTCTTTTTCTCTCAGAAGATCTGATAGACGCTGAAACTTTAATGAATCAAATTGACAAATACAATTCTATTAGAAAAGAAAATCAACAATCTGTTTATGATACTTGTGTTGATTTTATTTCAAAAAATCCTCTATCCATACTTCAAGACATAATAATTATTCAATCTAAAAATTTAAATGAGGGTGTTTTAGGCATTGCTGCCGCAAAACTCACTAATGTTTTTGGTAAACCGTCAATTATATTAAATGAAAAAGACGGAATTTTATCTGGTTCTGCAAGGTCGATAAGCAATTTTTCTATATATGAAGCTTTGAGTTTTTGCAGTGAAGAATTAATTTCTTTCGGTGGGCATAAATCTGCCGCAGGTCTTAAACTTCATAAAGAAAACTTTGATGCTTTTAAAACTAAATTATTGAAATATTGTAAAAGCAATCCCTATGAAAGTGAACAAATAAACATAGATTTAAAGCTCAATCCAGAAAGTATTAATTTAGATATTTTATCAGACATAAATGCTTTAGAGCCCTATGGAGAGGGTTTGAAAGAACCTGTTTTTGCTATAACTGGTATGATAATTGTCGATATTATCGCTCTGGGAAAAGATCGTAATCATCTGAAAATTATTGTGAAAAAAAAGAATTCATCAAAGTCACTCGAAATTATGAGATTTTTTTGTGAAATAACAGATTTTCCATATCAAATTGGAGATAGTATAGATATTGTCATTAAATTTAGCTTAAATGAATTTAGACAAACAAAGCAACTTACGATTATTGCGGATAATATTAGACTTCACAATCGCAATGATGATATGATGATAAAGTCGGAAAAAATATATGAAAAGTTAATTAGAGGGGATAAATTAAGTCTTGAAGAAAAAGAATATGCTAAACCCACTAAAGAATATTTTACTGTAATATATAAATTTATAAGGAAAATAAAAAATTGGACTCACACACCAGAATTTTTATATAATAAAATTCCGATAGAGGATAATTATTGCAGATTTTTAATTTCCCTTGAGATTATGAAAGAATTTTCACTAATTAAAAAATTAAAAAATCAAATTTCAATCGTTGAAAATCCCTCCCGTGTATGTTTAACCGATTCAAAAATTTTGAAAAAATTAATAAATTAAAGTTGTAAATATGAAAGATTATCAAGAACTATATGAAAAATTTAAAAGAAATTTAGAAGAGAATGATTTTTCTGAAGAAAATATTGCGATTATAGACAAGGCATTTAAACTTGCACAAGAAGCTCACAAAGAGCAATACAGATATTCAGGAGAAGCTTATATCATTCATCCTATTAATGTTGCTCAAATTTTACTTGATTTGGGTATGGATATCGATACCTTGACTGCAGCTCTACTGCATGACTGTGTTGAGGATACCGATGTAACTCTCGAAGATATAAAAAAAGAATTTTCTGAAGAAGTTGCTTATTTGGTAAATGGAGTAACAAAGTTAAGCAAGATAGTAATAAATACTACTGAAGAAAGACAGGCCGAAAATCTTCGTAAAATGTTGCTTGCTATGGCAGATGATATTCGTGTAATCATCATTAAATTAGCCGATCGCCTGCACAATATGAAGACGCTTGAGTTTATGAAAAAACAAAAGCAGAGAGATAAGGCTTTAGAAACTCTGGAAATATATGCTCCCATTGCACATCGCTTGGGAATTATGACTATTAAAAATGAATTAGAGGATCTTTCGCTCAGATATTTAGACCCAATAGCATATATTGAAATTGAAAAATTAACCGAGCAAAAGCTAAATATTCATAAAAATTTTATTGATGACATAATACTCAAAATAAATTTTAGGTTAAAAGATAATTTTCCTGACGCTCATATTGAGGGAAGAGTTAAGAGTATCAACGGCATTTACAGAAAAATGTATATGCAAAATAAAACCTTTGACGAAATTTTTGACTTTTTTGCAATACGAGTAATCGTTTCGAGTGTCCTCGATTGTTATAATATTTTAGGTATAGTTCATGATATGTTTCATTCTATGCCTGGACGATTTAAGGATTATATTTCTATTCCCAAATCTAATATGTATCAATCAATACACACAACAGTTTTATCAGAAGATGGACAGCCCTTTGAAATTCAAATAAGAACTTGGGATATGCATTATAGTGCAGAATATGGAATTGCTGCACACTGGAAATACAAGGTAAATGATTTAAAAGCTGATCAAATGGATGAGAGAATATCTTGGGTCAGACAGCTTATTGAAAATCAAGACAATGCCGATGACTTTGAAGATATAGTCAAAACAATAAAATCTGAATTTGCAAATGATGAAGTCTTTGTCTTTACGCCGCAAGGAGAAATAAAAAGTTTTCCTTTGGGCTCTACAGTTTTAGATTTTGCCTATGCGATTCATACAGATGTGGGCCATAAAACTATCGGTGCTAAAGCCGATGGTAAAATTGTTCAGCTCGATTATAAAATGAAAACAGGGCAGATTATTGAAATTTTAACCACCAAATCTGCTGAAAAAGGTCCATCAAGAGATTGGCTAAATTTTGTTAAAACGAGTTCTGCAAAGACAAAAATCAGACTCTGGTTCAAAAAAGAAAAGAGAACTGAAAATATCGAAAATGGAAAAAATGATATTATTAGATTGTTTAAGAACAACAATATAAGAGCTTACGATGAAGATTATGATGAAATTATTCGTCATCTCTACGAAAAATATCATTTTTCAAATGCAGATGATTTTTATGCGGCAATAGGTTATGGTTCTCTTACAGCGTCTAAATTCTTACCTGCAATAAAAGATGAATATCAAAAACTTATAAAAAAAGATGAAGAAGAAATTACGCCTATTCCCAATATTACACAAGAAGTCAGTTCTACAGCTGCTGATAATGTAATAAGCATAAGTGATATAGATAATTGTTTGATAAAATTTTCTAAATGCTGTAATCCCATACCTGGCGATGATATAATCGGATTCATAACCAGAGGACATGGAATATCTATTCATACCAAAGATTGTCCAAATGTTCCAAAAACATTTAATTCAAAAGAAGAAAAAGATAGATGGATTGAAGTCAACTGGAATAAAACAAAAGGGGAATATTTCCAAGCTTCTCTTTTAATAACAGGTACAAACAGACTCGGTTTACTTGCAGACATTACTTCGAGACTTGCAAGTTTGAATATAATGTTGTGTGCTGTTCGTTCGAGAGACATTGAAGAAAACGATATGACGCAGATAGATTTAACTATAAATGTTAAAAATGTAGACCAACTCTATAATTTGATGTTCAAATTGGGCTCCATTCCAGGAATTGTCGATGTTAAGAGAAGTGGAGGTTATTGATGAAAGCCGTTGTTCAAAGAGTAAATTATGCAACAGTTAAAGTTAATGAAAAAATTGTCGGTGAAATTTCTAAAGGCCTTTTAATTTATTTAGGCGTAATGAGAAATGACCGAAAAACTGATGCTGATGTACTTGCAAATAAAATTGCAAACCTTAGAATATTTGAAAATGAAAGTGGTAAAATGAATCGTTCGTCTTTAGACAACGATTTTGAAGCTCTTGTAATTTCTCAATTTACCTTGTGTGCGGATTTAAAAAAAGGCAATCGACCGTCATTTTCGCCAGCTGCCGAACCAGAATATGCAAATGAATTATATGAATATTTCAACGACAAATTGAGAGAAACTGGAATAAAAAAAGTGGAAACTGGTTCTTTTGGTGCCGATATGAAAGTTGCTTATGAAAACGATGGACCAGTGACTATAATTTACGATTCTTCAATTTATAATAAAAAGTTGAAAGTAAGAGATGTACAATTATCTCCACTTGAAACTAATTGTTATATATTGTGCGATGAAGAATCTAAAGTCGGAGCTGTTATCGATCCTGGAGATTGCAACAAAATTCTAACTGATGCAATTAAAGATATGGGTATTGAAAAACTTGAATATATAATCTTAACCCATGGTCATTTTGATCATACCTACGGTGTCAGTGAGTTAAAAAAATTGTATCCCGATGCTGTTGTATGTATAAACAAATATGATGAGCATTTTATTTTAGACGAAAATTCTGGACTTTTTGGATTTAAGTCGATACCATTTAATGCCGATAGATATTTAGAGAATGATGATATTATAAAAATCGGTACTTCATCTCTGCGTGTAATGGAAACTCCTGGACACACAAGGGGCTCTGTTGTCCTATATAATGACGATTATATGTTTACAGGCGACACTCTATTTTGTAAAGAAATTGGCAGATGTGATTTGCCTACCGGCGATTATGAGATGATGTTAGATTCTCTTAGAAAAATAAAAAAATTGAAAAATAATTATGTTATTTATCCAGGACATGGAATTTCTACTTCTTTAGATAGCGAAAAACTCAACAATAGATATTTACTTAATTTGGGAGAATAAATGGAACTTGAACTAATAAATTCTATGGCAACAAAGAGCCCAGATGAACTTGTCGAAAATTCTGAAAAAACATTCGAAAATAGGCTTGAATCTATTGTCGACAACATAGGCGAAAAGATAAAAATTATTTTACTTGCTGGTCCAAGCAGTAGTGGTAAAACCACATCTTCTAAATTGTTGACGCAGATGTTAAGAGATAAAAATAAATCTTCTTTTGTCATTTCTTTAGATGATTTTTATAAGAATCGTCAAGATATACCTGCCGATAAAAATGGCGAACAAGATTTTGAAACAGTTGACGCTTTAGATTTAGTTTTGCTTGAACATACTTTAAGCGACATTATGAATTATAAAACTACAAAAATTCCAATTTTTGATTTTAAAAAAGGGGCAAGATCTACCGAATGTATGGAAATTTCACCTCATAAAGATGATATATTCATCATTGAGGGTCTACACGCCCTAAATCCTAAAATAACTTCTTTGGTCCCCAAAACAGCCCTCTTAAAGCTATATATAAGTGTTGATACTGGAATAGAAAATAAAAACGAAAATCTTTTTACTGGCAGACAAATTAGATTTATAAGAAGAATGTTGAGAGATTTCACTCATAGATCTGCACATGCTAATCTTACTTTTAAGATGTGGGAATCTGTGAGAGCAGGGGAAGATAAATATCTTTATCCTTATAAATATGAAGCAGATGAATTTATCAATTCTTTTCATCCGTATGAAATCTGTATTTATAAAAATCGTGCTTTAGATATGTTAAATGAACCAGAAACCAAAAGTACATATGCCGTTAAATCACAGTTTTTAATATCTGGATTAAATCTATGTCAAAGCTTAGATGAAAAATATGTTCCTGAAAATTCTCTCTTAAAAGAATTTATAGGATAATTGGAGAATTATAAATTGAAAAAAATCAGAAGTGGGCAATCTCTACTCAACGGTGCCTTAATTTTAATGATAACGACCACCTTAGTCCATATTTTAGGTATTTTGTATAAAATACCTCTAACTGCAATCATAGGTCCAATTGGGCGTGGTTATTTTTCTCTTGCTTACGGGATTTATACTCCTATTTTTGGTATTACGATGGCTGGACTTCCAGTTGCTGTCTCAAAACTTATATCCGAAAGTATAGCGAGAAAAGAATATAAAAATGTAAAAAAATTAAGTAAAGTTTCAATTTTTTTATTTTTAATAATTGGAATTGTTGGAACACTTGTGCTACTTGCTTTAGCTGTTCCATATACTAAAATTATAAATTCGCCTAAAACTATTTACGGTATTTGGGCAATTGCTCCCTCTTTAATTTTTTGCTGTTTAACTGCAGCTTACGAGGGTTATTACGAGGGCATGAGGAATATGCTCCCAACAGCTATTACACAGCTTGTTGATATGATAGGTAAATTAGTTGTAGGTGTTTTGCTTGCAATGTATGTAAGCAATAGGGGAATGTCTGAATTTTTAAAATCACAAACGGTCTTTGGCATACCCGCAAATACAAAAGAAGAGGCAGTCAGTATTTTGGCACCATATACTGCCTGTGCAGCAATTGTAGGAGTTACAGTAGGAACAATAATAGGACTTCTATATGTGATGATTTTATATCATGTGAAATCTGATCCATTTTCTAAAACTGATTTACTAAATTCTCCTGAACCAGAAACAACAAAAATCCTCTTGAAAAAAATAATTTCCATAGCTCTGCCAATTTTACTTGGCTCTTTGATATTGAATATAACCAATATAATAGACAATGTTACTGTGCAAAATAGATTAAACTATGCGGTGCAAATAGGAGAGCCGATTATAAGAAGTCAATATGGGGAAATGCTCTCCAAAGTTTTCACAAAAGATGTTCCGACTTTTTTATATGGAGCATATGGGACTGCTATTGATTTCAAAAATTTAATTCCAACTTTAATTATGGCACTCGGTGTAAGCTCGATTCCAGCACTTTCTGGAGCTTATGCTGCTAATGATAGAAAAAAAATTGAAAATACTGTGGTAACTGTCCTCAGAGCAATAGTTGTAATATCTCTGCCTTTGGGAATGTTACTTGCGATATATGCAAGGCCAATACTGAATTTGTTTTATATGAATACAAATGTTGAAAAGACAATAGATTTAACTGCCGATATAGTAATAATTTATTCGCTGTCTGCTATATTATTGTCTGCGTCAGCTCCACTCAATAGCATGCTTCAATCAATAAATAAATTATATCTACCAATAAAAGCCATGCTTGCTGGTACGGTTGTAAAAATTGTTTTAAATTATATCCTCGTTGGCAATCCCAAAATAAACATCTATGGTGCTCCTATAGGAACAATTGTTTGTTATTTGATAATTTTAACAATCAATCTATATTCGCTTTTAAAAACACTAAAAATAAAACCCAATTTTTATGAAATTTTCTTAAAACCTCTTTTCGCCGTTTCGATAACTGGTGCTCTCACATTCGGATTGTCAAGGCTGTTTGCTTTACAACCTTTCTTCAGTGAAAACAGAATGGGAATTCTTATTGAATGTATTGTTTCAGGCATATTAGCTATATTTGTCTATTTTGTTTTATTAGTTTTAACGAATGTAATCAAAAAAAGTGAAATATTAAGGCTCCCAAAGGGTAAAAAAATCGCTAAAGTACTTGAAAGATGTAAGGTTTTAAGGTAAAATAACCATAATTTAAGTATTTAAAGTGTAAGAAGAGATTGCACTTTAAAAAATAAATTTCAATATTTTGAAAATTTTGGAGGAAAATATGAATAAGTCAGATCTTGTTAATGCAGTAGCTAAAGCTGCAGATTTTTCAAAAAAGGATGCAGACAAAGCTGTTAGTGCTGTTTTTGATAGCATTTCAAACGCTCTTGCAGACGGTGAAAAAGTTCAACTCGTTGGATTTGGAACATTTGAAGTTCGTGACCGTGCAGCAAAACAAGGACGCAATCCTAAGACAGGCGAACCAATCAAAATTCCCGCAACAAAGGTTCCCGCATTTAAAGCAGGCCAAGGTCTTAAAAACGCTGTTAAATAAAAACTCTTAAAGTTTTAAAGGGAGGAAGTTTCCTCCCTTTATATTCTTGATAAAAGGTAATATGAGATTAGACAAGTTTTTAAAAATATCCAGAATCATAAAAAGAAGAACCGTTGCAAAACAGATTTGCGACGCTTCAAAAATTAAAATAAATGGAAAAACCGCAAAATCATCTACTGAAGTAAAGCCGTCGGACATTATCACAATCAATATAGGCGCAGAAGAGAAAAGTTATAGAGTGTTACAGGTTAAAGAAGTTGTGAAAAAACAAGAGGCGGATGAGCTCTATGAATTCATCGAACACACATAATAAAAAAAGAGAAAAAAAACAAGGCAGCTTGATATTGAAAATAGCTTTATTTGCTTTTATTGCATATTTTTTAATATCATTTTGCAGTTTACAATATAAAATATATAAAAAAAATCAAAGTCTGGAAAAGGCGAAACAATCTTATCAAGCAGAGCAAGAAGAAAATGAAGCTCTGAAAGAAAAACATAAAAATTTTGACGAAGAAAGCTATGCTGAAAGAATAGCTCGGGAAGTTTTAGGATACGGATTTCCCGACGAAAAAGAATATAGAGAAGCATCATAAACAGGAGGAAAGAGTTTTATATGCCCTTAAATGTCGGAGATATTTTGAATGGAACAGTTACAGGAATCACCAATTTTGGAGCTTTTGTTGATTTACCTGACAAAGAATCTGGAATGGTACACATTTCTGAAATTGCGTCTTCATTTGTAAAAGAAATATCTGATTTTATTGCTGTTGGTGACGAAGTTAAGGTAAAGGTTATCGGAGTTGATGAGAAAGGCAAGGTTGCACTTTCTATAAAACAGGCGATGACTAAAGAAGAAATCGAAAACGAAAAAGAAAAGAAAAAGAAGAATAAACCTAAGCCAAATGTTTGGCAAGGTCAGAGGGCAAAAAAAAGCGAAGATCTTTCATTTGAAGAGATGATGTCTAAATTTAAGCAAGTAAGCGAAGAAAAAATCGCTCAGCTTAAAAGAGCCAACGAAACAAAGCAGGGCGGATATTCAAAGCGTTCTTCAGGAAGACGCAAGTAAAAAACCGCGGAGCTTTGGCTCTGCGTTTTTATATTCTCAATTATATAATTAAAAATTTATTTTTATTAATTTATGAAAACAATCAGTTGTAAAAAAATTGAATCTGTTGTCTATGAGCTTTCTTTGAAAGCTAATATTTTTCTGCCTGATGATATAAAAGAAAAATTAAACGAAGCTTCATATAATGAAGAAAGTGAATATGCACAGTTCATACTTTCAAAATTAAAGGGAAATTATGAGTCTGCAGAAAACAAATTTATTCCAGTTTGTCAGGATACGGGAATGGTTGTTGTCTTTCTGTCAATTGGACAGGATATTCATATAATAGACGGAGATCTGTATGAAGCTATACAAAGAGGAGTAGAAAGAGCATATACAAAAAATCCTTTGCGCCTTTCGGTTGTTGAAGATCCTCTTTTTAGAAAAAATACAAACACTAACACGCCCGCAATAATACATACAACTTTAACTAAGGGCGAGAATCTTGAAATTTTAGTTTGTCCCAAGGGAATGGGCAGTGAAAACAAAAGCCGTATAAAAATGTTTAATCCGTCAGCAACAATAGATGATATATCAGATTTTGTCGTTGAAACTGTAAAACTTGCTGGCGCTTCAGCTTGTCCACCAATGGTTATTGGAATTGGAATCGGTGGTAATTTTGAATACTCTGCTTTTTTGGCAAAAAAAGCTCTGTGCCGAAATATAAATATAAGAAATGAAGACAAAAGATATGCCAAAGCGGAAAAAGATATACTAAATAATGTAAATGCACTCAACATAGGTCCCAGCGGTTTTGGAGGCAAAACAACTGCAATAGCTGTTAATATTGAAAAATTCCCAACCCATATTGCTGGACTTCCTGTAGCCGTCAATATTGGTTGTCATGCCACAAGACATGCAGGAATTTTACTTTAATTTAACTGACTATATGTTATAATTTAATATAATCTAAACACATTTAGGTACACTTATATATATTTTATACAAGGAGGCAAAAATGAATATTATTTATACAGCAAAAAAGGTTAATCCAAGTGAAAAATTTAAATTAAATGCCGAAAAAGCATTGCAAAAAATAGATAAAATTTTCCCAAATGCTACTGAAGCAAAGATAATGCTCAAATCCCACAACGATTTAGTAGATGTTGAACTCACTGTTATTGCACCTAATACAGTTTTAAGAGCAGAGAGTACTTCAAGTGATATGAATGCAGCTTTTGAAGACTGTGTGGATACCATAATTAGAAAAATCAGAAAAAACAAAACCAAGCTGGAAAAGAAAATAAAAACAGGTTCAATTTCTGATATTCAGGCAGATTTATATTCTGATGATGAAGAACAACAATTTGATGTTATAAGAACTAAAAAAGTTTCATTAAAACCTGAGAGCATTGAAGAAGCTATTTTACAGATGAATCTTTTAGATCACCATTTCTATGTATTTATAAATTCAGAAACAGATAAAGTTTCTGTTGTATACAGAAGAAAAAATGGTGGATACGGTTTTATTGAGCCAGCTTAATGGATTTGAAATTTAACATACCCTGTCTTTTAGGTACTGAAAAAATCATAAAAAATGATCTTACTCATATTGGAATCAAAGACGCAAGATGTGAAAATGGAATGGTTTTTTTCACTGGCAACGAAAAGACAATGGTTCAAGCAAATATATCTTCAAGGTATGCCGAAAGAGTTTTAATCGTCCTCGGGGAATTTAAAGCATTTACTTTTGATGAATTATTTGAAAAAGTCAAAGCTTTACCTATATATGAATATCTTCCCAAAGACGCTAAATTTCCCGTAAAAGGATATTCGTTAAACTCAACATTATTCAGCGTTTCAGATATTCAATCTATTGTAAAGAAAGCCATAGTTGAAAATTTAAAAAAGAAATATCATTTGGAAGTTTTTCCTGAAACTGGAGATTTATATCAGATACAATTTTCTGTTATAAAAGATAGATTTTTGATTTTGTTAGATACTACTGGTCCGGCTTTACATAAAAGGGGATACAGAACAGACTCTGTTTTGGCTCCTATAAAAGAAACTTTAGCCGCTTCAATTTGTGAATTTTCCTCTCTCAGACCCTATCATACTTTCTATGACCCAATGTGTGGTTCTGGCACTATTGCAATAGAAGCTGTATATAAAGCTTGTAACATTGCTCCAGGAATAAATAGAAATTTTTCTTTTGAAAATTTCCATTTTTCAAATTCTGATTTTACTAAAGATTACAGAGATAAATGTAAAAGTGAAATAAATTTAGATAATGATTTCAGAGCCTTTGCCTTTGATAATTCAAAACAGGCAATTGAGATTGCCAAAGAAAATGCTAAAAGGGCAGGGGTGGAGAGTAAAATTACTTTTAAAATTCAGGATTTAGCTGATTTTGAGCCTTTGACTGAAAGAGGAACTCTTATCACTAATCCGCCATATGGAGAGCGTTTACTTGAAAAATCAGAGCTTTCCAGCATTTATTCCATTATGCGTGAAAAATTTTTATCAAAAAGAGGTTGGTCGTACAACATAATAACTTCTGACTTAAATTTTGAAGAAGAATTTCACAAAAAAGCTGATAAGCGAAGAAAACTGTATAATGGCATGATTGAATGTAATTTATACAGTTATTATAAATGAGGTGTAATCAAATGAAACATATTTTCTTAATCAACCCGAATTGCGGGAAAAACTTTAATGCTGAAGAATTTATAAGAGAAAAAATAGTCCCAGCTTGTGAAAAAAACAAGATTGATTATTTTGTTTATCATACAACAGGACCTGGAGATTCAACTCGCTATTGCGACGAATATGCAAAAGAACATCCAGATGAACAAATTAGATTCTATGCTTGTGGCGGCGATGGAAGCGTCTATGAAGCTGTAAACGGATTATATAAGCATGATAATACCGAACTTGCTATAGTACCTGTTGGTTCTGGGAATGATTTTATAAAGATTTTTGCTTCTAAAGAAGATTTTTTAGATATTGAAGCCAGCATAAAGGGAACACCAATTAAATTAGATTTAATTGACTGTGGAAAAGATGTATCTATAAATATTGCTTCTATGGGTTTTTGTGCTGAGTCTTGTTCTGCACAGGCTGAAATGAAAAAATATGCTTCGGGTCATATGTCATATGTTTTAGGAGGATTCAAAGCTCTTAGATATATGAAAAATGATATGAAAGTAATTATAGATGGAAAAACTGTTTCAGAGGGACCAATTGTTTTTGCAGTTTGTGCAAACTCCAGATTTTACGGTAGTGGAATCAAAGTAGCACCTTTTGCACTTCCCGATGATGGTCTTTTAGATTTTGTCGTAGCTGAATCTGGAAATATGAATTTCCCACAGCTTGCAAAATTTTTACTCGTTGATTGGCAGAAAAATTTCACTCATATTTATAACGAAAATTGTCGTTATTATAGGGGTAAAGAAATGCAAATTATTCCTAAAAAACCTGGTTTTGTTAATGTTGACGGCGAAACATATAAGACAAGTGGAGTTACATTCAAATTAATGCCAAGTGCAATAAATTTTGTAGTTCCGTCTAATAGCACTTATTTAGAAGACAGAAAAAGCGGAAAAATTTCCAATGAAATCAAAATATAAGATTTTTTATGTCTGTGAAAATTGTGGATATGAAAGCCCAAAATGGTTGGGAAAATGTCCAGAATGTCAGTCTTGGAATACCTTTGTTGAAGATTTAAGAGGGGACAGTAAGCAAGTAAAGTCAACTCTTAAATCTAAAAACAAGCCCTATAAATTAGCTGAAATCGAAACTGACAAATCAATCAGATATAAAACTTCAATCGAAGAATTCGATAGAGTCTTGGGCGGAGGTCTCGTCAAAGGCTCTTTAATCTTGCTGTCTGGAGATCCAGGTATTGGAAAATCAACTCTCATTCTTCAAATCTGTGAAGAACTTGGAAATTCCCTTAAAATTTTATATGTTTCTGGCGAAGAGAGTATATACCAAATAAAGCTCAGAGCTAAAAGATTAGGCATAGACAATGAAAATTTATATCTGCTTTCTGAAACTGACTTAGAGAGCGTCTTAAATCAGATTGATAATATTAAACCGCAAATTTTAATAATAGATTCAATTCAGACAATGAACATTGCTGAAATTTCTTCTTATAGTGGTTCTGTAACTCAAATTAGAGAATCTACAAATGCTATTATGAAGAAAATAAAAATGGAAAATATAGCTACAATAATTGTCGGTCATGTAAATAAAGACGGCAATATTGCAGGACCTAAGATTTTAGAACATATCGTTGATTCGGTTTTATATTTTGAAGGTGAAAAAAATTCTTCATATAGAATAATTAGAGCAGTTAAAAACAGATATGGCTCAACAAATGAAATTGGCGTTTTTGATATGGGTGATTCTGGATTAAAAGAAATAAAAAATCCATCTATTACTCTTATGGAGGGCAGACCTAAGGGAATGCCTGGTAATACAATTGCCTGTGTGTTAGAGGGTACAAGGCCTATAATGGCTGAACTGCAAGCTTTGGTTACAAAAACTACTTTCGGTAATCCACGCAGAATGAGTTCCGGTTTTGATTACAATCGTCTAAATATGATTTTAGCGGTACTGGAAAAAAGTGGCGGATATTTCTTCTCAAATATGGACGTTTATGTTAATGTAGTAGGGGGATTTAAGCTTAGAGAAACTTCATGTGACTTGAGCTTAGCACTTTCTTTAATTTCTTCTCTCAAAGAAAAACCACTTAAAGACGACACCATCTGTTTTGGAGAAATTGGGCTTTCTGGGGAAATCAGAAATTCTTTTGCAATTGAAACACGAGTTAAAGAAGCTGTGCGTCTTGGTTTTAATAAGTGCATTGTTCCCAAAGTTGCACTTAAAGATATAAATAAATCTCTGCACGAACAAATTGAAGTTGTCGGAGTAAATAATTTAATAGAGGCATTTCATGAAGCTGTCCAATAATAAAATGAAAAATAATATTAATCTTCAAAACAAACCAATGATAATGGCAATTATTCCATTTATTATATTTGTTATTATTTTAACAATCATTGGAGTTTGGTATTTTGCCAATAAAAGCACAGTTATTCCATATAAAAACGAATACATAAATCTCGATTATATTGAATATGTAGAAGAAGTTACCTTAACTTATGGGAATAATTCTGCAAATAATAAAAAGGTATTAAATAAAGAAGATACAAAAGAAATCATAAAAATAATTTCTTCAGCAGAAGAGGCGAGAATAAAAGCTCTACAAAAATATCCTGGTAATAAAATAAACAGAGTTATTATAAAAAATTACAATGGACGAATTTGTTACGCATTTAGATCAAATGGCGAAGTTGAAGTTTATGATCCAGATCATCCGCTTAAAAATACTTTTTATAGAGTAGATAATAAAACAACGCAAAATATAATAAAATTTTTTATGAAACACAAATCTTAATTAAAAGTAGGAGAGACGCCAAAGGCGTCTTTTTTTATAGTTGACAGGTTAAAAATAAATTGATACAATTATACAAAATAAATGTTTTGTATAATTAAGGGGAGAAAAATGAAGAATATTGATACAAATGACTTTCCGCCCATTATAAATGAATTTTTGCTTAATTTAGATGTTGTTAAAAACAAATCGAGTTTAACTATTGAAGAATATGCTTCTGACCTTACTTTGTTTTTTAGATTTTTAAAATTAAATAGATCTCTTGTTCCAAAAGATACTGATTTTGATAAAATAAATATTAGTGATATTGATAAATCTTTTTTACAGTCTGTTACTTTAACTGACGCATATTCATTTCTGTCCTTTTGTAAAAATGATAGAAACAATTCTGCTACTACAAGAGCTCGCAAAGTTTCTACAATAAGAGGATTTTTTAAATTCTTGCATATCAATAAAAATTATATTGACAATGATCCTATGCAAAATTTAGAAGCTCCTAAAATAAAAGTTACTCTACCTAAATATTTGACTTTAGAACAGTGCAAATCACTCTTAAAGGCAGCACTTGAATCTTCTAATCCAGTTAGAGATTATGCAATTATTACATTGTTTTTAAATTGCGGAATGAGACTGTCGGAGTTAGTTTCAATTAACTTGGGCGATATAAGGGATAATAATACTCTTGTAATAACCGGAAAAGGAAATAAAGAACGCACTGTATACCTTAATAATGCTTGTATTGAGGCACTTTCAAATTATAAAACTGTCCGTAAACCTCCATTAAATCCTAAAACCGACGACGAAAAAGCACTTTTCATTTCTTCTCGAGGTAAGCGTATCAGTCCTAAGACTGTTCAAAAGCTTGTATATGATGCATTAAAGAGAGCTGGTTTATCTGAATATAATTTTTCAGTACATAAATTACGCCATACAGCAGCAACTCTTATGTATCAATATGGAGATGTTGATGTTTTAGTTCTCAAAGAAATTTTAGGTCATGAAAATGTTTCCACTACTCAGATATATACTCATGTGGCAAATGAACAAATAAAAAATGCTACATCAAAAAATCCGTTGAGTAGCATGTCTATTGATAATACATAACCTTATCTATTAAAGTTATTTCTCCTTTTGCAAGTTCATACTTAAATCCACTTTCAAATCTTGCTTTTGTTTCTAAGGTCGGTTGCATTTCATTTTCAAGTTCAATTATTGTTGCTCCCTCTCCAGTTACTACAAATACAATAGGTTCTGCTTTCATATATCCGTCTGGTGCAAATCTTTCGTGTAATACATATCTTTCCCCTACTTCTAATTGTGGGAATACTTTATATCCACTATCACTTATCCATTCTTCTACAATTTCTCCATTCGACACTCTTATAAGTTCTAATGTTGCTCCAGATAAGAATTTTCCCGTATTTACTGATA
>JAUNLX010000011.1 GCA_030532035.1 Clostridia bacterium | reverse complement strand
GCACCAGACGGAAAAGAATTTGATGCTTGGGAAGTAAGAGGAAAGAGACAAGATGTTGGCGCAGAAATTCTCGCTGATTCAGATTTCACAGTTAAAGCATTGTGGAAAGACAAAAAAGTAGCACCTCCAGCAGATACAAAACCAGAACAACAAGAACCAGTTAAACCTAACAAACCTCAGACTAAACCTGCTAAACCCAATGCAAAAACTGGCGTAAATAATATGTTATCTTTAGCTTCTGCTTCAACACTACTTGTAACTATTGGTGGAACTCTCTTTATAAGCAAAAACAGAAGAAAAAATAATCAATAAAAAGCAAAATTGCAGATAGCTTTGAAGATTGAAAAATAAAGTAAAAAAGACGTCGTACAAATTGTACGACGCCTTTCATTTTGCACTTTAAACAACTTGAAAATGATAAAAAGTATTTTATCTAAATTTAAAAAAGTAAAATACCAAAACAAAATTCACCATTGTCAGAAATTAAAAACCAAAACAAAATGCACCCTCGTCAGAAGGTGCGTTTAACTCTTTCCTCTGTATTATCATCTACAATATAAAATTTTATTTGCTAAATTTTTTTATAATTTGTATTAATTTGAGTGACTTAGTCACTTAAATTAACTCTAATTAGAGATAAAATACATATATAAGTTATGAGTACAAAGAGTTCAATGTATGTGTATATCCTTTTAAATAAGGTTTTAAATGCACTAAAAAAAGAAAATTACAAATTAATTTCTGAATATGGTTTAACATTAAGTCAATTTGCCGTTTTGGAAGCCCTTTATACAGCTGGAGAACTCACTACGGGAGAAGTAATGAAGAAAGTTCTCACAACCAGCGGAAATATTCCAGTAATAGTTAAAAATTTAGCTAAAGAGGGGTACATTACCAGAAGACAGAGTGGAAATGATAAGAGAAAATATATGTTAAATTTATCTGAAAAAGGGCAAAGGCTTATGGAAGAACTTGCTCCTAAAAATATAAATCATATTGAGAAGTCTGTATCAATTTGGAATGAAGAAGAAAAAAGAGACTTGATAAGACTTTTAAATAAATTTAGAAAAGACTTTCAGTGATGAAAACCATAAATATTTTGTCTTTAAAAAACTTGCAAAAAGTAAATAAATCACAGAAATCTTATAAACAAAATAATTAAATACTATAAACAGGAGGTAATCTTAATGGAAAGAAAAGTTAAAACAAAAGTAGAGGGTTTTAGAACAATTGACGGAGCAGGAGTTAGTTTAGTAAGAGTTTTAGGTCATAGTACAACCAGAGAATTCGACCCAATTTTAATGTTAGATTCTTTTGATAGCACTAATCCTGAAGAATATACTGCAGGATTTCCCATGCACCCACATCGTGGAATAGAAACCATATCATATTTATACAAAGGAAATATGGTGCACAGAGATACTCTTGGAAATGAAGATTCCATAAGTGACGGAGAAATTCAATGGATGAATTCAGGTTCTGGAATTGAACACGAAGAAAAGGTGCCGGCTGCTGAAAGGCTTCTTGGGGTTCAGCTTTGGCTCAATTTGCCTAAATCTGAAAAAATGTCTAAACCAACTTATACAAGTATCAAAAAAGATGAGATAGAAGAAATCGAATATGAATCTGGCAAAATTAGACTGTTAGCAGGCTCATATAAAGATCATCAAGGATTTAAAGGCGAACATCTTCCCTTAGATTATTATGATATTCATATGAATGAGGGTTCGAGTATTACGCTTGATATGGAAAATGATGATTCTGTAATGATATTCACTCTTTTAGGTGAAGTTTCAGTCGGTGGCGAAAAGATAAAAGAAAAAACAGCCGTTAAATTGACTGACGGAGATAAGCTGACTATTAAAAATGAGGGAGAATTTGCTCAAGTTTTATTTATGAAATCTAAAAAATTAAATGAACCGATTGCTTGGGCTGGCCCAATAGTTATGAACACGCACGAAGAAATAGAAGAAGCTTATGACGATTTAAGAAGTGGTACATTTATTAAAGAAAGAATTGAATATTAGTAAAACATTGCGCATAATATAAGTACTAATAATTAATGGAGGTAAAAAATGAAAGTAGGATTAATAGTAGGCTCGCTCAGAAAAGATTCTTGGAATATGAAAGTCGCCAAAGAAGTAGTGAAAATGTTTGAAAAAGCAGAAGCTGACATTATAGATATAAAAAATGTTCCGCTTTATAACAAAGATTTGGACGGAGAAAATCCCAACGAAGAATATACTAAACTCAGAAAACAAGTTAATGAGCATGACGCCTTTATTTTCATTACGCCTGAATATAACAGATCTATTGCACCAGCTTTGAAAAATGCGATAGACATAGGCTCAACCAATCCAAGTGGCAATGTTTGGGGCAAAAAACCAGTTGCAGTTTTTTCTGCTACAATAAGTGGCTTTGGTGCAATGGCAGGGAATTTGGCTTTAAGACAAGCTTTGGTATATGTCGATTTGATTCCTATGCAACAGCCAGAAGTTTATTTAGCTAATATTCCTAAATATTTTGATGAAAATGGAAATATGGTAGACGATACCAAAGAGTTTCTCAAAAAGGCTGTAAAAGCTTTTGAGAGCCACGCAGAAAGAATTATAAAATAAAAGGTTTGTTTATTGCACTCCCTGACGGGAGTGCAATTTAATTTGATTTTACTAAAGAAATAGCAATTTAATTTTAATTTATTAAGATAGATAAGTTCAATTTATAACTTCAGTGAAAAGAGAAATATATTATATCAAATTTGACTTTGAGCCTTAAAAAGAATAAAATTGATATGGAATAGAAAAGACCTGTCGTGTGTGGTAAGACGGGTAGATTTTGTTATTAAGGAGGAAAATATTGGATATAAAAATGAATAAGATTAAGCCTTATTCAAAAGTCTCAAGTCCCTCTGATGAAAAGATTTCATCAAGAACGAGACAGAATACAACAAAAACGCAAAATAAAAGAACAACAAGTTCTCAATCTAAAAAAAGCGTTCAAAATCAGAATAAAAAAAGAACAGTTACTCAAACAAAGAGAAGAACTACAACGAGAAAAACATCTACAAATACCAATAAACAAGTCAGTAAAAAAGATTTGAAAATAACCTTTTTAGGTGGACTTGGTGAAATTGGTAAAAATATGACCTTGTTTGAATACGACGATGAGATGGTTCTCATTGACTGCGGGCTTGCTTTTCCCGATGATGATATGCTCGGGGTAGATTTAGTCTTGCCTGATTTTTCTTATGTTTTGAAAAATGCCGACAAAATCAAGGCGATTTTTATAACTCATGGGCATGAAGACCATATTGGAGGCTTAGCATATCTTTTTAGAGATGTCAAAATTCCCGTATATGCAACCAGACTCACAATTGGACTTATTGAAGGAAAATTGCGTGAAAAGAAATTGTTGAGTAGCGTTAAATTACATGAAATAAAGGCGGGGGATATTAAAAAATTCAAACATTTTAGTATTGAGGCAATTCATGTAAATCATTCTATACCTGACGCCGTCGGATATGCTATAAAAACTCCCGCCGGAACAGTTGTGCACACAGGAGATTTTAAAATAGATACAACCCCAATTGACGGTGGAATGATTGATATTAGTAGGTTTGCTGAACTTGGTAAAGAGGGCGTTTTAGCAATGATGTCAGATTCGACAAATGCTGAAAGACCCGGATATTCAATTTCAGAAAGTGCGGTTGGAAATTCTTTTGAAAAGTTATTTAATAAAGCCGGTAAAAGAAGAATAATTGTGGCAACTTTTGCTTCCAATATTCACAGAGTTCAACAGATAATAAATGAAGCTGCCAAACTCAGAAGAAAAGTTGTCTTGGTTGGTAGAAGTCTTGAAAATGTTTTCAAGATAGGAGTTGAACTTGGATATTTCGATGTGCCTAAAAATGCCGTAATTCCGCTTCAAATGATGAATCAATATTCACCCGAACAATTAGTCATCATTTCAACAGGAAGTCAGGGAGAGCCAATGTCGGCACTTTATAGAATGGCAATGGGAGAACATAAAAAAATAAATATTTCACCGAACGATTATATTATTATTTCTGCGACACCAATTCCTGGAAATGAAAAAACTGTTGGCAAAGTTATAAATGAGCTCTTAAATTTAGGTGCTAAAGTTGTTTATGAAAATATGTACGAAGTCCACGTTTCGGGGCACGCATACAGAGAAGAACTCAAAATGATGTTAAGTATAATAAAGCCAAAGTACTTTTTCCCAGTTCATGGAGAAACAAAACATCTTTCAAGGCACAGAGATCTTGCTCTAAATGTTGGAATGGACCCTAAAAATATACTTATTCCAGATGTTGGAACAAAGGTTTCTGTTACTGGTGACAGAATGACTGTTTTAGGCACTGTTCAAGCTGGTAGAGTTTTTGTTGACGGATATGGAATAGGAGATGTTGGAAACATCGTATTGAGAGATAGAAAAAAACTTTCGGAAGACGGAATAATAATTATTCTGCTTGCCATTTCTCAATATGGAACTTCTCTTTCAGTTAAACCAGAAATAATTTCTCGAGGTTTTGTTTATGTCAAAGAATCAGAAAATCTCATTGACGAAATAATAGATGTTGTGTCTTCTACTGCAAATCGTTGTTTGAATCAAAAAGTTAGAGACCATAATGCTATAAAAAATAAAGTCAAGGAAGATGTATCGAAGTTCCTATATTCAAAGACAAAAAGAGAACCGATAGTTTTGCCAATAATTGTGGAGGCTTAAATGAAAATATTATCTTATATTAAAGAATATTTTCTGCATATTTTAGTTTTAGTGCTTTCTGCTCTCGCTATTGTTGTAATTTATATGTACGAGCGAGACATAGCATACGGATTTATAGCAATTACTACTTTAATTACATTGATTGCTTTTTTTCGAAGCATTTATTCTAAACGCAAACTCAGTATTCAAATAAAAAATGTTTCACATTATTTAGATATAAACCAAAGTGACAGACTAAATGATTTTGTCTTACCAGTGGTAATTACTAAAGCAGAGGGTAACATTTTATGGTACAACAAGAGTTTTTCGCTTGATATAATCAAGGATAAGCTTTTAGAAAATGAAAACATATCGAGCCTTATTGGAAGATCGGATCTCGAAAATTGTAATGATTTGGGGAAAATTTTTGTTACCCTAAATTCAGCACATTATTATGTCTATGTTGATAAAATTGAATCTTATAAAAATTCTTCTGACAATTGTTTTATTTTATATTTCGTAGAGATTACCGATTTGTATGATATGAAAGAAAAATATATAAAACAGACGCCACTTTTTATAAATTTAGATTTTGACAATTTTTCAGATATTTTAGATAACTTCAAGACTGGCGACGCAACTTTAATAAAAGGTCAGCTTGAAAATATAATAGAAAATTGGTCGGGTAAATTTAACTGTCTTATGAACAAAGTAGGCGATGACGCATATCTACTTATTACTGAGAGTCAATATCTTGATGAAATGATTGAAGATAAATTTTCATTTCTGGATAAAATCAGAGAATTCAAATATAAAAACAAAGATTTAGGACTCTCAATTTCTGGTGGTGTATCGACAAACAGAAATATCATTAAAGCCGATGAACATTCTTATCAAGCACTCGATTTAGCAAAGAGTCGTGGTGGGGACCAGGTCGTTATTAAAAATAACAATGATATAAAAATAATCGGCGGTCTGACAGACGCTGGTTCTAAGAGAACGAAAAGTAAAATCAGATTAGTTTCATCTACGATAGTAGAACTTGTTGAAAATAGCGATATTGTTTATATCACAGGTCACTGTTATTCTGATTTAGACAGTATCGGCGGAGCTGTCGGCATTCATTCGTGGGTAAGCGCAATTGGAAAAGAAGCAAAAATTGTAGTTAATAGAAAAGAAAGTTTAGCTCTAAAACTGATTGACTACTTGGAAGACTTAGGTTTTGACGGATTTATTTCTCCAGAAGATTTACCAAAAGAATTTTCTTCAAAAGCACTTTTAGTAGTCGTAGACTCACATAGGGCAGATTTTTTAGAAGTTCCAGATTTATATAAAAAAATCAATGTCTGTGTCGTTATAGACCATCATAGAAAAACTATTGACGCCATTGACAATGCTATGATTTTTTACAATGAAATTTCTGCTTCTTCAGTCTGTGAAATGGTTACTGAATTAATTCAGTATTCTTCTGTAAAAGTTGATTTTTCTCCCTATGTTGCAGAAGCTTTGCTTTCTGGAATAATGCTTGATACGAGAAATTTTGTATTCAAAACTTCTGCTTCTTGTTTTGAAGCTGCTGCTTATCTAAAACAAAAAGGCGCAAATATGATAAATGTTAGAAAGTTTTTCTCTAATGATATAACTTCATATAAGAAGAAAAATGCTATAATGAGCAATAGTGAAATTTACAAAAATTGCGTTATCGGATATACTGATGAGAGAGTTTTAGGTCAGAGAGAAATAAGAATACTTTCTTCTCAAGTTGCCGATGAACTACTCTACATTCCAGATGTCAAAGCCTCGTTTGTAGTTTATCCACAGGGCGAAAATGTTAGTATTTCTGCTCGTAGCTTGGGAGAAATGAATGTTCAGGTTATGATGGAAAATTTAGGTGGAGGCGGTCATTTGACTATGGCGGCAACATCGCTTGAAAATGTTTCAATAAATAAAGCTATTGATATTTTAAAAGAACAAATAGATAAATATTTTGAAAATTAGTGGAGGAAAAAATGAAAGTAATATTAAATGCAGACAGCAAAATAGGTAAAAAAGGCGATATTGTAAATGTTGCCGACGGATATGCAAGAAATTATCTTTTCCCTAAGAATTTAGCTTTGGAAATGACTTCTAAAAATGTTTCCGAGCTCAATCAAAAAAAGGAAAGTGAAGCATATAAAATTTCTCTCAGAAAGAAAGAAGCTCAGGCTGAAGCTAAAAAATTAAATGGTAAGAAAATTTCCTTAACTGCTAAAGCAGGCGAGAACAACAAATTTTTTGGAAGTATCACTAAAGCTTCTGTTGCTGAACAAATAAAGGCTGAACTTAAATTTGATGTAGATAAGAAAAAAATTGAAATGGACGATATAAAAGAATTTGGAACTTACGATGTCAAAGCAAAGCTCTTTGATGATGTTATTGCTGAATTTAAAGTAGAAGTTAAAGAAGAAAAATAAGAGGTAAATTGTGGCAACTGAAAATTTTGAGAAAATCAATATAAATATGCCAAATAGCAATGATGCAGAGCAGTCTGTTTTAGGTTGTCTTATAAAGGAACCTTACAAACACTCTGATATTATTGCAAAAATTACCCCTGAATATTTTTATGACCCCTATCATCGTTCGATTTTCAGTATAATTTTAGAACTCACAGAATTTGATAAACCGATAGACCCGATTGTAATTGCAAATAGTTTTATTAAAATATCTGGAATAAATGAAGCTGACGGGAAAAAATATATATTAGATCTTGCACAGTCATTTTTTGATTCTGCAAATATCGGTGCATATGTAGATATTCTCAGGGAAAAATTTTATTATCGTATTCTAATTGAAATTTCTCAAAATCTTATTTCGTCTGCAAAGAAAGAGACTACGAAAGCCGATGCGCTAATTGAACTTGCAGAACAGCAAATTTACGATATACGACAGGGTAAAACAACACATCAACCTGAGCGTATAGGCGAAATCATAGTTGAAAAAGTCATAAAGAGATTAGAACAAATTTCGACTGACAATGAAAATAGGGAAGACTATCTTGGTATTCCGACAGGTTTTTCAGATTTAGATAAAGTTTTAACTGGACTGAATAAATCTGACTTAATCGTTGTTGGTGCGAGACCTGCAATGGGTAAAACGAGTTTTGCTCTAAATATCGCTAAAAATGTTGCCTTAAAGGAGAATAAAAAAGTTCTGTTTTTTTCTCTTGAAATGTCAAAAGAACAGTTGGCAGAAAGAGTTTTATCAACTGAAGCTCAAATTGACTCATTTAAATTTAGAACTGGCAATTTCAATGACAGCGATTGGGTTGGAATTTCTAAAACTGCGGAAAAACTATTATCTGCACCTTTATTTTTTGATGACACTTCTGAAATTACAATAGGAGAAATGAAAAGTAAGGTCAGAGCTCTCAAAGATGTAGATTTGGTAGTTATCGACTATATCCAGCTTATGAAATCCGCAAGGAGAATAGACAATAGAGTTCAAGAAGTTTCAGAAATAACAAGAAGCTTAAAAATTATGGCAAAAGAGCTAAATATACCCGTCTTAGTTTTGGCACAGCTTAACAGAGCACCTGATCGTGGCGGAGATCACAGACCTTCTATTTCAGAACTCAGAGAATCTGGTTCAATTGAACAGGACGCAGACATCGTTATGTTGCTTTACAGAGAAGATTACTACAATGATTCTGACGACGATCCACAAAATAAAGAAGTTAATCGAGTTCAAGTTATAGTTGGAAAAAATAGACATGGAGAAACAAGACAGATTGACTTAGCTTGGGATCCTAAATATACAAGATTTTCAACGATTGAAAAAAATTTAAGCGAAGATGATTTTTGATTGAAAGATGAATGATATTTTTTTACAGACCGTAGATAAATATAATATGATAAATAATAAAGACCGAATTATTGTTGCGCTTTCGGGCGGAGCAGATTCGGTTTTGCTTTTTAATTTGCTTTTTGAACTCAAAGAGCAAATGAATTTTGATTTACAGGCAGCTCATGTCAATCATAATTTGAGAGAAGAAGCCGACGAAGATCAAAAATTTGTACAAAAAATTTGTGACGAAAAAAATATAAAATTACATATTTTGAATGCAAAAGTCAGCGAATATGCTAAAGAAAACAAAATTGGTTTGGAAGAAGCGGGCAGAAAATTACGGTATGATTTTTTTGATGAACTCATTGAAAAATATAATGCAAAAATAGCAACAGCTCACAATTTAAATGACAGAGTTGAGACTCTTTTACTAAATCTTATAAGAGGTTGTGGAATTGCTGGCTTAACATCTATCCCTTATACAAGGGGAAATTACATAAGACCGATACTCGACCTTAGCCGAGAAAAAATAGAGAGTCTCTGTTTAGAAATGAATTTGACTTATGTGAGTGACAAAACTAATTTTGAAACAGACTATAACCGAAATAAAATAAGGTTAAATATAATTCCAGAATTTTATAAAATAAATGCGAATGTATTAGATGTATTTAAGAGAAATTTTGAAATCTTTGAACAATTAGATAAATTCATTGAAGAAAAAGCACAGGAGATAAAAACAAAGTCTTTAATTTCTGAAAATAAATACGACACAGAAATAATAAAAAGATATGACAAAGTAATTATAATGAGATTTTTATCCAATATAATTTTGGACAAATTCAATGTTCAACCGAGTGCTGTTCATTTAAATTCGGCGATAGAATTACTTGAAAAAAATAGCTCTGTTGATTTACCGGGGGGAAGACTCAAATCATACGACAAAATTTTATATTTTCCAGAAATTTATAAGGAAATTGGCGAATTAAAAGTTGATTTAGGAAATAATAAAATTGCAAACGGAAAAAATTTATCTTTGACAAAAGTTATAAAAAAGAAATCACAGCTTCAAAAAGCAGAAATGAATAATTATTTAGATTATAAAAAAGTTAAATTTCCGTTATATATCCGCTCGAGAAAACCAAATGATAAAATTAAATTAGCACCACGAAATCTTACGAAAACCTTGAAACAACTGTTCAATGAGAAGAAAATACCGGTTGAAAACCGTAACTCTATTGTGTTATTATTTGACAATGACGATAACCTTATCTTTATAGAAAAAATAGGTGTCGACGAATCTGTAAAAATTGATTCTGACACCACTGAAATGTTGGAAATTATGATTAGAGGTTAAAAGTGGTAGAAGATTTAAAAAATGTGTTAATTTCCGAAGAAAAAATAAAGGAAATTGTAAAAAAACTCGGAAAAGAAATAACCGAAGACTACAAAGGTAAAAATTTGATACTCATAAGCGTTCTGAAAGGCTCTGTTGTTTTTATGGCGGACCTTATGCGTGAGATAGACTTACCACTTAAAATTGACTTTATGATTGTGTCAAGTTACGGCGACAAAGCAGTTAGCTCTGGAAAAGTCAAAATCGTAAAAGATTTAGATATTGATTTATCGGACTTAGATGTTTTGATGGTCGAAGACATTTTAGATACTGGCAGAACACTCTGTTCTCTTTTAGAAATTTTACGAACACGAAATCCGAAAAGTCTCAAGCTTTGTACTTTTTTGGATAAACCTGATAGAAGAGCAACAGATATTGAAGCAGACTATGTCGGCGCAAAAATTCCAGATGAATTTGTCGTTGGTTATGGACTTGATTTTAATCAGAGATATAGAAACTTGCCATATGTAGGGGTTTTGAAACCCGAAGTTTACGAATAGAAAATGGAGAGATAAAATGGACGATAAAAACTTAAAAAAACCTCAGCCACCCGAAAAGAAAAATGGGCTTGCTTCACTTATTTGGCTGATACTTCCTTTGATTTTTATTTTTTTCATATATTTTGGACTTGACCGAAATACTACTGATAAAGAGCAGTATTATCAACTTTTACAAAATTTTGATCAACAGCAAGTTACGGAATACAGTCTTGATTTAAGTAATGGAAAATTAACTTATAAACTCAAAAATGAAAAAGAGAGCAAGCAATTCAAAGTTCCGAATGTGAATATTTTTATTAAAGATGTTCATGACGATGTGCGTGCATATAATAAAGCAAATCCTGATAAACCAATTAAAATTGACTATGTTCAAGGCGTATCAAGATCGTGGCTTTTGAATGTTTTACCATCTATAATCTTTTCTCTGCTTTTGGTAGGATTTATTTTCTATATGTTTAAGAAAATGAATCAAACTGTCATCGGCGAAAATAATAAGGCGATGTTTTTCGGAAAAGCCAAAATTAAATCTGGAAAAGATGAAAAGAAAAAGACGACTTTTGACGATGTTGCTGGTTGTGATGAAGAAAAAGAAGAGCTCAAAGAAGTTGTTGAGTTCTTAAAGGAACCAGGCAAATTTAATAATTTAGGTGCAAGAATTCCTCATGGAGTTTTACTTGTAGGTCCTCCGGGAACTGGTAAAACTTTACTTGCAAGAGCTGTAGCCGGAGAAGCAAATGCCCCATTTTTCTCAATTTCAGGTTCTGATTTTGTTGAAATGTATGTCGGTGTAGGTGCTTCGAGAGTTAGAGACCTCTTTGATACCGCAAAGAAAAATTCACCGTCAATAATTTTTATTGATGAAATTGATGCTGTGGGTAGACACAGAGGCGCTGGAATGGGCGGCGGACACGATGAAAGAGAACAGACTTTAAACCAACTTTTAGTTGAAATGGATGGATTTGGTGTAAATGAAGGAGTTGTCGTTATGGCGGCAACTAACAGACCAGATATTTTAGACCCAGCTTTATTGCGTCCAGGTCGTTTCGATAGACAGATAGCAGTCAGCTATCCAGATATAGAGGGCAGATTTGCTATTCTCAAAGTTCATGCAAAAAATAAGCCACTTGCTCCAGATGTAAATTTACATGATATTGCAAAAGCTACAGCTGGATTTACTGGTGCTGATTTGGAAAATCTCTTAAATGAAGCTGCTTTGCTTGCTGCAAGAAATGGATTAAAGGCAATAACTATGCCAGAAATTGAAGAGGCAACTGTTAAAGTTATTGTTGGAACCGAGAAAAAATCAAGAAAGATTTCTGAAAATGAAAAAAGACTTACTGCATATCATGAAGCAGGACACGCAGTTACAAATTATTTCTTGCCACTTTTAGATCCAGTTCATCAAATCTCTATTATTCCAAGAGGTTTAGCAGGAGGATATACCATGTCTATTCCTGGCGAAGACAGAACTTACACTTCTAAAAAATATATGCAGCAAGAACTTGTATCTTTGCTTGGTGGTAGAGTGGCAGAAGCTCTTATTATGGAAGATATATCTACCGGAGCTTCAAATGACATCGAAAGAGCCACAGATATTGCCAGAAAAATGGTTACTAAATATGGAATGAGTGACGCCTTAGGTCCAATTACCTTTGGATCGGGTAATGATGAAGTTTTCCTCGGCAAAGATTTTTCTCATACAAGAAATTATTCTGAAACCACTGCTTCAGAAATTGACAGAGAGATTTCTAAAATAATTTCAAGAGCTTACAATAAATGTAACGATCTTTTGAAAGAACATGTTGATAAGCTTCATAAAGTTGCGTCTTACTTATTAGAAAAAGAAAAAATGGGCTCAGAAGAATTCAAACGCATTATGGAAGCAGAATAAATTTACAGTCCCTGTTTTTATTACAGGGGCTGATTTATTGAGGGTGATTTGCATTAAAGTTCGAAATATTATTTTAATAACAATTGAGATGATGATTGCAGGGCTTGTATATGCTTGGTCTGCAATTTCTCCTGATTTGATAAGCTCTTTTGGAAATGTTCCAGACGCTAAAAGCTCGCTTGTATTTACCGTATGTATGATTTTCTTTTGTATAGGCGGTTTGATAGCGGGGAAATTATCGTCGAAAATCTCACGAAAGATTATTCTTTTTTCGGGAATAATTTTTATTTCTTTGGGGCTTGCATTGTCTATCTTGGTTAAAAATTTTAATTTATTATTTTTAACATATTCTCTGTTTTGTGGAATGGGTGCAGGGATTATTTACAATGTTTGTCTTGGAATAGTTGTTTTAATCGACGAAGAAAATGTTGGAAAAACAAGTGGTATATTACTTATGGCTTATGGCTTAGGCGCCTTTGTTATGGGGTTTGTATATAAGCTTTTAATTGAAATTTTGCCCTCGTTTAAACATATTTATATTTTACTTGCCTTAATTTTTGGAGTTTTAGGTAGTCTTTCAGCTTTTTTAATAAAATTACCGAAAAATGAAAATCAAACTTATTCTGAAACTAATACAGAAAAAAATAATATTTTTAAATCTTTCGATTTTTATATCTTTTTTATCTTTACGATACTTTTTTCTGGAATAGGATTTATTTTAATCTCTCATGCAAATAAAATTATCATTTCTCAGATAAATGTTGATATAATAAAATATATAACTGTCTTAAGTGGACTTGTCGCAATAGCAAATGGAGCAGGAAGAGTTTTACATGGCTTCATTCTCGACAAGATAGATATAAAACATTCACTTTTTGTCGCACCTCTTATGCTAATTATTACTTATGCTTTGCTTTCCTTGACTTCTGCAATCAAAGTAAATATAGTAATTGCGATTATGATTTTAATCTTAGGGGGAGCTTCTTTTGCCGGAATTCCGCCAATGAATGCAAAATTTATAAAGGAAGCTTTTGGCAAAGAGCATTACTCATTTAATTTTGCTCTAATTAATTTGAATGTGCTTATTTCATCTTTTTTCCCAGTATCCTTTGGAAAACTCATTGATCTCGGATTAAGTTATACTAAAATTTATCTAATTCAATTTGCAATTTCCATTGTTGGAATTTTAATAGCATTCGTATTATCAAAAAGAATTTCAAAATCATATGTAAAATAGAAAAATATATAAAATAAAAAGGGGAGTATTATGAAAGAATTTGTTTTGAAATATGGTTGTAATCCAAATCAAAAGCCAGCTAAAATTTTTATGAAAGACGGAAAAGATTTGCCTATTGAGATATTAAATGGCAGACCAGGATACATAAATTTATTAGATGCATTTAATAGCTATCAGCTTGTAAAAGAGTTAAAAGAGGCCTGTAATTTGCCGGCTGCTGCTTCATTTAAGCATGTAAGTCCAGCAGGTGCAGCAGTTGCAACGCCTATGAGTGATACTCTTAAAAAGATGTATTTTGTAAACGACCTTGAGCTTTCGCCTCTGGCAACAGCTTATGCAAAGGCTCGTGGTGCAGATAGAATGTCTTCGTATGGAGATTTTATTGCACTTTCAGATGAATGTGACGTTCAAACTGCAAATCTTATTAAAAGAGAAGTTTCAGACGGAATAATCGCTCCCTCATATAGTCCAGAAGCCTTAGAAATACTTAAATCGAAGAAAAAGGGAAATTATGCGATTATTAAAATAGATGAAAATTACAAATCAGAGCCAATCGAAACAAAAGATGTTTTCGGAATTACTTTTTCACAGAATAGAAATGAGCTTGTAATTAACAGAGATAGTTTGACAAATATTGTTTCAGAAAATAAAGAATTTACAGAAGAAGCAAAGCTCGATTTAATGATTGCTCTTATAACACTAAAATATACTCAGTCAAATTCAGTTTGCTATGCAAAAGATGGTCAGGCAATAGGCGTTGGTGCAGGTCAACAGTCCAGAATTCACTGTACAAGACTTGCGGGAAATAAAGCTGATATTTGGCATTTGAGACAGAGCGACAAAGTTATGAATCTTCCATTTAAGGACGATATTAGACGCCCTGACAGAGATAATACAATTGATGTTTATATAAGTGATGAATATGAAGATGTTCTCAAAGACGGTGAGTGGCAGAAATATTTCACAGAAAAACCAGAGCCATTTACTAAAGCAGAACAGAAAGAATATTTATCTAAAATTGAAAATGTTTCACTTGCTTCAGACGCATTCTTCCCCTTTGGAGACAATATTGAAAGAGCATATAAAAGTGGAGTTAAATATATAGCCGAACCAGGTGGTTCTATAAGAGATGACCATGTTATCGACACTTGCAATAAGTACGATATGGTGCTTGCTTTTACAGGCGAAAGACTATTTCATCATTGATTTGGAGATAATATGAAAATTTTAATGGTTGGTGGCGGTGGAAGAGAGCATGCTCTTATTATGAAATTGCTTGAATCACCCAAAGTTGAAAAAATTTATTGTGCACCTGGCAATGGCGGCATCTCTGATTATGCAGAGTGTTTTGATGTAGACGCTTGTGATATAGACAAGATGACTGCACTTGCAAAAGATTTAGATGTAGATTTAGTTTTTGTTGCTCCCGATGACCCTCTCGCTATTGGTATGACTGACGCACTTGAAAAAGCTGGATTTAGAGTTTTTGGGCCCAATAAAGCTGCTGCAGAAATTGAATCATCTAAAATTTTTTCTAAAAACTTTATGAAAAAATATAATATTCCCACCGCTGAATATGAAGTTTTTGAAGATTTTAATTCCGCAAAAGAATATATCGAAAATTATAAAAAATTTCCGATTGTATTGAAAGCGGATGGGCTTGCTCTTGGCAAGGGTGTTTTGATTTGTAAGGATAAAAATGAAGCTCTTGACGGTTTAAATACTTTGATGATAGAGCGAAAAATGGGAAAAGCTGGAGATAAAATTGTTGCCGAAGAATTTTTAAGTGGTCCAGAAGTTTCCGTTTTAGCTTTTACAGACGGTAAAACTTTAGTTCCAATGATGTCGTCAAAAGATCATAAAAGAGCTTTAGACAATGATAGGGGACTTAATACAGGTGGAATGGGAACAATTTCTCCTAACCCTTATTACACAAAGGAAATTGAAGAGCGTTGTTTTGAAGAAATTTTCATTCCCACGATGGAGGGCATGAACAAAGAGGGCAGAACATTCAAAGGTTGCTTATATTTTGGGCTAATGCTTACAGAAAACGGCCCGAAAGTAATTGAATATAATTCCAGATTTGGAGATCCCGAAGCTCAAGTTGTTTTGCCCATGCTCAAAACTCCACTTATTGACATTTTAGACGCTGTCGTTGATGAAAAACTTGACGATATAGAAATAGAAAATTATAAAGGTGCTGCTGCCTGCGTTATGGTTGCTTCCGGCGGATATCCTGAAAAATATGAAAAGGGATATAAGATAGACGGATTAAGTGACAAAGGTCAATTAAAAGATAATGATGAAGTTTTCATTTATCATTCTGGTACTAAAAAAGAAAACGGAGAATATTTGACAAATGGTGGCAGAGTTTTAGGTGTTGCTTCTCGAGCAGAAAACTTGCAAACTGCACTCGATAAGGTATATTATGCGATTAAGCAAATAAATTTTGACAAGATGCATTATAGAAAGGACATTGGCAAGTAGATCGTGGAAAGATTTATACCCAAAAAAGAACCTGTTCTAAAAAAGAAAATGCCTATAATTTATATTTTTTCCTTAGGTTATTTTTCTATCATCACCTTAGGTGCAATTTTACTTATGTTGCCCATTTCAACCAGAGGAGCAAATTTGAATCTTTTGGAGGCTTATTTTACTGCAACAAGCGCCACCTGTGTTACTGGTTTAGTTATTTTTGACACATATTCAAAATTCACTTTTTTTGGTCAACTGATAATTTTGATACTCATACAAATTGGCGGACTCGGGTTTATGACTTTACTCACTGCACTTCCACTTATTACAGGAAAGAGAGTAAAAATTCGAGACAGATTATATATACAAGACTCACTCAGCCTTTTTCATACTGGTGGTTCTGTTCGTATTTTGAAAAGAACAATTGCCATTACTGCATTTTTTGAATTTACTGGCTCTATAATTTTGATGACTCGATTTATCCCAAAATTTGGGGTGAAAAATGGCATATGGATGGGTATTTTTCATTCTATATCTGCTTTTTGTAATGCTGGGTTCGACATAATGGGGCGTGTAACTCCTTTCTCTTCCGTTACATATTTTCAAAATGACATTGTTGTCTACACCGTACTGATGACTCTCATTTTTTGTGGTGGTTTGGGATTTATTGTTTGGAATGAAATAATAGATAAAAAAAATAATTTCAAAAAATATACTCTACATACGAGAGTAATGTTAGTTGTTTCTTTTGCATTGATTTTCATATCTGCAATTGTATATTTCATCTGTGATTACAATAAATCACTTAAAGAATTGCCGTTAATTCATAAAATAGGAGCTTCTTTTTTCCAAGTTATAACGCCAAGAACAGCTGGATTTAATCTTGTTCCAATTTCTGAAATGAGTTCTGCTTCAAAATTTATGACTGCTTTTTTAATGTTCGTTGGTGCTGGAACCGGCTCAACGGGTGGTGGCGTAAAAGTAACGGTATTTTCTATTATGGTTTTCTCTATGATTTCTTACTTTAAGAGAAGCCAAGATGTAAATATCTTTGACAGAAGAATAGAAGATAAAGTCATAAGAAAAGTTTTTTCCAGCGCAACAATATATTTAACTCTTGCAGTTGTCGGCTCATTTTTAATTGCGGCAATTGAAGAAATTGGTGTATTTGATATTGTATTTGAAGTCTTTTCTGCACTTGGAACAGTGGGACTGACAACGGGAATAACTGCACAACTAAATTCTATTTCAAAAATTATTTTGATTATATTGATGTTTTGCGGACGGGTAGGTAGTTTGACTGTATTTATGACATTTATACTGAAAGACAAGAAAGCTCTACTCAGATACCCGACTGGAAAAATTATGGTATAAAGGAGAAGTTATGAGATCAATGTTGGTAATTGGACTTGGAAGATTTGGATTAAATCTTGCACAGTCTCTTGTAAAATTAGGCAACGAAGTCGTTGTAGTCGATGAAAATGAAGAAAAAGTCAATTCAATTGCTCCCTATGTTACAGGCGCATATATCGGGAAATGCACAAATGTTGAAGTTTTAGATGGCCTGGGAATAAACAACTTCGATATGTGCTTTGTCTGCATTAGTGAAGACTTTCAATCATCGCTTGAAATAACTTCTCTAATCAAAGAAAAGGGTGCTCAAATAGTAGTGAGCAAAGCTGACAGAGATATTCATGCGAAACTTCTTAAAAAAATTGGTGCAGATATTGTTATTTATCCTGAAAAAGATATGGCTCAAAAGGCCGCTGTAAGATACAGTAGCCCATTTGTAGTTGACTATTTTGAAGTTATGGACGATTATGGTATGTTTGAAATTGAAACTCCTAAATCGTGGATAGGAAAAACAATCAAAGAAGTAAATGTTCGTGCAAAATATAATCTCAATATTATCGGTGTCAAAGAAAAATTCAATATAAATCCCGTTGACCCCGATCATCATTTTCAAAAAGAACAACATCTTTTAGTTATTGGAAAAAATACTGATGTTATTAAATCAATAGAATAATGAAAAGATAAAAAAAAAATGGTGTAACCAAATTTATGGTTACACCATTTTTTTTGTATATTTTTATTTCAACATTTTTTCCAACCAAAGAGCAGCAATATCAACAGCATTAAACATACCAGTTTGCTCACTTCTTTTGACTATTGCCTGAGTGGGTGGGAGAGTGGGGTCGGTATTCAATAAGGTTACTGCTACTTTGTCTGCGATTTTTTCTTTGCCAAGTTCTTTTTCTGAAAGCACTTGTAACATACACACATAGGGGTCTTTCATATTTCCATAATATAGTGTATTTCCAGAACGCACGAGTGGTTTGCCTTTATATTCTAAAAATTTTTCCAAATTATATTCCTTCCTAAGCTTAAGATCTTAAGTAATGTTCAACTAATTCTTGAAGCAATTCATCTCTATCAATTTTTCTTATAAGTGAACGAGCGTTATTGTGAGTGGTAATATAAGTTGGATCTTCGGAAAGCAAATAACCGACAATTTGGCTCGTTGGATTATAACCTTTTTCTACTAAAGCGTCGTAAACTGAATGTAGAATTTGCTTATTTTTGTTGTAATGATCGTCTTTTATTGAAAATTGAATTGTTTTATCGCTCATAATTCACCTCCGAAAAACAAAACTATAACTATTATATATTATATTGCATTGCAAGACAAGAATTGTAGAGAGAAGATTTTATATTTCTCTAAGTACAATTTGATTGTCGGCAAGTTTTTTAATTATCAAAGCAATACTTTCATCACATTCACGATCGGTCAAAGTTTTGTCTTTTGATCTAAAAATCAAACTGTAAGCTAAACTTTTTTTGCCTGCGGGAATGTTATCTCCCTTATAAATATCAAATAGTTCAACAGACTCTAAAATGTCGATATTTGCTGATTTTATAATACTTTCGACTTCGTACGACAAAAGGTCTTCATCGCAGACAAGAGCCAAATCTCGAACGATAGATGGATATTTTGGAAGGGGTTTGTATACATTTGAAAAATTCGCTAAATCATAGATTTTTTCAAGGTCAAATTCTCCAACAAATACTTGAGAAGTAATATCGTAATTTTTTTTGACATTTGGATGTATTTGTCCGAACTGTCCTATTTGAATACCGTTTACAATTACTTTTGCAGATTTTCCCGGATGTAGTACTGAATAATTTGATCTTTCAAATTTTAGGTTATTTATATTCAATCTTTTACACAGTTCTTCAATAATTCCCTTAAATTCATAAAAATCTGTATTTTTTCCATAACCACCAATGGTAAGATATTGCGTTTCCTTTGGAACTGGTTCAGATTTTTCATAAATCGCAGCTATTTCATATAGTTTAACTTCTGGATTTTTGAAATTATAGTTGTTAGTCAAAACCTTTAACATAGACGGCAAAGCAGTTGTTCTTAAAATGGAAGTGTCGTCGCCAAGTGGATTTTGAATTTTAACATATTTTCTGCGTTTATCGTCTTTTTCTAAATTAATCATATCAAAATCAGACTCTGAGAAAAATGAATAAGTATAAATTTCAGACAAACCGCAGGCTTGTAAAAAGTTTTTTGTTGAAATTTCAAAATTTTGAAAATCAGATCTGCCACCAACAGCAGCTCCTTTGAGAGCTTCTGATGGAATTTTATCATATCCATAAAATCTTGCAATTTCTTCAGATAAATCTTCCATTCCATCAATATCAATTCTGAAAAATGGAACTTCTACTTTATCTTCATTTACTTTAAATCTCACTTTTTCCAATATATTTTTTTGCTCTTCATAAGAAAGATTTATGCCTATAAATTCATTGATTTTTTTGTAATCGAAGTCGACAATCTTTTTTTCTGCTTTTTCAGGATAACAGTCAATTACAGAAGTAACTACTTCTCCGACACCCAATTTTTCGCAGAGCTCTAAAGCTCTAAACAAGCATTTTTTAGAAAGCTCTGGCGTCAAAGATTTTTCAAATCTATTAGAAGCTTCTGTGCGAAGACCGAGTCTCTGTGAAGTTCTTCTGACTGATGGTCCATTAAAACAAGCGGACTCAAAAATTACATTTTTTGTGTCTTTTGTAATTCCACTAAATTCTCCACCCATAATGCCAGCAACGGCAATAGGTTTACTTGAATCAGCTATCACTGTATCAGTTTTTAAAAGAACCCTATCTGTATCGTCAAGAGTTTTAATTTTTTCATTTTCCTTAGCTTTTCGAACAATAATTTTATTGTCATTTACATACTGCGAATCGAAAGCGTGCATAGGTTGACCGTATTCCAGCATAACAAAGTTTGTAATATCGACAATGTTATTGATAGGTCTTACTCCACAGGCACGCAGTCTTTGTCTGATAAATAGGGGAGATGGTTGTATTTTGATATTTTTTACCATTCCAGCCATATATCTCAAACAATCGGAATTTTCTTCAATTTCAATCGACAATAAATCATTTATCTCATTACCAGAAATACTTAAATTCGGCTCTTCGATTTTAACTTCTTTATCAAAAGTTGCACCAGCTTCAACTGCAAGTCCTAAAATTGAAAGACAATCGGCTCTATTTGAAGTTATTTCAAAATCAATTATATCGTCATTTAAGCCGATAGCTTCTTTTATATCTTTACCGATAGTTTTATCTACATCATCGCCTAAAATGAAAATGCCATCTTCAATAGCATAGGGAAAATCATTTTTAGAAAGTCCTAATTCTGCTAAAGAGCAGAGCATTCCGTCACTTAAAACGCCTCTGAGTATGCCACTTTTTATTTCTTTATTGCCAAAAATAGTAGAACCGTCTAAAGCAACTGGTGCAAAATCGCCTTTATTAACATTTTGCGCACCTGTTACAATCTGTAAAACTTTATCGCCAACATCTACTTTACAGACAAACATATGGTCGGAATCTTCGTGAGGATATATATCTACCACTTTTCCAACGACAATATTTTTTAATTGTTTTCCCTCTTTTTCAAAGCTCTCAACTTTTGAGCCAGAAATTGTCATTTTATCGCAAAATTCTTCAATCGTGCTGTCTATATCAACATAATCTTTTAGCCATCTCAAAGATAATTTCATATAAATTTCCTCCTAAAATTGACTCAAGAAACGAGTGTCATTTTTGTAAAACAGTCTCATATCGTCAATGTTAAACTTGAACATTGCCAGTCTTTCCAGACCGAGACCAAAGGCAAACCCCGAGTAAACTTCAGGATCGATATTGCAATTTCTCAAAACATTGGGATGTACCATACCAGCACCTAAAATTTCAATAAATCCTTCATCTTTACACATCGGACAGCCCTTGCCTTGACATTTAAAGCAAGTTACATCAATTTCACAAGATGGTTCAGTAAATTGAAAATGGTGAGGGCGTAGTCTGATTTTAGTATTTTCTCCATATAATTTTTTCGCAAATTCTTGCAAAGTCCATTTAAGATTTCCCATAGTTATATTTTTGTCTATAACAAGTCCCTCAACCTGATGAAAGATAGGGGAATGAGTGGCGTCAACTGTATCACTTCTATAAACTCTTCCCGGTGCAATTATTCTAATAGGAGGCTTTTGATTTTCCATTACATGTATTTGCATAGGGGAAGTTTGAGTTCTCAAAAGCAAGTTGTCATTTATGTAAAAAGTGTCTTGAGTGTCTCTTGCAGGGTGATCTTTGGGAATATTTAAAGCCTCAAAATTATAATAATCAGTTTCAATTTCGGGACCATTTACTACTTGAAATCCCATAGATATAAAAATGTTTTCCACATCACTTAAGGTCTGTGAAAGCACATGTGAGTGCCCCAAATTTACCTTATGCCCAGGTAAAGTTATATCAATAGTTTCTTCCTTTAATTTTTTGTTTAAGGCTCTTGTTTCAAGTTCATTTTGAACATCGGCAATTTTTTTCTGAATTTTTTGTCTTTGCTCATTGATCATTTGACCAAATTTTGGTCGATCTTCTTTTGAAGCTTGACCAATAGCCTTGAGTAAAGCATTTAACTCACTCTTTTTACCTAAGATGTCACTTTTTAAGTCATTTAAATCTTTGACATTTTGAATATCAGAAACTCTTTTTTCAAAGTTTTCCCATATAAGTTTTAACTTTTCTTCCATATTAATACCTCGCAAAAAATGAAAATTTCCGCTAAATAAAACGCCCCTATCTAAAAAGATAGGGACGAAAAAATTTTCCGCGGTACCACCCGAATTTTTGCCTAAGCAAACACTTTAATCTGATTAAACGCTAATCAAACGGCTTTACTCAGAAGGTGAACTTCAAAAGGATCTCAATAGAAAACTCACAGCCACGATTTTCTTTCTCTTTTTTGAGACGGTCTTTCTACTCTTCTTCGTCAACATAAAAGCGAATTGATTTTATCATAAGAATATGAGAATTTCAATTATTTATTTAGATAATCTTAAATATTAAAAAAGCAAATAAAAATTTTATTGAACTCTATATTTTTCTATTACTGATTTTATGTTGCCACAGGTCAGTTTACCCTCGGGGCAGTAACCTAAAACAAAACAGGAGGGCCCATAATGATTGAATATTTCAGGAGATTTTTCTCTAATAAGATTAAGCATTTCGTTTGCGTAATCTTGTATTTCCCATTGGGCACGATTGCAAGTTCTAAGTTTCATAAATAAAATTAACTCTCTGGCATTTATTGTGCCAGTAAAACTAAGTGTGTTTCCAGATAAGAGTATATAACAGGTTATAGATGAAGAATATTTTTGGGCAAATAAATTATATAACTCAATATTTTCAGCTAATTTTTGTTCGACAATTTCAAGAGCTTTTTTATTTTTTAAGATACTTGGCGGAATTTTAAATTCATTTCTATTCACATTTTCAAGTGGTGGAATGTTTATTGACCAAATTCTATGCCTTGAAAAATGAGTGAGGCAGGGCAGTGAAACATCGTTAAATTGAAAAGTATAATTTAGATTTTCGAGTTCTCTCGGTCTTTCTGAGTTTATTAAATCTTTTATATATTTTGTCATAAAAGTCTTGTCTTGGATAAGACTATCAAGTTGTTCATTTGAATAATCTCCGTTAAAAACAAGAGTTGAATGAAGTAGAATTTGTTCAGAGAGATTGGGAAAAGAAATTAAATTCACAAGTGGAAGTTTTTTATCTAAATTTTTTGAAATATTTATTTTTGTATTTTTAGACTGAGATTTGAGTTTTAGCTCAGCTCTTTTTTCAAAATTATTGGCTATACCAGGAGCTTTTTTTCTAAGCTGTTCAAGCATCGAAAGGCCTAAAGTTTTTATTTCATCTATATGACTTTTTCTACCATATATCATAGCAAATAGAAGATGAAGAAGTTCTCTGCCATTTACTGTACAAAAAATATTGCTGTGAAGACAGTAGGGCAAAATAAATCTGGCATCTTCTTTTAATATATCTAAATTCAAAAGTTCTCCATATGCCTTGAACAAGCTTTTCATATGCTCTATATATTTTGCCTTATCTGATTTATCCATACCATTTGGAACATAAAAGCCCGCCTCATTGAAGTCTACATATCTTCTTGATTTTACGGTAAAAGACATAAGCCTAAATTCAATTAAGAATTGTTCAAAAAAAGCGGAAACATCTTCAAAAACAAAATTAAAACAAGTGTGCTCAACAACAGAATTATGCCCACTGTCAGTAACTCTGGAAATAAATTTTATATTTTTTTCATCGTCATTTGACAATAAAAGCATATCTGAACATTTGCCTTCTCGAGTAGATATTCGACCTGCTGCAGCAGAAATTTTTTCGCCTAAATCGGAAATTCCGACAAGTTTAACTTTAGAATTATTCAAAAATATCTCCTTTACTTGATATATGTATTCTCGTTTGAAAATTGATGTCAAACTGTGATATAATCAACAAAATTTCGTATTGGAGTGAGCGTATGAAATGTCCGTTTTGTTCAAATGATGATAGCAAAGTTATAGATTCCCGACCAACAGAAGAGGGCGCAAAAATCAGGCGTAGAAGAGAATGTACAAAATGCGGTCAACGCTTTACAACCTATGAAATTGTTGAGTCTGTTCCGCTTATTGTAATTAAAAAAGACAATTCTCGTGAGCCATTTGACCGAGAAAAATTATTCAGAGGCATTATGGCTGCTTGTGAAAAAAGACCTGTTTCAGCACAAAAAATGGACGAAGTTGTCAACAATATAGAATCTAAATTGCAAAATTCTTTGGAAAGAGAAGTTAGAAGTGCCGTTATTGGAGAACTTGTAATGGAAGCATTAAAAGATTTAGATGAAGTTGCCTATGTTAGATTTGCTTCTGTTTACAGACATTTCAGCGATATAGACACTTTTATGGAAGAGATAGTAAAGCTCAAAAATAAAAAAGATTAAGCAGTTTTTGTTTTCTTAAAAGCTTTAATAATAACTTTAGCAATTGCTGTTGATAAAATACTCGTTACGAGTAATTCCACTAAGAAATTAACTCCAACAGCAAGAATTACAAACATAAATAAATTTGATGTTCCGAGAGATTCCATCCAGCCAACAACAATTGGGGCATCTTTGAAAAATATAATTATTGCACTCATAAATAACAGAGTGTTTAGGCATACGCCTACTAATGAAGATAAGATGAGAGGCCAAACTTTCTCATCTTTATTTATTTTTTTAAATAACAAACCAGTTAAATATCCCATAATAGTTCTTGTAACTACGCAAGTTATAAAAGTGTAGAAAGGATTTATTGCAACTAAGGCTGCACCGAAAGCATCTCCTGTAAAACAGGTTATAAAACTGGACATTCCAAAAGCAAAACCGCAAATTGTACCGCCTGATGGACCAAGTAAGATAGCTCCCAATACAACTGGAATTAAAAGCAGAGTTATTTTCAGAGGACCAATGGGAATATATCCGATAGGAGTAAAGGTCATAATAATTATCAGTGCGATTAAAAATGCCAGCTGTGTTAGTTTAACTGTTTTTTCAGTCTGACTTTTTACCATGGTTTTCTTTTCTTTCATAATTTCCTCCTTGCTGCCGCTCTTTTCAGATGCGACGCATAAATTATTTGTTTTTCAAATATATTTCTTTCAAGCCGTCAAGTAAAAGATATTCATCGTAGATGACATTATCATTCATATATTCGGCAAGTTTTGCAGATGAAATTCCTCCTGTCATTACAGTTGTATTAAATTTTTCAGAAATTTCGTCGGACATTCTTGATTTAAGCCCTTTGAGCATTTCAACGGTGCCTAAAACTGAGCCCGAAAGCATACAATCAGAGGTATTTTTTCCAATATATTTTTTAGGAATATCGAGTCCTATATAAGGTAAAAGAGAAGTGCCAGAAGATAGCGCATTGAGTGAAACTTTTACGCCTGGCGCTATTGCACCACCTATAAATTCTCCATTTTTATTTATAACTAGTACCTTTGTAGCTGTTCCAAGATCAAAACAGATACAGGGAAGAGGATATTTTTTCTTGATTGCAACGGACGCAATGACTAAATCTGCACCAAGTTCAGCTGGATTGTCGATTAAAATATTCAGTCCCGTTTTAATCCCCGGACCAACTATTAGAGAATCCGCTTTAGTTACAATTTTTATAGCTTCTTTTACAAGCATAGTAATTTCGGGAACAACGGAACTTATTATAGAACCTTCGATTTGTTCTATATTTATTTTTTTTATATTAAAAATCTCATGATAAGAAATAGCAAATTGATCTATAGTGTACTTTTTATCAGTACAAAATCTTGCATTCATAATCAATTTTTCATCGTCGTAAATCCCAATAGTAATATTAGAGTTACCGATGTCAGATACTAAAACCATAACGGCCTCCTTTTGCCAAAAAATTATATCACAACTTTAGCTCATACGCCATATAATTGAAGTATATGAAATTATTTTGGTAAAAGTAATTAAATTTCATTATTTATCATATCTTTATTTAAGCTCAATTGTTAAAAAGATTATTTATCCGTTGAGAGTTTCCTATTTTTCTCTTTTCGTTTATAATTATATACAAATTTCAATTTACGGAGTGAAAAATGTCAGACGATATAAAAAATAAAATTGAACAACTCAGAAATAAAATAAATGAATATTCCGACGCATATTATAATAAAGACAATCCTGAAGTTTCAGATTATGAATATGATATTTTATATAGACAACTTAGAGATTTAGAAGAACAATTTCCGGAATTTGCTGTAAATAATTCTCCGACAAAAAAGGTTGGTGGACAAGCGTCCGAACAATTTTCGCCCGTTATACATAGAGTTAGAATGGATAGCCTGCGTGATGTTTTTTCCTATGAAGAAGTAATTGCATTTTTTGAAAATTTAAAAAGAGAATATAAAGATATAGATTTTATTGTAGAACCTAAGATAGACGGACTTTCGTGCTCTTTAGAATATGAAAATGGGTTACTTGTTCGTGGTTCTACAAGGGGTAATGGAGATGTTGGCGAAGATGTTACTCTGAACTTAAAAACTATAAAAAGTATTCCTCAAGAGATAGATTTCAAAAATGACAATCTTGAAGTTCGCGGCGAAGTCTATATGAGAAAAGCAGTTTTTGATGACTTAGTCAAAGAACAATTAGAGCGAGGAACCGATCCTTTTAAAAATCCAAGAAATGCTGCAGCTGGTTCTTTAAGACAAAAAGATAGTAAAATTACGGCAAAAAGAAAACTCGATATTTTTATTTTCAATGTTCAATCTGTTACTGGTATGAGTTTTGATACTCATGCAGAAGCCCTTGAAAAGCTTAAAGATTTAGGCTTTTCCATTGTCCCAAATTATAAAAAATGTAGTACAAAAGATGAAATAATAGACAGCATTGAAAAAATTGGCGATATGAGAAGCTCTCTTGCCTTTGACATTGATGGTGCAGTTGTGAAAGTAAATGACTTACATCTCAGAGAAGAGCTTGGAGCAACTGCAAAATTTCCAAGATGGGCAGTTGCATTTAAATATAAGCCCGAAGAAAAAGAAACTAAAATTTTAGATATTGAAATAAATGTTGGCAGAACTGGAGCTTTGACGCCGACGGCAATTTTAGAACCCGTTTTCATTTCTGGTTCAACTGTTTCGAGAGCCGTTTTGCACAATGAAGATTATATAAAATCTCGAAGACTTCAAATCGGCGATAGAGTTACAATACGAAAGGCAGGGGAGATAATTCCCGAAATTGTGTCCAATTTAGATTACAATGAAAACAAGGATTATTTTGAATATCCTAAAATATGTCCGTCATGTAGTGCTCCTGTGGTAAGAGATGAAAATATGAGCGCTGTTAGATGTGAAAATATTTCTTGTCCATCAAGGCTTTTATATAATATCACGCATTTTTGCGAAAAAAATGCCATGGATATTGAGGGGATGGGAGAACAAACTGTAAAACTTTTAATTGACAATAATTTAATTAAATCTCCAGCAGATATATATGCATTAAAAGAAGAAGATTTAATAAATCTTGAAGGCTTTGGCGAAAAATCGGCAAAAAATTTAATTTCTGCAATAGAAAAGTCTAAAAGCAAAGATTTAGCTTCATTTATAAATGCTTTGGGAATAAATTATGTAGGAGAAAAAGCAGCTAAAATAATAGCTGAAAATCTCGAAAGTATGGATAAATTAAAATCTGCAACAACAGAGCAGTTGTTACAGATTGATGGTATAGGTCAAATCACAGCAGAGAGCATAGTAAAATTTTTCTCTCTACCTGAAAACAGAAATCTAATCTCAAAACTTGAAAGTTATGGTTTGAATATGAGTTATGAAAAAACTATTTCGTCTGAAAAATTATCGGGATTAAAATTTGTTATCACTGGGAAATTACCGACATATTCAAGGGATGAGATGAAAAATTTAATTGAAAAGAACGGCGGAAAAGTTTCAAATAGTGTCTCTAAAAAAACAGATTATGTAATAATAGGAGATGACGCCGGTTCAAAGGAGAAAAAAGCAGATGAACTCGGCGTCAAAAAAATGAATGAAAGTGAATTTTTAGAAATGTTATCTTAGTCTTTAAGCCCGTTTTTCTTTAAGAAAGAATTTATTCTGTCAACGGGATTTAACAGAGTGGCGAGAGAATGTTCGTTATTTATATTGTCGATAAAATATGCAATATATTTTGACATATCAACTTCTACATACCAAGGACGAGCTTTTAGTTCTGGGGAACGGTATATAAGATTTGTCGTAAATACTTTAGTTATAAGTCCTGCGTCATATGCTTTATCGAAAGAGTTGAGTCCCTCGCAGAAAATTCCAAAGGAGGAGAAGATGAAAATTCTTTTTGCTCCTTTTTCTTTTAATCTTGTTGCAACTTCAATCATAGAATCACCAGAAGAAATCATATCATCTACGACCATTACATCCATACCTTTGACATCGTCTCCCAAAAATTCATGGGAAATAATCGGATTTCTTCCATTTACGATTGTGGAATAATCTCGTCTTTTGTAGAACATTCCGACATCTAAGCCCAAAACGGTTGCATAGTAAATACATCTGGACATACCGCCCTCATCTGGAGATACTATTAAAGTATGTTCTTTATCTAAATGAATGTTGTCAACATTTTTTACGAATGATTTTATCATTTGATAAACTGGCGAAACATTTTCAAAACCTTTGAGTGGAATAGCATTTTGTACTCTGGCATCGTGAGCGTCAACTGTGAGTATGCTATCTACATTATAGAGATTGCATAATTCGCTCAAAGCCATAGCACAGTCAAGTGATTCTCTTGAAGTTCTCTTATGTTGTCTTCCCTCATATAACATAGGCATAATTACGGTAATTCGCCTCGGTTTTCCACCCATTGCAGCTATTACTCTTTTTAGATTGTTAAAATGATCGTCTGGAGACATTGGTACTTCAATTCCATGCATACTGAAAGTTTCGCTGTAATTAAAAGCATCAATCAATATAAAGATGTCATATCCTCGTACTGATTGATTTATAACTGCTTTTGCTTCGCCTGTACCGAATCTCGGCAGGTTTGTTTTTATAATATAAGAGTCTTTGTAATATCCCTCGAACAAGAGTGAGTTTTCATCTGAATTAAGAGCCTCACTACGCCAATTTACGATATATTTGTCTATTTTTTTTGCAATTTCTTCACAACCCGGTAGGGCAATGATACCCAATTTTCCCGCAACCTGACCAGAGCGCATTTTTTTTGCCGAATCATTAGCTGTTGACATTTCAAACCTCCAATTTTTGTTAATTTATTCTAACATAGTAAAATTATCTTTACAAACAAATTCACAAAAAATTTTGATTGAAAAAATGAGTGAAAAAAATTGTTTTCAAAAATTTATAAATTAGCCAAAAAAAGACCTTTAAATAAATTTTATTTTGCAAATTTTTTTATAATTTTGATTAATCTTACAAAATTTTTTCTCTGTATTGTCAATATGTACATATTTCCTAATTTATAGGTAATTTAGTGTAAATGATTTGTGAATTTGTTGCTTTTACACCCCTTAATTGATATAATTATCAAGTAAAATTTTAATTGAAGAAAGGGTGATACGGACGTGGCCTCTGAAATGATAAGCAAGGTTTTGAAAGCTGAAAAAGACGCAGTTTCAAATGATGAAAAAGCTGTGGCAAGAGCAGCTGAAATAATTTCCGACGCCAAGGCAAAGGCTGAGGAGCTTATTTCTGAAGCGAAAAAAGCCGATTTGTCAAAGGCTGGAGAGCTTATTGAAAATGCCAAGAAAAAGGCATTGGATATAAAGGATTTTGAACATGCAAAAGCCGCAAAATTTGCTTCCGATCTAAAAAAGAATACTTTAGCCAAAACACAGGATGCTATTAATGCAGTGATGGAGGCTATTATCCCTTAAGTTTTTAAATTTAAAGGGACATTTTTTATTTTAGAAGAGGAGGTGTTTTATGGCTATATTAGATATGAAGAAGATAGAAATCGTTGCTTTGCTTAGAGACAGTGAAGCTCTTATCGATATGATACAGAGAATCGGTAAATTGCAACTTGTATCTGTAGACAGTGACGATGAGGTCTTGACAAAAATTAACAGCGAAGAGATTTGCAATAAATTTGCGGAATTTCAGGAAAAAGCTCAAGAAACTTTAAAAGTTCTCGACGAATATAAACCTGAAAAAACATCGATGTTTAGTTCATTTGAACCCAGAAAAGAAATGAGCGTTTCTGAATTTACAAAAGAACTTCAAAATATTGATGAAATCTTAAATGTCTGCTATTCAATTTTATCTTTGGATAAACAAATAAATGATGCAAAGGTAGAGATAATCAGAGCAAAAACCGGACTTGAAATAATTCAACCTTGGCTTTCTCTGAATGTGCCTACATCTTTTACAGGTACGGACAACACTGCTGTATTTTTTGGAACAAGCACAACGCCTTATAAATCTTCAAATGATATAGCACAAAAAGCGGCGCAAATCGCACCCGATCTCGATTGCGATTTTGAAATAATCAGCCAAACCAAAAGTATGACTGCAGTTGCTGCCGTTTCAAAAAAAGAAGACGGGGAAAAATTATCGACTTTGATGAGAAGTCTTGAATTTACTCCCGTAGTTGATCCTACGAGGCATCCGCCTCAGGTTAGACATGATCGTCTTACCAAAAAGATAGAAGATTGCGAAAAGAAAATTGAGAACTGTAAAGAAAAAATTCAAGAAAAGGCAAATTTCAGAAAAGAAATAAAATTCTTGAATGATTGTCTTACTCTCAGATATGACAAATATGACGCAATCAAAGATATGAAAGTCGCCAACAATGTTTTCATTATAACGGGATATATACCTACAAAATATCTTGATGAATTTCTCAATAAAATCGAATCGAAATTCGACATTGCATATAATGTAATCGATCCTGATTATGACGATGAGAACGAAACGGTTCCGACAGCTGTGGAAAGCAAGGCTTTGCCTGCTACTATGGAGTCTATTACAGATATGTATTCTCCACCTTCACACAAAGACATCGATCCAAACCCAATAATGACTTTCTTCTATTTTATGCTTGCTGGAATGATGCTTGGTGACGCTGGTTACGGTATCTTAATGGTTCTTGCTTGTCTGTTTATTAAAATAAAATATAAACTTGAGCCGGAAAAACGCAAGACCGTAAACTTTGGACTTTTCTTCGGAATTGGTACAACATTCTGGGGAATGATGTTCAACAGCTGGTTTGGAGATTTACCTGCATATATTGCCGGAGGACTCAAAACCAAAGCACCCGATTTCATCACTACAAACCATCTATATTGGTTTAATACATTAGATTATACAACCGCATTTTTACTTTTCTGCTTCTTCATAGGAATTATACATTTGATTGCAGGACTGTTGGCAAATATGTATAAGATGATGAAGAAACAAAAGCTTTATCTCGAAGGACTACTGACCAACTTAGCACCCATACTTCTTTTAATCGGAGTTTTACCGATAATAAATAGCCAAATCGGCGGTGACACATTGGCAATAAATCCGAGAACAGCTTTTATTGATAACTTTTTGAATGACTATTCTAAAGTCTTTACTATAATTTTACTTGCTGGAGTAGTGCTTATGATAATTGCACCAGTACTTACAGCGATTAAAAATAAAGAAAAATTCGTAAAAGTTATTGCAGGATTCGGCACTGGATTAAATGATGTTTACGGAGCCGCATCTGGATACTTAGGAGACGTTCTCTCCTATGCGAGACTTCTTGCTCTCGGCTTATGTACGGGAGTTATAGCCTCGGTTATAAATGAACTCGCTGCAATGATTGGAAGTCCAATAGCATTTGTAATAATTGCTTTCTTGGGACATACAATCAACCTCGGAATCAACTTAATAGGCGCTTATGTTCACGCCAATCGTTTGCAATATGTTGAGTTCTTCGGAAAGTTCTATGAAGGTGGCGGAAAGCAATTCCAACCTTTAAGAATAAATACACAAACATTTAAAATCAAGGAGGAAAATTGATTATGTCAGCATATTTAGGTATTGTTTTAGGAATTTTAGGGGTAGCACTTGCAGTTATCCTGTCTGGTGTAGGTTCAGCAGTGGGCGTTGGTCTTGTTGGTCAATCAGCTGCAGCAGTAGTTACAGAAGATCCTTCAAAGTTCGGTAAAGTTCTTATTTTGGAAATTTTGCCTGGTACACAGGGTCTTTACGGATTCCTTGCTGGATTCTTAATGATGAACAAAATCAGAGCTTTTGATTACTCACTTACAATTGCACAGGGTGGCGGACTTTTAGTTGCAGGTCTTCCAATTGCAATCGTTGGTCTTTTATCAGCTATTTGGCAGGCTAAGGTTGCTGTTGCTGGATGTTCACTTACAGCAAAACAACCCACACAGAGTGGTAAAGCAATCATCTTCTCAGCGATGGTTGAAACATATGCAGTTTTAGCACTTCTTATTTCAATTCTTCTTTTACAATATGTAAAATAATCCAACATACATATAAGAAGAAATAAATAAGGAGGAAAAAATGGCAGGATTAGAAAATATATTGAATAAAATTTCCGCCGATTCTGCTGCAAAGGTTGAAAACATTATTTTTCAGGCAGAGACAGAAGCTTCTGAAATACTTGCAAAAGCTAAAGAAGAAGCTGAAAAACAGAGTAAACTTTCTCTTGAAAATGCTGAAAAAGAAGCTGACAACATTATTGCAAGAGCTGAATCTTCGGCTAAATTAGATTCACAAAATACAAAACTTGAGACAGAAAATGAAATAATTGAAGATTCTATTAATTCTGCACTTTCGCAGTTAAACGACCTCCCGGATAGTGAATATTTTGATGTTATCAAAAAGCTTGTAAAGAAGTATGCATCAAATAAGCAGGGTGTTGCCTTTTTCTCAAAAAGAGATTTGGATAGACTTCCAGCAAACTTTGAATCAGACTTAAATTCACTTTTAAGCGATGAGGCAAAGCTTGTGATTTCAAATGAACCTATTGCAATTAAAAATGGCGTTGTACTTGAATATGGAGAAGTCGATATAAATTGTACTTTTGACGCCCTTGCTTCAGACATAAAAGACCAGTTAAAAGATAAAATATACAAAATATTGTTTGCTTAAGACCATTGCGAGAGGAGTATATTAATGAATCAATATGACTATACCTATGCAGTGGCTCGTATTAAGGCAAATGAGCTGTCATTACTCGGTGAAAATGACATTGAGCAGTTGATCAGCGGCGGAGACTATGATTTTTCTTTGAGAAAGCTCATGGAATCTGGTTTCGGTGAAATTAATGCCGGCGAAGATTACAGTGCAATGCTTAAAAGGTATGCTAAAAAAACGTGGGACTTTCTAAATGAAGTTATGCCATATGACAATGATTTAGATTTTCTCATAGTAAAAAATGATATGCATGCTTTGAAAGCTGCTCTTAAATCTATAGTTGCTCAACAAGACCAATCCGAAAATTACATTTTTCCAACTATTAATTCAGTTGAAGAAATAAAAGATTTGGTTGCAAAACGCAAGTTTGATGATTTGCCCGAATATATGGTGCAAGTTGCAAAACAAGCATATGGTGTCTTAACCGAGACCGGAAACGGTCAAGTTGCCGATGCGATAATCGATAAGGCCACTTTAGATATAATTTTAACAAAAGCGAAAGAAACGAAAGTTAAGCTGTGCAGAGATGTTGCAGAAGTTTTTTGTGCAACTGCAAACATTAAAAATCTTTACAGATGTATTCTCACAAATAAATCTGAAGAATATATGAGACTTTCTGTTTCAGAGTGCGATACACTTTCAAAAGAAGATATGATACAGGCTGCACTTGGTGGAAAAGAAGCATTTTTGAATGCACTCTTAGAAACACCTTATGAAGATGCCAAAAAATATCTTGAAACCAGTTTTTCATCTTTTGAAAAATGGTGCGATGATTTAATTATGCAACAGGTTAAACCTGAAAAAGCAAATTACTTTGGTATGGGACCTTTAATCGCATATTATATCGCTAAAGAAACCGAATTAAAGACTATAAGAATAATTCTTGCGGCAAAGAAAAATGATTTGTCCGCAGATGTTATAAGAGAGAGGGTGAGATCACTTTATGTATAAGGTAGCCGTAATGGGAGATAAAGACAGTATCTACGGCTTTGCCTCAATCGGTCTCACTATCTTTCCTATGGATGATCCCGATGAAGCCGTTACTTGTCTTAGACAACTTGTGGCTTCAGATTATGCTGTAATATATATTACAGAATACTTGGCTTCACAAATTGAAAAAGAAATTGACAGATATGCAAGTGAACCGACACCAGCAATAATACTTATACCTGGTGTAAACGGAAATACAGGACTTGGAATGAGAAATGTTTCAAAATCTGTGGAACAAGCGGTTGGTTCAGACATTTTGTCAGACAAGTAAAATATTTAGAAAGGCTAGTGATACTGAATGATTAAAGGTACTATTACAAAAATTTCAGGACCTTTGGTTATCGCTGATGATATGCGTAACGCAAATATGTTTGACGTTGTGCGTGTCAGCAACGAAAGACTAATTGGTGAAATAATAGAAATGCACGAAGATAGGGCCTCAATTCAGGTATATGAGGAAACTTCCGGCCTTGGAACCGGAGAACCCGTTGAATCAACAGGTGCTCCTCTTTCCGTTGAATTGGGACCGGGACTTATTACTTCAATATTTGACGGTATTCAAAGACCTCTCGAGAAAATTCTTGAAAAAACAGGAAACAATCTCACAAGAGGAATTGAAGTATCTTCTCTTAACAGAGAAACAAAATGGCATTTTGTACCAACTGTAAAAGTTGGCGACGAAGTGCAGGCTGGAGATATTATCGGTACTGTTCAAGAAACTGATATAATCAGCCATAAAATTATGGTTCCGCCAAACAGTAAAGGTGGAGTTATAAAGTCTATCGAAGAAAGTGATAAAACTGTTGAAGAAGTTATCGCTGAAATTGAAAAAGACGGAAATGTTGAAAAACTTACAATGATGCAAAAATGGCCTGTTCGTGTAGGCAGACCATACAAGCAAAAGATTAATCCCGATAAACCTCTCGTTACAGGTCAGAGAGTTGTCGATGCAATGTTCCCAATTGCTAAAGGTGGGGTAGCAGCTATTCCAGGACCTTTCGGAAGTGGAAAAACAGTTACTCAGCACCAACTTGCAAAATGGGCTGAAGCCGATGTTGTTGTTTATATCGGTTGCGGTGAGCGTGGTAACGAAATGACGGAAGTTTTGAATGAATTCCCCGAATTAATCGACCCACACACCGGTAAATCTCTTATGGAGAGAACAGTGCTTATTGCCAATACATCTGATATGCCTGTTGCTGCTCGTGAGGCTTCTGTTTACACAGGAATCACAATTGCAGAATATTTCAGAGATATGGGATACAGTGTAGCACTTATGGCGGACTCTACTTCTCGTTGGGCTGAAGCTCTTCGTGAAATGTCAGGAAGACTTGAAGAAATGCCTGGTGAAGAGGGATATCCCGCTTACCTTGCTTCCCGTATAGCTCAGTTCTATGAAAGAGCTGGAAGAGTTATATCTTTGGGAAAAGATGACAGAGAAGGCGCTTTGACAGTTATAGGAGCTGTATCACCTCCCGGAGGAGATATATCTGAACCTGTTTCTCAGGCAACACTCAGAATCGTTAAAGTTTTCTGGGCTTTGGATGCTGCACTTGCATATAAGAGACACTTCCCCGCAATCAACTGGTTGACAAGTTATTCACTTTATGCCGATCAACTCGGTCAATGGTTTAACGGAAATGTTGCCGATGATTGGATGACACTCAGAGGAAAAATGCTCGGTCTTCTTTCTGAAGAATCAAAACTTGAAGAAATTGTAAAAATGGTTGGTATGGATGCACTTTCAGATCCAGACAGACTTACAATGGAAGCTTCTCGCTCAATTCGTGAAGACTTTTTACATCAACTTGCTTTCCATGAAGTTGATACATATACTTCACTTCAAAAGCAATATAGAATGATGCAACTTGTTGTAAACTTCTACGAGCGTTCAATGGAAGCACTCAATCAAGGAGCTAACATAAACGACATCATTGCTCTTCCCGTTAGAGAAGCAATTGGTAGATTTAAGTATACTCAAGAAGAAAATGTTGAATCTTCATATGAAAAGGTTGAAAGAGACCTTGCAGCACAACTTAATGACGCTGTTGCACGAAAGGAGGAATACTGATGCCTAAAGAGTATAGAAGTATTCAAGAAGTAGCCGGTCCTTTAATGTTAATCAGAGATGTTGAAGGCGTTACATATGGAGAACTTGGAGAAATTGAACTTGCTAATGGCGAAACTCGTCGTTGTAAAATTTTGGAAATTGACGGAACAAATGCTTTAGTTCAGCTTTTCGAAAGCTCTGCTGGAATTAACCTTTCTGAAAGTAAAGTTAGATTTTCAGGACACCAAATGGAACTTGGCGTTTCCGAAGATATGTTAGGTCGTGTTTTTGACGGTCTTGGAAACCCAATTGACGGTGGACCCGAAATAATTCCCGAGAAAAGACTTGATGTTAACGGTGCTCCAATGAATCCTGCAGCTCGTGATTTCCCGTCAGAATTTATTCAAACAGGAGTAAGTGCTATTGACGGACTCAATACACTTGTTAGAGGACAGAAATTACCTATTTTCTCGGCTTCTGGTCTTCCTCATGCTGAGCTTGCAGCTCAGATTGCAAGACAGGCTAAAGTTTTAGGTAAAGATGAAAAGTTTGCCGTTGTTTTCGGCGCACTTGGTATTACCTTTGAAGAATCGAACTTCTTTGTTGAAAGCTTTAGAGAAACTGGAGCAATCGACAGAACAGTTGTATTTACAAACCTTGCTGATGACCCCGCTGTTGAAAGAATTGCAACACCAAAAATGGCACTTACCTGCGCTGAATTCTTAGCTTTTGAAAAGGGAATGCATGTTTTGGTTATTCTTACAGACATCACAAACTATGCTGACGCACTTCGTGAAGTTTCTGCAGCAAGAAAAGAAGTTCCCGGAAGAAGAGGTTATCCTGGTTATCTTTATACTGACCTTGCAACTATGTATGAAAGAGCAGGTCGTCAAAAGGGCAAGGATGGTTCTATCACAATGATTCCAATCCTTACAATGCCTGAAGATGATAAAACTCACCCAATTCCCGACCTCACAGGTTATATAACTGAAGGGCAGATAATCCTTTCTCGTGAGCTAAACCGTAGAGGAATCACACCTCCCGTTGATGTTCTTCCTTCTCTTTCTCGTCTTAAAGATAAGGGAACAGGTGAGGGCAAGACAAGAGCAGACCACTCTTCTACAATGAACCAGTTGTTTGCTGCTTACTCAAGAGGTAAGGATGCTAAAGAACTTATGACAATTTTAGGTGAAGCTGCACTTACCGATATTGACTTGCTTTATGCAAAATTCTCCGATGAATTTGAGAAGAGATATGTTTCTCAAGGTTTCAATGCAAACAGAACCATTGAAGAAACACTGGATCTTGGTTGGGAACTTTTGAGAATGCTTCCAAGACACGAACTCAAACGTATCGGCGATGATATGCTCGATATGTATTATGATAAAAAGTAGGTGAGATTTTTTGGCTAAACTTAATGTAAATCCTACCAGGATGGAGCTTTCCAACCTTAAGAAAAAGCTTGCTGTCGCAACAAAAGGACACAAGTTACTTAAGGATAAGCGTGACGAGCTTATGAGACAGTTTATTGATCTTGTCCGTGAAAATAAAAAACTTCGTCGAGAAGTTGAAGAACAGATAAGAATTGCAAACGCTCATATGGCAATTGCGCGTTCGGTTATGAGCGACGAAAGTCTGAATGTTGCTCTAATGCTCCCTATGCAGAAAATGAGCCTTAAAATCGAAAATAAAAATGTAATGAGCGTGTTGATTCCAGAGTTTAAAGTTCAATATAAAACTTCTGATACAAATGATATTTATTCTTATGGATATTCCTTTACTTCCTGTGATTTAGATGACGCAGTTTCCGCTTTATCGGATATAATGCCGAAAATGCTAAAACTTGCAGAGATTGAAAAATCTTGTCAGCTAATGGCGTCTGAAATCGAAAAAACAAGAAGAAGAGTTAATGCGCTTGAGCATGTTATGATTCCTCAATACAAAGAGACTATCACTTATATCAAAATGAAGCTCGATGAAGATGAGAGAAGCACCATAACTAAGTTAATGAAAGTTAAAGATATGATGCTTGAAGAGGCTCATCATTATTCTGAAAGAGAATATTAAATTAAATTCCCGCTTAGGCGGGAATTTTTTTATTTAAAATAAGTTTTTATAATTAGACTTTAGAAAATATCTAAGGAATTTTTTATCTTATTTTAAAATAAAAATATAAAATTTAGTCAAGAATTATACACAAATTATAAAAGTAGTGATATAAT